>CAZZZI010000275.1:0-6409 GCA_964658415.1 uncultured Sphingomonas sp. | reverse complement strand
GAAATGCCGAGGTTCTGCAGCATGGCGCGCATCGACTGCTCGGTGAAGGGCGACGAGCGCAGGCCGTCGCCGGTCCCCTGCAGGCCGACGATGAGACCGTAGCCGATCAACTGGTTGTCGCGACCGGCCTGAAGCGAGGCAATGTCCTTGATACGCGAACTCATGGCTGCAGCCGGACCGGGGACGGTCAGGCTCGGCAGCATCAGCAGGATGGCCAGAAGGAAACGCAGGCTTCTCATTTTGCTACCACACGGATCGTACCGTTCTCGAGGACCGTGCCATTGACGATGATGCCGGAATCGATGTTGCGGGCGCGCACGCGGTCGCCGATCGAACCATCGTCGAGGGGCGTGCCGGCTGCGGAAATCGTCATGTCGCCCATGCTCATGACCAGCCGGACGTTGGAGCCGCGCGTGACGGCGTAAGGCTGGCGCAGCGCCGAGATGGCGATGGTCCGCCCGGACAGCAATGTCCGCTTGGAGACGCGGCCGACGACCTCGTCGATCGAGTGGGCGAAGTCGCCGGTGAGGTTGGGATTGGTGATCTGCACCTCCTCCAACTGCCCGCTGCTGATGACGTCGCCGGGATAGATGGCTTCCGTCGGGACGACGGCCTTGCCCATTCCGAGATCCTCGGCACTGGCGGAAGGGGCCATGACGAACCCGCACGCCAGGCCCGCAACGGCGAGCCACGCGACTGCAACGCTTTTTGCCTGGCGAACGATCATGTCCGGCCCTCTCTTTGCTACTTGAGGTTCTTGCTGACCACGGAAGCCATGTCGTCGGCCGTGGTGATCACCTTGGAATTCATTTCATAGGCGCGCTGGGCGGTGATCAGCTCGGTGATTTCCTTCACCGGGTCGACGTTCGAGGATTCCAGGTAGCCCTGCTTGATGGCGCCGAAGCCGTCGATGTTCGGATTGGACACCACCGGATCGCCGGAGGCCGGCGTCTGCGTGAACAGGTTGCTGCCCATCGGCTGCAGGCCTGCCTCGTTGACGAAGTTTGCCAGCTGCATCTGGCCGAGGACGGTCGGCGTCGCCGCCGTGCCGATGGTTGCCGAAATTTCGCCGGTGCTGCTGATAGTGATCTTGCTGGCATTGTTCGGCACGGTGATGCCGGGCTGCAGGACATTGCCGTCGACGGTAACGATCTGGCCGGTGTCGCTCTTGTTGAAGGAGCCGGCGCGGGTGTAGGCCGTCGTGCCGTCGGGCATCTGGATCTGGAACCAGCCGCGACCGACAACCGCGACGTCGAGATCGTTCTCGGTCTGCGAGAGCTCGCCCTGGATGTGGATGTTGCGCACGGCCGAGGTCTGCACGCCGAGGCCGATATTGGCGCCCTCGGGAACGGCCGCCTGGTTGGGGCGGTTGGCGATGCCCTTGGCGCGTTCCGTCTGGTAGAGAAGGTCCGAAAACTCGGCGCGGGAGCGCTTGTAAGCCGTCGTGTTGATGTTCGCGATGTTGTTCGCGATGACCTCGAGATTGGTCTGCTGGGCATCCATGCCCGTAGCCGCAATGGCAAGCGCTCTCATGTCTTCGTCCGATCCCGTTAAATCTGCATTTTCGTGATGTCTAGGAAGGCCGAGACAAGCTTGTCACGGACTGCGACGGTCGTTTGCAGGGTCTGGTTGGCCTGCATGACGGCATCGACCACCTCGCGCGTGCCCATCGTGCCCTTGATGCCGGCAAAGGATGCGGCTTCGGCGCCCTTCAGGGTGCTGACCGTATCCTTTGCCATGCTGCTCATGACCGAGGCGAAACTCATTCCGGTGTCGGCACCGGGCGTCGCGCCCGGGGTCGAACCACTCGTGAGACCGTTCGTGAGGCCAGGCATCATGCCTGTCGTCAGCGAAGAGGACGCATCTTCCGAGACGCTGCCGAGGCCGCGTGTCATCGAAGACAGTGAGGAGAGACTTTTGATGGCGTCAATCATGATCAGGACTTCAACAAATCGATGGTGGAATTGATAAGATCGCGCGATTGCTTGATCGTCTGGAGATTGGCCTCATAGGAGCGATTGGCTTCGCGCATATCCGCCATTTCAACGAGGACGTTGACGTTCGGCATCTTGACGTAGCCCCTCTGGTCCGCAGCCGGATTGCCGGGATCGTATTCCTCGACGAACTTGCCCTGGTCCTGGCCGACTTTCTTGACGCCGACGGTGGTCAGGTTGTTGGCATGATCGAGCTCGGCACCGAAGGTTACCGTCTTGCGGCGGTAGGGGCTGGCGCCCGGCGTGTCGCCGGTCGAACGCGCGTTGGCGATATTTTCAGAAACGATGCGCAGGCGGGTCGATTGAGCTTCGAGACCTGAGCCTGCCACCTTCATGGCAGCAGTTAATGGATCCATTTTTTATTTCCCCACGACCATCATCATCATGCGATTGAAGGAACTGACGAGGGCGGTGTTCAAACCGTACTGCCGCTGAATTTCACCGGTCTTGGTCAGTTCGTTTTCCAGGCCAACGGTATTGCCCGATTCCTGGACACCGATTTCCTGATTGAGAGAGGCTTCCTCGACACCGATATCACCGGTGCTGCCCATTTCGGTGCCGGACATATGCGCCGGGTTCGTGCGTGCCATGCCAACCGTCTGGTTGTTGAGCACGGCTTCGAACGGGGTGACGTCCTTGGCATGGAATTTGGGGGTGTTGGCGTTGGCGATGTTGCCTGCAACCACCTGCTGACGCACCGACAGCCATTCTGCTTGGCGCGATGCTAGGTCAAAAAGCTGGATAGGTTGCATGGGGATCATCTCCATTCGTCTGCCTAGACTTCTAGGCCGGTAATCTTGCGTGGGACTTGCGGCAAATTCGTTTGTTTGCGTAACTTCGAATATGCTTAGGCTTGCCGCACGCGCATCTGCCGCTGCCTGGCAGCGCCGGCGCCCTTCCCTGCTGGAGCTGTTTCGGAAATCGTCCGCCCGAGGGCGCGGACTTACTGCGCGTCGTAGACGGCGCCGGTCGAGGTGATCATCACCCACTTGCCCTTGCGCTGCTCGAGCCGGGACAGGCGGCTGTTGTCGGGCAGGACGGATCCGATCCTGACAACATACATGCCGGCAGCATCCTGGATCAGTGCTCGGCCGTTGGAGACGTGCAGCAGGCGGAAATCGGAGAGGCCCGGAAAGGGCTGGTTTTCGGCATCGGCCCCCTTGATGTCGGCCGGGGCGATGGCGCCTGTCGTTGCCGTCGTCAGCTGGTCGATGTTGACGGGGGGCTTCACCTCGCCAGGGTTGCTGTTGGTCAAGGCCATCGGCGAGACGCTGAAGACATTGCGCGATTCCCAGCTGTTGGGAAGCGCCCGCATGCGGTCGCCCTCGGCAACCTGCATGCCGAACTTGTCGGGGTTGAGAAAAACATACCAGGGAAAGAAAGCCGACAGCGCGGCGAGCGCCAGGCCTGCGCCTTTCAGCGCGGTGTCGCCGCGTAGAACGCGCCTGCGCTTGCGCTCCGTCGTCGGCATTGCGGCGTCATCTGTCTGGATTGCTTTCACGTCAGCCTCTGGGTCTTGCGTTGGCCGGGGCAGCAGCGCCATTCTTCAACGCCGTTGCAAGGTCGGTGAAGGCATCGATCGACGGGCGATCCGTCGGCAGCTGCTTCAGAACGTCGTAGATGAGCGGCACCTGCTTGATCGCCATGTCGACATCCGGGTCGCTGCCGGCCCGGTAGCCGCCGATCAGGCGTAGGTCTCGGGTTTCCTCGAAACGGTGGACGAGCGACTTCAGCCGCGACACCAGCTTTTCCTGGTCCGGCGTCCACGCCTTGCGGGCAAGTCGAGAGACGGACGACAGCGGATCGATCGGCGGATAGCGCCCCTCTTCCGCCAGGCTGCGCTGCAGAACGATATGGCCATCGAGAATGCCACGGGTGGAGTCGGCGATCGGGTCGTTGTGGTTGTCGCCATCGACAAGGATCGAAATAATCGCGGTGATGGTGCCGGTGCCTTCCGGCCCCGGACCTGCGCGCTCGAGAAGGCGCGGCAGCTCGGTAAAGACGGAGGCCGGGTAGCCGCGCGCGATCGGCGGCTCGCCGGAGGCCGTCGCCACTTCGCGGATGGCATGGGCAAAGCGCGTCACGCTGTCGACGATCAGCAGCACGTTGTCGCCGGCATCGCGAAAATGCTCGGCGATGGTGACGGCAGCCAGCGGCGCCATCTTGCGCAACATCGGGCTTTCGTCGCTGGTGGCGACAACAGCGATCGACTTGCTCATATGGGGGCCGAGCGTATCCTCGATGAACTCGCGCACTTCACGGCCGCGTTCGCCGACGAGCGCGATGACCACCTTGTCGAACGCGTCGGCCCGCGCCAGCATCGACAGCAGCGTCGACTTGCCGACGCCGGACCCGGCAAAGATGCCGAGACGCTGGCCGAGGCACAGCGGCGTGAAAATATCGATGGCGCGGACGCCCGTCTTGAAGCCCTTCTCGACTCGCTGGCGCGTCATCGACGGCGGCGCGATGTTGGAGATCGAGCGGGGTGTCGGGCCTTGCGTGAGGGGGCCCAGTCCATCGATCGGCTCACCCAGCGAATTGATGGTACGCCCGCACCAGTCGCTCGACGGGCTGATGCGGAAGGCGCCCTTCTGGATGACGGTATCGTGGATGCCGATCGGCGCGCCCGGCTCGATCGGGCAGACGAAGATCAGGTCCTGCTCGACCCGCACGACTTCGCCGAGATGAACGCCGGTTTGCGAGAGATGGCCGACGAATTCGCCGAGCCGCACATGCCGCGACAGGCCCGAGACCGTATAGTGACCGGCGGCAATGGTCCTGACATGGCCGCCATGGGCGACAGCCTGCTCCGGCAGGCTGAAATAGCGGGCAAGCTCGGCCAGTTGCCCGAGCTTGGGAGAAATCGGTATTTCGGGCAGTACTTCCGCAGCCGGTATCTCCTCGGCATCGACAGCGTCGGCCGGGTCGAAAATCGCGTCTTCGAGCTGATCCATCTATCGACCCTTTACGATGACTTGCTGCCGAGGGTCTTGATCGCTTCATCGAGCGAGCTTTCGCTGGAACCCGTGAGCGTCGAGATGTTGTCGAAGGCGCGGCTGACTTCGATGAGCTGGGTCATCTCGCGCATGCCGTTGACGTTGGAGTTCTCGAGATAGCCCTGGGCGATCCCGACCTTGGAGCTGTCGACGATGGCCTGCGGTGCCTGCGAGGCGATGATGCCGCTGTTGGAATAGCGCACGAAGCCCTTGTCGAGGTCGGCAGTGTAGAGCCCGATTGTGCCCATCTGCTTGTTGTTTTGCAGGATTTCGCCGCTGGATGTCACGGTGGGCTCGCCGCCCTGCGGGTTGAGCTGGATCTGGCCGCCGTTGGGGTCGAGAACCGGGAAGCCGCGCGAAGAGACCAGGGCACCCGTCGACGTCATGGAGAAACGCCCGTCGTGGGTCAGAACGGTTCCCGCCGGCGTGTTGATTGCAAACCAGGCATCGCCCTTGACGGCGAAATCGAAGGGGCTGCCGGTGTTCTGCAACTCGCCCGATTCGGTCGACAGGTAGTCGTTGCCCTGGGTGACAAACGCCACCTTGGTGCCGAGCTTGTTGTCTGTGTTGCTGAGCACCTGGTTGAACTTGACCTCGGTACCGCGAAAACCGGTGGTGTTCACGTTGGCCATGTTGTCGGCGATCGTCGTCAGTCGCCGTTCAAGGGCCATCTGCGAGGATAGAGACACATAAATACCAGACTGCATGGCAACGCCCTCCGGACATTGGAGAATAGCGCAATGGATGCCGCCCGTGGCGTGCGTGTCCATTCGCTAGATGGGCATGGATGCCCTTGGCTGGCGTTATCTCAGCACTTCCTTGTGCGAAGCTGACACTTTGGAAGACTTGGCAAAAGCGGCATGAAAACAGCTTCACGCAAGATAGGCACCCTACTCCAGACCCAAGAAACAACGTCAGGTGTGGACCGTCGATGAATATCATAATCGGATTCGTTGTGACCTTTGGTTGCATCATCGGGGGCTTCATGGCCATGGGCGGCCATCTCGGCGCGCTGATGCAGCCGTTCGAGTTCCTGGTGATCGGGGGTGCCGGCTTCGGCGGCTTCATCATGGCCAACACCATGAAAGTCATCAAGGATTCCGGTAAGGCGCTGGGCGAGGCTTTCAAGCATTCGGTGCCGAAGGAACGCAACTATCTCGACGTTCTCGGCGTCCTCTATGCCCTGATGCGCGACCTGCGCACCAAGTCGCGCAACGAGATCGAAGCCCATATCGACAATCCGGACGAATCCTCGATCTTCCAGACGGCGCCGACGATCCTGAAGAACAAGGAACTGACGGCCTTCATCTGCGACTATGTCCGCCTGATCATCATCGGCAATGCCCGCTCTCACGAGATCGAGGCGCTGATGGACGAGGAAATCAACACCATCCTGCACGACAAGATGAAGCCCTTCTA
>CAZZZI010000274.1:3188-6410 GCA_964658415.1 uncultured Sphingomonas sp. | reverse complement strand
CAGACCGAAAAGATCGCCCGCCAGTCGGCCAAGGATGCCGAAGCCTCGGGTGAGGCGGTGAGCCGGGCTGTCGTGGCCATGCGGACCATCGCCGAGAAGATCGGCATCGTCCAGGAAATCGCTCGCCAGACCGATCTGCTGGCGCTCAACGCCGCCGTCGAAGCCGCCCGTGCCGGCGAGCACGGCAAGGGTTTTGCGGTCGTTGCCTCGGAAGTTCGCAAGCTTGCCGAACGCAGCCAGTCTGCCGCCGCCGAGATCAGCTCGATGTCGGGCGACACCGTCAAGGCTGCAGCCGAGGCCGGCGACATGCTCGGACGCCTCGTGCCGGATATCCGCAAGACCGCCGAACTGATCTCCGAAATCTCCGCCGCCTGCCGCGAGCAGGATATCGGTGCCTCGCAGATCAACGAGGCGATCCAGCAGCTCGACAAGGTCACCCAGCAGAATGCCGGTGCCTCCGAGCAGATGTCGGCGACCTCGGAAGAGCTCGCCGCCCAGGCCGAGGAGCTGCAGACGTCTATCGCGTTCTTCAAGGTGGATAGCGTCGCCCAGAAGCCCGTGGTCCAAAGAGCCGCCGCCAGACCATCGACCAGGGCGCCCGTGCAAGCGACGGAGCGCAAATCGGCGACGATTGGAAAAGGCACCCACACGATCGCCGCCCAGCAGGCAAGAGCCAGGGGCTTTGCCCTGGATCTCACCATGGGGGGCCCCGATTCCGACGATCAAGATTTCAAGGAAAGCGCATAACCATGGCCACAGCAGCTCACGAATCGCAGTTCGTCACCTTCAGCCTGGGCGAAGAAGTCTTCGCTGTTCCGGTCGAGGTTGTTCGCGAAATCCTCGACTATGCCGAGGCCTTCAAGATCCCCAATGGTCCAAACTATCTTCTCGGCCTGCGCGACGTGCGCGGGCAGGGGGTGCCGACCATCGACCTCAGGCTGAAGCTCGGCCTGTCGAAAACCGTTCCCACGCCACACACCCGCGTGCTGGTACTCGACGTGCCGATCGGCCCGAAGACCTTGACCCTGGGTCTGGTTGCCGACCGGGTTTTCGAGGTCACGCCGTTCAGGAATGACCAGATCGAGGCTGCGCCGGATATCGGCATTCGCTGGCGCTCCGACTATATTGCCGGGGTCGTCCGTCGCGAAAACGGCTTCGTCGTCATCGTCGACCTGGCGCAACTGCTTTCGAGCGAGGATGCGGCCCTGCTGTCTCCGCGCGCCGGTCAAGCGGCTTGATGGGCAAAAGCATGAGCGTTCCCCAACAAGAGAGTCAGGCTTTCGGCGACAGCATCAGCAAGCGCAATTTCGATAAGCTTGCCAGGTTCATTTATGAGTATAGCGGCATCAAGATGCCGCTGACGAAGTTGACCATGCTCGAAGGGCGCCTGCGGCGGCGCCTCAGGGCAACCGGGATCAGTTCCTTCGACGAATACTGCGACTACATCTTCAATCATGGCGGGCTGGAAACGGAGACGGTGCACCTGATCGATGCCGTCACCACCAACAAGACGGACTTCTTCCGCGAGCCGAAGCACTTCGATTATCTCGAGCAGTCGGCCTTGCCGGATCTCGTCAGCCGTGGCCAGACCCGTCTGCGGGCCTGGAGTTCGGCCTGCTCGACGGGCGCCGAGCCCTATACGATGGCCATGGTGCTGTCCGAATTCATCGGGCGCGTTTCCGGTGCCGATTACTCGATCCTTGCCACCGATCTCAGCACGGACGTGCTGGAGGCGGCAAGGCAGGGCATCTATGCGGACACTCTCATCGAGCCCGTGCCGGCATTGCTACGCCAGAAATATGTGATGGTTCCAAAGCAGTCGCAACGGCGTGACGTCCGCATCGTGCCGCGTCTGCGCTCGCGCATCGGCTTCGGTCGCCTCAACCTGATGGACAAGTCCTATGATGTCGGCGATCCCATGCACATCATCTTCTGCCGCAACGTGCTCATCTACTTCGACAAGGCAACGCAGGCGCATGTCCTCGGACGGCTTTGCGACTGCCTGCTGCCGGGAGGCTACCTGTTCATCGGACACTCGGAATCGATCACAGGCATCGATCTACCCTTGAAGCAGGTCTCCAACACCGTCTTTCAGCGCCTCTAACGTCACGGAACAGGTATGGCAAAGAAAATCCGCGTTCTTATCATCGACGACTCCGCCAGTGTCCGGCAGACATTGACCGCGATCCTGTCGGAGGATCCGGATATCGAGATCATGGGAGTGGCGACCGATCCGTTTGCCGCCGCCCGCAAGATCCAGGAAGAGATTCCCGATGTCATCACCCTCGATGTCGAGATGCCGCGCATGGACGGCATCACCTTTTTGCGCAAGCTGATGCTGCAGCGACCGATCCCCGTCGTGATGTGCTCGTCACTGACGGAAGAAGGGTCGGAGACATTGCTGCAGGCGCTGGAAGCGGGTGCGGTCGACATCATCCTCAAGCCGCGGATCGGTGCTGCCGACTATCTGGCTGACGAGGCGGTGCGGATCCGCGAAGTCGTCAAGGCGGCCTCGCACGCGCGCATTCCGGGAAACCGGCGTCCGGGCGATGCAAGTGCTGCGCGCTCGGGCCCCGCAGCAAAGCTGACGGCCGACGTCATGCTGCCGCCGCCGTCGGGCAAGGCCATGGCCAAGACCACCGAGATGGTCGTCTGCGTCGGCGCGTCGACCGGCGGGACCGAGGCTCTGCGCGAGCTGCTGGAGGCATTGCCTGCCAATTCGCCGGGCATGGTCATCGTCCAGCACATGCCGGAGAAATTCACGGCCGCCTTTGCCAAGCGGCTGAATGGCCTGTGCGAGGTCGAGGTCAAGGAAGCCGTCGACGGCGACCCTGTCCTGCGCGGCCATGTGCTGATCGCGCCCGGCGACCGGCACATGCTGCTCGAGCGTCACGGCGCCCGCTATTCCGTTTCGGTGAAGCCGGGACCTCTCGTCTCGCGCCACCGGCCTTCTGTCGACGTGCTGTTCCGCTCTGCCGCAAGGGCCGCCGGCTCGAATGCCATGGGGGTCATCATGACCGGCATGGGCGACGACGGCGCACGCGGCATGCTGGAGATGAAGCAGGCCGGCGCCTATACGGTCGCCCAGGACGAGGCGAGCTGCGTGGTGTTCGGCATGCCGAAGGAAGCCATCGCCCATGGCGGCGTCGATCGCGTCCTGCCGCTCGACCAGCTGGCCCGCGAAATCCTGATGACGCAGCAGAAGTTCTAGGGGCCAAGGGG
>CAZZZI010000274.1:0-3088 GCA_964658415.1 uncultured Sphingomonas sp. | reverse complement strand
CGCTGCGCAAGGCAGCTATGCGGCTCTCCCCTTGAAATGCGCACGGTTTTGTGGTCTTGAGGCCGCCAATCTTTATCGCGCCGCCGATCCCGCCCAGCCGGGACCCTGATCCGGGTCCGGAAGGCGTCTTTCGTGTTTCAAGGAATTGCCATATGGCCCGCTCAGCTCTTCTCAATGTTATGGTCCAGGCCGCTCTCAAGGCAGGCAAGTCCCTGAGCCGCGATTTCGGTGAGGTGCAGAACCTGCAGGTTTCGGTCAAGGGACCTGGCGATTTCGTTTCGCAGGCGGATTTCAAGGCCGAGAAGATCATCCGCGAAGAGCTGATGAAGGCGCGTCCGACCTATGGCTTCCTGGGCGAGGAAAGCCAGGAGATCATCGGCACCGACGGCGCCCATCGCTGGATCGTCGACCCGCTCGACGGCACCACCAACTTCCTGCACGGCATCCCGCTGTTTGCCGTCTCGATCGGCCTGGAACGCAACGGCGAGATCGTCGCCGGCGTGATCTTCAACCCGGCGACCGACGAACTCTACACCTCCGAGCGCGGCGGCGGTGCCTTCCTCAACGACCGGCGCCTGCGCGTTGGCGGTCGTCGCGTACTGTCGGATTGCGTCGTCTCCTGCGCCGTACCGCATCTCGGCCGCGGCAATCACGGCAAGTTCCTGGTCGAACTGCGCCATGTCATGGGCGAGGTCGCCGGCGTGCGCCAGCTCGGTTCTGCAGCGCTCGATCTCGCCTACGTCGCAGCCGGTCGCTTCGACGGCATGTGGGAAACCGGCCTGAACGCCTGGGACATCGCTGCCGGCGTGCTGCTGATTCGGGAGGCCGGTGGCTTCCTGTCCGATTTCGACGGCGGCACCGAAATGCTCGAAAAGGGCTCGGTCATCTGCGGCAACGAGTACATCCAGAAGGCGCTGGCCGAAGTCGTCAAGCGGCCGATCCCGACCCGTTAAATCAGCAAAGTCGCACCTTTACCCGTTCCGGATTGCCTGCCGCAGCGCACATGTTTTGTGGCGCGGCGCCCTTCAATTCGGCGCAATGATGCTCTAGTCTTCGCATGCGGGAAATGCGCTGGCTGAGGTATTCATGAAAAATGTGAAATTGTCGGACCTTGGATCGATGGACGATCCGATGCAGAGCCGCGCGTACAGGCTGTCGAGCCCGATGGCCTTCTTCTGGACGATGATCCTGTTTCTCATCATCGTCGGCTTCATTGCCGCCATCCTGTTCCGGCAGGGGCAGGAAGCGTTCATGCACAATCCGGGCCTGAACGGCCTGATCCTCGGCGTTCTCGTGGTCGGCATCATCCTGGTTTTCAACCACGTTCTGTCGCTACGGCCGGAAGTCCGCTGGTTCAATTCCTTTCTTGCCGTCGGCGATGCCGACAAGGTCGACCGCAATCCCAAACTGCTGGCACCGATGCGTGCGCTGCTCGGCAGCCGCAAGTCGATGTCGCTGTCGACGGCCACGCTGCGCTCCATCCTCGATTCGATTGCCTCCCGCCTCGACGAATCGCGGGATATCTCGCGCTATCTGATCGGCCTTCTGGTCTTCCTCGGTCTGCTCGGCACGTTCTGGGGCCTGATCGGCACGATCGGATCGATCAACAAAGTCATCCAGTCGTTGGATGTGGCCGAGGGCGGCGACATCCTGGGCACGCTGAAAGAAAGCCTCGCCGCGCCGCTGGTCGGCATGGGCACGGCTTTCTCGTCATCGCTTCTCGGTCTGTCCGGTTCGCTGATCCTCGGGTTCCTCGACCTGCAGGCCGGTCGGGCGCAGAGCCGCTTCTACACGGAGTTGGAAAACTGGCTGTCGTCCGTGACGGATGTCGGCTCCGACATGTCTCAGGTGTCGGACGCTGCCAACGGGGCATCCTCTGACGATGTCCGCGCTCTCTCCGAGCACATGCGCCAGATCGCCGAAGAGGGCGGCAGCGGCCAGCGGTCGGTTGCGGCCATGGCCAATCTTGCCGATGGCATCCAGGGCCTTGTCAAGAACATGCGCAACGAGCAGCAGATGCTGCGCGACTGGATCGAGGCACAGCAGGAAGAGGCGAAATCCATGCGCCGGACGCTGGACCGGCTTTCCGATCGCATCGGCAGCATTGAAAAGACCGGGGGCAAGTAGCCATGGCGCTCTCGCGCAATCGCCGCACCCAGCGGACCATCGATTACTGGCCGGGCTTCGTCGATGCCCTGTCGACGCTGCTGATGGCCATCATGTTCCTGTTGACGGTCTTCGTCATCGGCCAGTTCATCCTAAGCCGCCAGCTCAGCGGTCGCGACGAGGTGCTGGCGCGGCTGAATGGTCAGATCAACGAATTGACGCAGTTGCTGGCGCTGGAGAAGAGCGGCAAGCAGGATCTCGAGGATTCCGTTGCCAACCTGCAGGCGTCTTTGGCCTCGGCGCAAAGCGAGAAGTCGCGGCTGCAGACGCTGCTTGCTCAGGGCTCCGGCAGCACGGAGGCATCGCAGGCGCGGATCGGCAATTTGACGCAGCAGCTCGACGACCAGAAGCAGGCGAGCAGCCGGGCGCTCAGCCAGGTCGATCTGCTCAACCAGCAGATTGCTGCGCTACGCAACCAGATCGCCGCCGTCGAGGCGGCCTTGCAGGCCTCGGAAGCCAAGGACGATTCCTCGCAGGTGAAGATCGCCGACCTCGGGCGCCGTCTGAACGTCGCCCTAGCCCAGAAGGTGCAGGAGCTCAACCGCTACCGTTCGGACTTCTTCGGGCGTCTGCGCGAAATCCTGTCGGACCGCGATAATATCCGCATCGTCGGCGACCGCTTCGTGTTCCAGTCGGAAGTCCTGTTTCCGTCGGGTGGCGCGGACCTCAATACGCAGGGGCTTACGGAGATGACAAAGCTCGCCAAGGCGCTGATCGACGTCGCCAAGGAAATTCCGCCTGAGATCAACTGGGTGCTGCGCGTCGACGGTCACACCGACAACGTGCCGCTGTCCGGCAATGGAAAGTATGCCGACAACTGGGCACTCTCGTCGGCGCGCGCGATTGCCGTCGTCAAATACCTGATTTCGCAAGGGGTGCCCGCAGACCGCCTGGTCGCGGCGGGTTTCGGCGAGTTCCAGCC
>CAZZZI010000273.1:0-6420 GCA_964658415.1 uncultured Sphingomonas sp. | reverse complement strand
ATCCACATTCTTTATATAGACGACGATGAAGCACTCGGCGTGCTGACGCGCAAGAACATGCAGCGTCGCGGCTACGAGTTTCATCTGGCAACGGACGGCGCGTCCGGCATGGCGCGTTTGTCCGAAGGCGGCATCGACGCGATCGTCCTGGACCATTTCCTCCAGGGCGAGACCGGGCTCGATCTGCTGCCCTGCATCGTCTCGGGTGCCGACCATCCGCCGGTCATCTATGCCACCGGTTCGGGAGACGCCGGCGTGGCGGTTGCCGCCTTGAAGGCCGGCGCCGACGATTATGTGATGAAAGGCGTGTCCTCGGACTATTTCGACCTCCTGGCTGCGGCCTTGGCGCAAGGTCTCGAGCGCGCGCGGTTTCGCCGCGATACGCTGCGCGCCCAGGCGGTCATCCGCCACGAGCGCGACCGCGCAGAGCTGCTGTTGTCCGAGGTCAATCACCGCATCGCCAACAGCCTCGGCCTGGTGGCAGCGCTGATCCGCATGCAGGCTTCCGTCACCAAGGATCAGGTGACCATCGATGCACTGCAGGAGACGCAGATCCGCATCAATGCCATCGCCAGTGTCCACCGTCGCCTCTACACCAGCCATGAGGTCGGCACCGTCCGCGTCAAGGAGTATCTCGAAAGCCTGCTCGGCGAACTCGAAGCCTCCATGCGCGACGACCAGCGGCCGCACCGGGTCGTGCTGCAATGCGACGATGTGATCCTGTCGACCGACAAGGTCATCACCCTCGGGCTGATCATCAGCGAGCTTGTGACGAATGCGTTCAAATACGCCTATCCCGTCGGCCAGACCGGCGAGATCCGCGTCGTCGTCGACCACACGGGCGAGGGTGGCCTTCGCGTTCAGATCGAGGACGACGGCGTTGGCTTCGACCAGGGCGCGCCTGCGAAGGGAACCGGGCTCGGAACCAAGATCCTGACCGCCATGGCCTCGAGCCTGAAGTCGAGCATTCTCTATGCGCCCGATCGCCAGGGGACGCGCGCGATGTTGAATTTCTCGATCGACTGATCCATACCAATCGCAAAGCTTCCAGCACCGACGGCACGTTGCAGAGCGGCCGGGCCGCCTTTCTGTCGCCTTGGTTTGCTTTACAAGCGAGTGACGGCGATTTCGCTACCTGACCAGTTGCCTTGGGGAAGACGCTTGCGACCAATTCTGAACTCGATCTCGATCCTTGTCCTGACGCTTGCCGTGTCGGCCGCAGCGGCGACGCTGCCTGTGCGGGCGCAGCAGGCGCCGGCCGCTGAGACGACGGCGCCGCAGGCATCGCCTCCGGCGGACGCCAGCGCGCCCCCGGTGGATGCCGGCTCCGCGCCCGACGCAGCTCCGCCGCAGCCGGCGACCACGCCCGACGCGCCGCAGGCGGATGGCCAGAAGAAGGTGCAGCCTGTCGCCAACGGTCTCGATCGTACGGCAGCCGAGATCGACCAGACCCGCAAGCAGCTTGCCTCCCTCGAGGACAGCATCAAGCAAAGCAGGTCCGACGACGATGCGCTGGTGACACTGGCCGGCAAGGCCGACGATCTTACCCGCAGCGCCGCTGCCATATCGGCGCGCCTGAAGCCGCACGCCGAGGAAATGACTGCGCGGCTGACCCAGATCGGCGCGCCTCCGAAGGAAGGCCAGCCTCCCGAAGCTGCGATCGTGACGCAGGAGCGCGAGAAGCTGACAGCCGCGATCGCACAGATCAACGTCGTCATGGGCGATGCCGACAATCTGACGGCCAGCGCGACGCGGGTCTCCGGCGAGATCACGGAGATGCGCCGCCGCCTCTTCGCGGACACGCTTTTCCGCCGAACCGAACTCACCTTGTCGACCTTCAACGACGCAGGCCAGGCCCTCGTCCAGGAGGCCGTCAACTTTCGCAACGCGCTTTCGAGCTGGGCGACCTTCGTCTGGAAGTTCAAGCGGGTTCCGCTGTTCACGGCGGTTTTCCTGTCGCTCGCAGCAGCGATGATCTTCATGGCCGGCGGCTACCGGCTGTTCGGGCGTTATTTCTTCCGCGACGAGACGATAGAGGCGCCGTCCTACATCAACCGCCTGTCCATCGCCTTCTGGTCGACGATGATCCGGGCGCTGTCGCTGGCGGCCTTCCTGGTTCTGTCGTTCTTCTTTCTCGAAAGCTTCAACGTGCTCAGGCCGGACATCGCTCCGGTATTTGGCGCGCTGTTCGGCTTCATCGGGCTGGTTTACTTCGTCGCCAGCGTCGTCAACGCCATTTTTGCGCCGTTCGAGCCGAGCTGGCGGCTGGTGAAGCTTTCGAACAAGGGCGCGCGTTCGATCGGCTGGTGCCTGCTCGCCGTCGCCACCGTCAACGGCCTCGATTTCGTCCTCAACCGGATCAGCGAGTCGATGGGGTCGCCCGTCATCGTCACGGTCGCCAAGAGCTTCTTCGCAGCGCTGATCATCGGCCTGATCTTCATTGCCGTGTCTTTCGGCAAGCCGATCCTGTCCAAGAGCGGCGATCCCGAGGCGCCTGGCCGTCGCTGGCCGCACGGCATGGCCATCATCCTCAGGGTCATCGGCACCGCCCTGATCTTCACGGCCGTAATCGGCTATGTCGGACTGGCGCGCTTCATGGCGCTGCAGCTGATCGTCACCAGCGCTGTCATCGTCACCATGTATCTCGGCATCCTGCTCGGCAAGGCGGTGTCGGATCAGGACAATTTCCCCGAAACCTCGGTCGGCCGCTTCCTGCAGAGCCGGGCCAGCATCAGCAGCGCCATGCTCGACCAGGCAGGCCTGGTGGCGGGGCTGGCGATCTACGTCTTTGCCCTGATGACCGGCATTCCGCTGATCCTCCTGTCGTGGGGGTTCCACGTCCAGGATCTGGAAATCTTCTTCTACCGGCTGTTCACGGAGATCAGGCTCGGTAGCATCCGGATTTCCCTGGTCGGCATCCTTGCCGGCATCCTCTTCTTCATTGGCGGCTACTTCGTCACCCGCTGGTTCCAGCGCTGGCTGGACGGCACCGTCATGGCGCGCGGACAGGTCGATCTCGGCGTTCGCAATTCGGTCAAGACGGGCATCGGCTATCTCGGCGTGGCCATTGCCGCCGTGATCGGCATTTCGGCTGCGGGTATCGATCTGTCCAGCCTGGCGCTGGTTGCCAGCGCGCTTTCCGTGGGTATCGGCTTCGGCCTGCAGAACATCGTCTCCAACTTCGTCTCGGGGCTCATCCTTCTGGTGGAACGGCCTTTCAAGGTCGGAGACTGGATCGTGTCCGGGACATCTGAAGGCATCGTCAAGCGCATTTCGGTCCGCGCCACCGAGATCGAAACCTTTCGCCAGCAATCGATCATCGTGCCGAATTCGGAGCTGATCAACGCGTCCGTCGGTAACTGGACGCACCGCAACAGGCTTGCGCGCTCGGAAATCCCGGTCTCCGTCGGCTACGACTGCGATCCTAAGCAGGTGATGGAGATCCTGCTGGAATTGGTCAAAGCTGTCCCCAAGGTGCTTCGAAACCCGGAGCCGCATGTCGAATTCCTGCGTTTCGGTCCGTCGTCGCTGGACTTCGAGATGCGCTTCTATCTGGCGGACCTTTCCGACGGCATGCCGATCCGCAACAATCTGCGCATTGCCATCCTCGAGCGTTTCAAAAAGGAAGGCATCGACATGCCGTACCCGCAGCAGGAACTGCACATCAGCCGCCGTGCGGAAAGGCAGCGGGCGAGGGAGGAAGCGGGTCTTCCGGCAGCCGGCGGCGAAATTGGCGACGCGGTCGACGAGCCAGCCCTTCCTGCGGCGGAAGCGGTTGCTCCACCTGAGGTCCGTGCCCGTCCCGGTCGCCGCAAAGCCGATGGAAAGCCCGAGGTCTCGTCCTGATCTACTCGGCAATGCTCGCTCGTTTCTCCGTTGCTTTGCCGATTTACATAAGCCGTCGCGAAATTAACACAAACTCAAATGCTTTGCCGTAGCTTGCGTCCAGTGGGAGCAAGATCAGCGAAGGTTTGTCATGGCATTTTTAGGCATTTCCGGAATGCAATATTCGGGCGGCACCTTCGCGGGCGCACGCATTCTTCTGGCGGAGGACTCGCATGTCTTCACCGCGATGATCAGCAAGAGGCTCAAGGAGCTTTTCGGCATCGAGATCGAGGTCTGCGGCAATTTCGAAGAGTTGCAGCTGGCCTATGACAAATCACCCGAGCCGATCAAGCTGGCGATCTCGAACATCAACCTTCCCGGTGCGGAAAATGGCGAGGCACTGGAATACCTGATCGATCTCAGCATTCCGACGATTGTCTTCACCGGCACGTTCCACGAAGGCATGCGCGACACGCTGCTCGCCAAGGATATCGTCGACTATATCCTGAAGGACAACATTTTCGCAGTGGACCTGCTGGCAGAGTCCGTCTGCCGCTTCCTGACCAATCACCGTCACCACGTGCTCATCGTCGATGACAGCGCGACGGCACGGGCGCTGCTCACAAGCCGCCTCAAGCGATACAATTTCCGCGTCAGCGTTGCCGAGAACGGCACCAAGGCGCTGGAGATCCTCAAGGCCCATGCCGACATCGGCCTGATGATCACCGACTACAACATGCCCGATATCGACGGCTTCGAGCTGACGCGGCGCATCCGCTCCAGCATCGGATCGCACCAGCTGCGGATCATCGGCGTCTCGTCCTCGACCAACCGGCTGCTGTCGGCCCGTTTCCTGAAGGCGGGCGGCAACGACTTCATATTGCGGCCGTTCATCGACGAGGAATTCTATTGCCGCGTCAACCAGAACCTGGACACGCTCCTGCAGATCCAGTCTATGCGACAGCAGAAGGCCTATGCCTGAGAAAGCAGCGGGTGTCTCGGCACCCGACCGGGTCCACCGGCAGTCATCCCTGTCGGCGGATCTTTACAACTGTCGGTGCCGGGTGTTCACTGACCGCGATGACGATCGCTCGACTATGCCAGTGATCACACTGAAGGTCAGACGGTCGCATTCCTGGAGGCGCGGCAGGGTATGAATGACCTGAGTTTCGAAACATTCGCGCGAGACCTGAACCCGGGTCTTCGTCGCGGCCAGCGGGTGCTTCTGGTGGAAGACTCGCGGATGTTCGCTTCGCTTCTGACCCACCGTTTTCGCGCCGAACTCAATATCGATGTCGCGCTCTGCACGTCCCTGAAAACGCTGGAGGCAACGATCCGCTTCGGCGACCATGGATTCAGCCTGGCGGTGGTCAATCTCAACCTGCCGGATGCCGCCTATGGCGAAGCGCTCGACCTGCTGCTCGATCACCGGCTGCCCACCATCGTCTTCACGGCATCGTCCGACCTCGATATGCGCAGCCGGCTCATGGAGCGCAGCATCATCGACTATGTGCTGAAGGACACCGTGCAGGCGGCCGACAATCTCGTCGCCTCGGTTCGCCGCTCAATTGCCAACAGCAAGACGAGGGTCCTGGTGGTGGATGCGATGCCGGTGGCCCGCAAGATGCTGGTCGACAGCCTCGAGATGCAGCGGTTCCAGGTCTACGAGGCCGCGTCGGGGGCTGCCGCCATCCGGGCTCTCGACCAATACGAGGAGATCGAGCTGGTTCTCATCGACGATGCGCTGCCGGATGGGACGGGCTCGGAACTGACGCGCCAGATTACCCATAGGCACAATTCGCATCGCCTGCGGGTATTCGGCCTTTCCGCATCGGACGAGCGGCTGGCAGCGACGGCCTTCCTCAAGGCCGGCGCCAGCGACTTTCTGCGCCGGCCCTTCGTCAGCGAAGAGCTGCAATGCCGCATCGGGCGGATCATCGAGACGCTGTCGCAACTTCGCCAGCTCCGCTCCGCCGCTGCGATCGACTATCTCACCGGCCTCTACAACAGGCGCTACTTTTTCGATCAGGGACCGCGGATTGCCAATGACTGCCTGAAGCGCCAGACGCGGCTGTCGATCGGCATTCTGGATATCGACCATTTCAAGCGGTTGAACGACACCTATGGCCACGAGATCGGCGACCAGGTGCTGAAGGCCGTCGCCACGCGGCTGCAAACGCTCCTGGACGGAAGCCGCAACCTTCTGGCGCGGATCGGCGGCGAGGAATTCGCCATCCTGTTTGCCGACATGGATTCGTCCACTGCCACCGGCTTCTGCGAGGAGCTGCGCGAAAACCTTTCCGGCTTGAAGATCCAGGCCGATGGCGAAGAGCTGTCCGTCACCGTGTCGATCGGCATCGCCGCGATCAACGCGGTGGAGACGTTCGAGAACTATTTGAACGCCGCCGACCAGTTTCTCTACATGGCCAAGCACAGGGGCCGCAACCGTGTCTACTCCGACGTCAGGATGGCGGCGGAGGAGGGGCGCGAAGCCTAGCGGTCACATGACGACGCCGGTGCGGACGTTCGACAGGGTGAGCTTGCGCTCGGCGCGTTCCTGCTGCGGCGAGCGGTTGTAGAGTTCGCGATAACACT
>CAZZZI010000272.1:0-6450 GCA_964658415.1 uncultured Sphingomonas sp. | reverse complement strand
GATTGCTGCCACTCGCCGTTGGCATCCTTCTCGACGCGCTTGTTGCCGCGGTAGAAGATCGGCTTGTTGACGCGCTTGTCGATGGCATAGCGGCTGGGCGTCCATTTCGCCTTCGGGTCCGGCCCGACAACGGAGGCCAGCGCCTCCTTGAACTTGCCGGCCTTGTAGAGCGTCATGAATTCGTCGTCGGCCATGTCGAAATCTCCTTATGCGTCGGCGGCGCGAGCGCCGCCCGAAAAATCAGCGGATCAGCAGCGCCGTGGCGTAGAGGCCGAAGCCGAACACCGTGTGGGCCACCAGATTGAGGAACCGCACCTTGTTCGGGTTCGGCGTCTTCGATGCCGCCCAGCCGATGCCGATGCCGGGCTGAACCAGGAACCAGCCTGCCGCCACGGTGACGATGGCCCAGATCCAGGCCGGCAGGAACGTCGGGGCCGCCAGCCAGCCGGGGCCGGTCAGAAGCACCAGCAGGAAGCCATAGGCGATGCCGACAACATAATGCCCGATCCAGCCGAGCGCCAGTTCATGGGCGTAGGGGGCGCTGGCATTGATGTCGTCGTGAAACACGGTGCCGTGTTTGAGATGGTAGAACCAGCGGCCGACGGGCGCCCAGTTGGGCATGCCCTCGCCCGAAAGCTTGGCGTAGAGGATTGCCCAGAGATCCATGAGGATCGTCGCGCCGATGCCGATCGCGAGGCAGCGCCAGAAAATGTCGATCATGTGAAATCCAGAAAGTTGGAGCGTCCGAAGCAGGCGCGCACCAAACCATAGGCGTACGCAGCAAAGCAATGGCCTGCGGCCGAAGCCGCAGAAAAGAATCGCCTGCGCCCACCGATTCCGACCTCCCGCCCCCCGCCAAAGGCTGTCGCTACCGCTTTATTCCGCTACAAAGGTTGCCGACCCGCCCATCGCCGAGGAGACCAGACTTGACCGCGATCGATACGCTTTTCACCCATGCCCTTCTTGATGACGGCTCGCTCAATGACGTCGCCGTGGCTGATGGCCGCGTCGTCGCCATCGGCGCCAGCGGCAGTATCGATGCTGCAGCCGGCAAGACGGTCGATCTCGGCGGCGCGCTGGTGGTGCCCGGCTTCGTCGAGGGACATATCCATCTCGACACCAGCTTCTACGGCGGCCCCTGGATTTCCCACAAGCCCTGCACCGATGGCTTCGACGTACATGAACGCGTCGCCTTCCAGCACCAGAACCTCGCCATTGCGGAACCGATGGATGTCCGCGCCCGAAAGCAGCTCGACCTTGCGATCGGCAACGGTGCGACGGCCATGCGCAGCCATGTGATGGTCGACGGCTCGGTCGGCCTCAAGCATCTGGTCGAGATCCTCAAGGTGCGGGCGGACTATGCCGGCCTGATCGACATCCAGCTCGTCGCCTTCCCGCAGAGCGGCATCCTGAAAAGCCCGGGCACGCCGGGCCTGATGGACGAGGCCATCGGCATGGGCGCCGATGTCGTCGGCGGGCTGGATCCGGCCAGCTTCGACCGCGATCTCAACGGCCATCTCGACGTGATCTTCGACATCGCCGAGCGGCGCGGCGTCGACATCGATATCCATCTCCACGACGGCGGGACGCTCGGCCAGTTCACCATCGAGGAAATCTGCGCCCGCACCCGGTCCCTGTCGATGGAAGGCCATGTCGCCATCAGTCATGCCTATGGCCTCGGCGACCTTCCCCTCGAGGCTGCGAAGCGCGCAGGCGCGCTCCTGGCGGAGTGCGGCGTGTCGATCATGACCAATGCACCCGGAAACCACGCCTTCCCGCCGGTGGCGCTGCTGCGCGCGGCCGGCGTCACCGTGTTCAGCGGCAGCGACAACATCCGCGACAGCTGGTGGCCCTACGGCGATGGCGACATGCTCAGCCGCGCGATGCTGATCGGCTACCGCTCCGGCTTCTACACCGACGCAGAGCTGCGCGCCGCCTTCGACGTGGTGACATCGGCAGGCGCCAAGGCCCTGAGGCTGGAGAAGCATGGCCTCGCGATCGGTGCCAAGGCGGACTTCGTCACGCTGCAGGCAGCCCATGTGCCCGAGGCCGTCGTCGCCGTACCGAAGAACCGCGCCGTCTACAAGGGCGGCCGGCTGGTGGCGGAGAACGGCGTGGTGGTGCGATAGGGGGATATGCATCGCTCAGGGCTTCATGGGGAACGCAGTTCCCGGCTGAACGCTTTCGTGACGATGTCGATCAGTTGCGCGTGGATCTGGCTGCGGGAACGTCCGCCGCCGTCGTCGCAGATCGGATCGCCGATTTCCTTTGCCACGGCTGCCTCGGAAGCATCGGGTTTGCATTCGGCGAACATGCTGAAATGCGAGGCATCGCTGATCGTCGAGTACCTGGAATTGGAAATCGCCCCGGCGACGTCGGCAGCATCCGCCGTTTGGGGAATGGTGCCCGGCCTGCCGAGATTGACGATTTCGACCGGAATGGAGATTTGCCGGAATGTCGCCGGCTGGAAAACATCGACCGGCACCGGATCGATGGCCATGGCGAACCGAATGCGGCGGTCCTCGTTGCTGCGCCCGGCACGGCGCATATCGATGGCGTGAAGATCGACGCCGCTTTGCCGGACCCAGCCACAGAGGGATGGGTTGAGCGCATCCGTGTCGCAATAGTCGGCGAGCCGTTGCGGATCGATCCGCGCACCCGCGAGCGCCAGGGCCGTGCTGCCGCCGGCGGAAAGCCCGAGCGTCCCGATCTCGTCGCGCGCCAGATTTCCCTCGAAGAAGGCGTCCCTCTCGATGGCGTCGAGCGTCGCGCTGATATCGGCAGGCCTCAACCACAGTTTCATTGTCTCGAGCGCGGAACGCTTCGGGCCAGAATTACCCGGATGGTTCGGGGCGGCAACAAGGAAACCCTCGCTGGCAAGCGGCGCGGCGATCCAGCTCAATGCCTCGGCGTTGCCGCCCAGACCCGCGCCGTGGGAAAGCAGGATGAGCGGAAATCGTCCCTTGGCGACCGGGGCATCCCGCATGGCAGGCGTTCCCTTGAAAAACGTGCTATCCCCCAGCAGCGTCGGCGTCCCGCCTGACGCGGCCGGATACCAGACGGTCACGTCGAGGTCGTCTCCGCTTTCGCGCGAGGGCGCCGCCATCGCGTGGACACCGACGGTCCCGCTGGCAACGGCGTGATGCTGCGCCACCGTCGTCACGACTGCGGCCATGCAGAGCATGGACCGGATGTATGCTGGAAAGGTCATTGTGATCCCCATTGGCTCCAAGCGCCGGACTTGTCTCTCGACGCCCTGACGGCCGGAATGCCGCGCGCCGCTGCTTGTGACCATCGACCGCCCGTCCCCCAGAACACGCCCCTGATCGCAACCCGGGACGTCCGAGATCGCGATCGAGGTCACCGAGGGCCGGGAGAGAAACTGGCAGCCTCAGTCCGTTTGCGGAACGCTTTACCCGGGATAGCCCACCGAAATCCACGATCGCGTCCGCCGACCACAGCGCGACACCATCACGCGATTGGCACCACTCGATGCTGGATTTGTTGGCGGAATCGGCAGACAACGGGGCGTCATCATTGAAAGAGTTTGCCCCATGACCGACCTTGCCACCGTCATCCCCCTGCCACAGCCGACATTGCTGCCTGTCGATGGCATCGCCGCGTCATTTCCGGTTCGGCGGGTTTATTGCGTCGGTCGCAACTATGCCGACCATGCCATCGAGATGGGGCACGATCCGAGCCGCGAGCCGCCGTTTTTCTTCCAGAAGAACGCCGATAACCTGCTCGCCGGCGGCGACTTTCCCTATCCGCCGCTGTCGTCGGACGTCCATCACGAGGTCGAACTGGTGATCGCGCTGAAGTCCGGCGGCAACGATATTCCGTTCCAGGCGGCTCTCGACTGCATCTACGGCTATGGCGTCGGCATCGATTTCACCAGACGCGACCTCCAGACGACCGCCAAGAAAGCGGGCCGGCCCTGGGAAGTCGCCAAGGCCTTCGAGCACTCGGCACCCGTCTCCGCCCTGATGCCCGCCGCGCGTATCGGTCACCCCAGCGCCGGCGCCATATGGCTTGACGTCAACGGCAAGCGCGCCCAGACCGGCGACATGGACCAGATGATCTGGAAGATCCCGGAAATCATCGTCGAATTGTCGAAACTGTTTACGCTGGCCCCGGGCGATGTCATCCTTACCGGCACGCCAGCGGGCGTCGGCCCGGTCGAAAGGGGCGACCACGTGACCTGTGGGATAGACGGCGTCGCCACCCTGTCCCTGAATATCGTTTGAGCAGGAGACCGCCGTGCCGATCTATGCGCTGGGCGAACTGACCCCGAAAACACCGGAAGCCGGCCGCTACTGGCTGGCTCCGGACGCCACGCTGATCGGCCAGGTCGTGATCGGCGAGGACGTCGGCATCTGGTTCGGCGCGGTGCTGCGCGGCGATAACGAGCCTGTCGTGATCGGCGCCCGCACGAACATCCAGGAAGCCACCATCATCCACACCGATGCCGGCTTTCCTGTCGTCATCGGAGAAGGCTGCACCATCGGCCACCGCGCGATCGTGCACGGCTGCACCATCGGGGACAACACGCTGATCGGCATGGGTGCGACGATCCTCAACGGGGCAAGGATCGGCAGCAACTGCCTGGTCGGCGCCAATGCGCTGGTGACCGAAGGAAAGGACTTCCCCGACGGCTCGCTGATCGTCGGCGCGCCCGCCAAGGCCATCCGCCTGCTCGACGACGCCGCCATCGACGGGCTGCGCCGTTCGGCAAGCGGCTACGTGGCGAATTGGCAGCGTTACGCGCGCGAACTGAAACGTCTGGATTGAGGTCTACTTTTTGCCATCCGGCGACTTGTCGAGGGCGCGCTCGAAGCCTTTTTCCGCACCCTTCTTCAGATCCTCGCGCTGTGCGTCGGCCTTTTTCGGGTCCGTCCGGGCCGCGTCGCTGGTCGGGTCCAGCTTTTGTCTGCCGGTGCCGGCTTCGTTATTATTGGCCGCAGCCTGATCTTTGCTCATGATGTTCTCCTGGTTGCAGTTCCCAACCAAGAGTGACGCCATAGGTTCCAATTCGCAGGAGTGGCCGCGATGCGCCGGCGACCGTCACACGGTCGGCAGCATCCCGTTGAGGCGCAACCAGGTCTCGACGAGCTGCGTCCAGCTGCGCACCGAGGGCCTCGTCTTGCCCATGCCCCAGCCATGGCCGCCGGATTGGAAGATGTGGAGCTCGGTATCGACATCCGCCGCCCGCAAGGCCCGGAACAGCATCAGGCTGTGGTCGACAGGCACGATTGGATCGTCCATGGCATGGGCGACGAAGGTTGGCGGCATGTCTTCTGTGACATGCTGTTCGACGGAAAACGCCTCGCGCATGTCTTCGGTCGGCTTCTTTCCGCAGATCTTGAGACGGCTCATGGTCTGGTCGAAGGGCGCCATCATGGTCACGACCGGGTAGAGAAGGGCTGCGAATGCCACGTCGCTCGACGAATCGTCGATCTCGTCGGTGTGGACGTAGAACTCTTCCGCAG
This sequence comes from uncultured Sphingomonas sp., assembly GCA_964658415.1. GTDB lineage: Bacteria > Pseudomonadota > Alphaproteobacteria > Rhizobiales > Rhizobiaceae > Rhizobium. Next base: position 961 of record CAZZZI010000272.1, on the reverse strand, counting down.
CCTTGGTGGCAATCATTCCGGCAACATGGCCGCCGGCGGAGAAGCCCATGACACCAAGCCGGGTCGGATCGATACCGAGCCGACCGGCTTCGGAATGGAGGATCTTCATGGCGCGGATACCGTCCAGGAACGGCGCGTGGATGCTCCAGCCCTCCTGCGGTACCCGGTAGACGAGCTCGATCGACGTGATACCGCGCGATGCGAAATAGACGGCCGCCGGCGTGCTCTCGTTGACGATGTCGACGCGGGCATAGCCGCCGCCCGAACACATCAGCATGGCAGCCCCGGTCGGCTTGTCCGGCTTGTGGATGATGATGCGCGGCAGCGATATCTGGGTCAGCGATCCGCGTGGGGTCAGGTTCTCGCCCTGCCCCGGCCCGGCGCCGCCGGGAGGCGGACCGGTCCACAGGTTGATCACCTCGACCGACGAGTTCTGGACGGGGTCCGGCGTTGCCGCCACCGCCGCTGCTGTTGTCGTCTGTACGGCTGCAGCTGCAACAGCTGCGCCGACCAGGAAATTGCGTCTTTTCAAATCCATCATCCCTGCCCCGTCGGAAGCATATGACTGAACAATGTCACGATTTTATTGCGAACATTTAGCATAATGCACTGCAATATGGATGGTTGCTTTTTCGGGTGCATTTTTTCCATCACCCGTCCTCGATCCCGGCCTCCTAAAACCGCGGCTGGCACCTCCCAAGCCATTGGTTCTACTTGAAGACGTGCTTCTTGATGTTCCACCGATCATGGTACCAGAGCCACTGCTCGGGATATTCCCGCACCCAGCTCTCGACCTTGTCATTCATCATCTGCGCGGTGCCGGGCAGGTCGAGCGCCCCCGTCTCGGTGCGCGGCAACTCCAGCTTCGGCTCGATCTCCAGCCGGTAGCGATTGTTCGGCAGGCGGATGCAGCGGGCCGGATAGACCTCGCATTCGAACTGCCGGACCAGTTTTGGCAACA
>CAZZZI010000271.1:0-6476 GCA_964658415.1 uncultured Sphingomonas sp. | reverse complement strand
TCCTATGTTCCGCCTCACCTGCCAACAGGAGAACAAGACCATGGCTTTCGAATTGCCTGAACTTCCCTATGACTACGATGCGCTTTCCCCCTTCATGTCGAAGGAAACCCTCGAGTTTCACCACGACAAGCATCACAAGGCCTATGTCGACAACGGCAACAAGCTCGCCGCCGAAGCCGGCATGAGCGACCTGTCGGTCGAAGAGGTCGTCAAGAAGTCGTTCGGCACGAATGCCGGTCTCTTCAACAACGCCGCCCAGCACTACAACCACATCCATTTCTGGAAGTGGATGAAGAAGGGCGGCGGCGGCAACAAGCTGCCCGGCAAGCTGGAAACAGCTTTCGCCTCCGACCTCGGCGGCTATGACAAGTTCAAGGCCGATTTCGCTGCTGCCGGCACCACGCAGTTCGGCTCCGGCTGGGCCTGGCTCTCCGTCAAGAACGGCAAGCTCGAAATCTCCAAGACCCCGAACGGCGAGAACCCGCTGGTCCACGGCGCAAGCCCGATCCTCGGCGTCGACGTCTGGGAGCACTCCTATTACATCGACTACCGCAACGCCCGCCCGAAATACCTCGAGGCCTTCATCGACAGCCTGATCAACTGGGATCACGTGCTGGAAATGTACGAAACGGCGACGAAGTAATTTTTAGCCGACCGACGAAAGCCCGGCCACGCGCCGGGCTTTTTTTATGGCTTGCATAAGTCTGCGATCGAAGGTGAGGAACAGAGTAAAATGCTGCGAACGACATTTCCCCTCGTGATGTCCGCTGTCCTCATCGCCGCAAGCGCCCATGGCGAAAACGCCAACGATTTTTCTTCCACCGCTTCAGCGGCTAACCTGCGACAAGCCATCTCCCGCTGCCTGGCCGCGCCACCCGGCTCGGCGAATGTTCGCGTGGCGTTCGTGCTGAAGCCCGACGGCATGGTCGACGGCATGCCACGCATGCTCGACGGCGACAACGATCCGAACGCCAGGACCTTCGCCCTTGCCGCCGTCCGCGCGATCCTGCAGTGCTCACCCTATCAAGGCGGACTGTCGGGAAAGATAATTGTGAACTTTTCCCAGGCTGCCGATTAGACGACGGCATCGGACCATGGCGTGGCCCGCGTAAGGCCGGCAGCGGCAATCATGCCCTGTGGCATGCGGATCTTGGATGGCGCCCGGCGGTAAAAATCCGGGTTGCATCCACCGCCACAAATCAGGCGCAGTTCAATCTGACCTTGCGCGCCAGCCGGGCGGTTGTGTCGACCGCCGGCCTGGCCGCGAGCCTCGCCGCCAGTGTCGCAAGAGGGGATCAACAGCGCATGTCCAGCAAGCCGAGAATTGCAGTCCTGTTCGGAGGCCGTTCCTCCGAGCACGAGGTTTCCCTGATGTCCGCCGCCAATGTCGTCGGCGCCATGGACCGCGCGAAATACGATATCGTCCCCATCGCCGTCACCCGCAGCGGCGAGTGGCTGTTGATCGACTGGGACGGCTGGGCGATGCCATCGGCGGTGCCCGAGACCGGCACCCGCCTTTGCCTGCTGCCGGGCGGCCGCGGCCGGCTTCTCGCCCTGCCGCCATCCGGCCAGGTCTATGAACTGCCGCCGGTCGACGTTGTCTTTCCCGTGCTGCATGGGTTGTTCGGCGAGGACGGCTCGGTGCAGGGCCACGCGGAGGTCGCCGACGTCGCCTATGTCGGCTGCGGCATCCTCGGCTCGGTCGCGGCCCTCGACAAGGACATCGCCAAGCGCCTTCTGGCGGAGGCCGGCCTCGCTGTTGCGCCATCTATAACGCTGCGGCGCGGCGGCGAAGCATCCTTCGAGGCCATCGCCGCAAAACTCGGGATGCCCGTCTTCGTCAAGCCGGCCCGCCAGGGATCGTCGGTCGGCGTCGGCAAGGCGGGCGACCGCCAAGCCTTCGAGACGGTGCTGCGCGAGGCCTTCCGCCACGACGACAAGGTGCTGGTGGAAACCTTCGTCGCCGGCCGCGAGATCGAATGCGCGGTGCTCGAAGACGCCGGCGGGGCGATCACGGTCTCGCTGCCCGGCGAGATCGTGCCTGCCGAAAAGCACGGCTTTTACAGCTACGACGCCAAATATATCGATGCCGACGGCGCCGCCGTAAAAGTCCCCGCCGATCTGCCCGACGCCGTGGCCGAGACCATTCGCGACATCGCCCGCCGGGCTTTCCTGGCGCTCGGTTGCGAGGGCATGGCGCGCGTCGACGTCTTCCTGCAGGCGAATGGCGAAATCACCATCAACGAGGTCAACACCATCCCCGGCTTCACCAACATCAGCATGTACCCAAAAGCCTTCGCCGCCAGCGGCATCCCCAACCCGGAGCTGGTCGACCGCCTGATCGCCCACGCCCAGCGCCGGGACCGCGACCGGCGCGCGACACCGTGAGGGGGGGCCGGGGCAGCGGCCGCCGCCCCGGGCTTTGCACCCTGCGGGGAGGCATTCCAGGGGTGCGCGACGCGGTCGCCATCGACCGTCGGAGGGACTACTTGCTTTCGACCCTGCCCAGTGGCTCGGCGCTTTCCTTGAGTGCCGCGCAGGCCATCGGCCAGGCCTGGTCGTCCGGGTAGAGCGCAGTGCGCAGATAGGCCCAGCTCATCTGCTGGACGAGAGCGACGCGCGCCGGATTTTCGTCTGTGGTCTCGGCCGCGTCGTAGCCCGCGATGCCGCCGAGGCCGTGCTCGCCGCCGAACAGGGTCAGCAGGCTTTTGCGGCCGGGGCTGAGGCTGTAGGGGTCGGCATGCCAGTCGGCGCCCCGGACCGTGAGATGCGGTGAAACGTCCGCGTCGCCGGCGATGACAAGGGCCGGCGTTGCCATGTGGTCGAACCTGAATGTCGTGAAGAACGAATAGCGCTCTGCCGCGATGGCGCTGAGATCGCTGCCGCCGTTGCCGGGTGCAGCCAAAAGTACGCCGGCGGTGATGCGTCGATCGGTCAGATCGATCACCGTTCCATCGCTCTCATAGGTCAGTTGCGCACCCAGCAGCATCGATGCCGTGTGGCCGCCCATGGAGTGGCCGGCAACGGCAATGCGGCTGCGATCCAGACGGCCGCGCAGTTCGGGAACGCAGGCCTCGATCAATTCCAGCTGGTCGATGATGCGTGTCATGTCCTCGACGCGGGATCGCCAGAAGAGCGGAGCGTCGGGGTGGTCGCCCAGGATATGGCTAAGCGTCTTCGAGCTCAGATGGGTCGGCTGGATGACGACGAAGCCGTGCGCCGCCCAGAAATGGGCGAGCGGGCCGTAGCCATCAAGGGAGGACAGATGGTTCGACCGCCCGTGGCCATGGGACAGCAGGATGATCGGCAGCGCCGTGCCGGTGGCCGGTGCCGAGATGCGCATCTCGAGGTCGACGGCGCGCAGGGGCGAAGGCAGCACCACGGGGCTGATGGAAACGACTGCCGTCGCCTTGCTGACGGGGATGTTCTGGGCCTGACCGATTACCATGGGAGCACTCCGAGGGTTGCGTGTGTGAAGGTGCCCGTCGGGCCGTCGGGGCCGAGCAGCGCGACGCGCACTGCCTCTCTGGCCCCTTCCTCGACGGTTTCCGTGCCGGCAAAGCCGTTGAGGTTCGTCCGGGTAAAGCCCGGCGAGACGGCGTTGACCTTGATCCCCTCCGGTTCGAGTTCGATCGCCATGGCCACCGTCAAGGCGTTGAGTGCCGTCTTCGACGCCGGGTAGACCGGCCCGAAGATGGCGCGATAGGGGAAGGCCGGATCCGAGTTCCGCGTCAGCGAGCCGACGCCGCTCGATACATTGACGATGCTGGCATGCGGTGCCAGGCGCAGCAACGGCAGCATCGCCTGGTAGACGCTGAGAACGCCGAACACGTTGGTGTCCCAGACGGCGCGCATTTCCTCGAGCGACACATTGCTCGGCCGGGTCCGTGCCGCGAGGTCCTCGACCGTTTCGCCCGGCCGCAGTCCGGTATGGGCAATGGCTGCGTTCTGGACCAGCACGTCGAGGCGGCCGAACTCCCGGCGCACGTGCTCGGCGGCGGCGGTGACGGAGGCCTGATCCGTGACGTCGAGCTGCAGCGGGTGTGCATCCGGGCCCACCGATCGGGCGGCGGCCTCGCCACGCCCGAAGTCGCGCGACCCCACCAGCACCGTGAGGCCGTGGGCGGCCAGCTCCCTTGCAATCTGCAGACCGATTCCTTGGTTGGCCCCGGTGATAAGGGCGACGGGCTTATCCTGCATGATCCTATCCTTTTTGCTTGCGTATGTGGGCAAAGCCGCCGGGCCGTGTTAGCCTGTGTAAGCGGAACCACATTCCGTTTTATACGGAACAGCGTTCCGTTTTGCAAGTGGGTGTATCAGTGCGCGACGAATCCGATATTCGCCCGAAGGGGCAGGGGCCGTTGGAAAAGCCGGCAAAGCGCGTTCGCGCCGATGCCCAGCGCAATCTCGATGGCCTTCTGAAGGCCGCGATGACTGTCTTTGCCCGGTCCGGCGTCGATGCGCCGGTGCGCGAGATTGCCGCCGAGGCCGGTGTCGGCGTCGGCACCTATTACCGCCATTTTCCGCAGCGCGCCGAACTCGTCGCCGCAGTCTTTCGCCATGAGGTGGACGCCTGCGCCGATGCCGCGCCGCTGCTGGCCGACGCGCACGCGCCGGGCGAGGCGCTGTCGGAGTGGATGCAGCGCTATGCCGGCTTCATCGCCACCAAGCGCGGCCTGGCCTCGGCGCTGCACTCCGGCGACCCGGCCTTCGAGACGCTGCCCGGCTATTTCCAGCAGAGATTGCAGCCGGCCCTGAAGGGTCTGCTGGACGCCGCTGCGGCGGCGGGCGAGGCCCGTGGCGATATCGATGCCGAGGAATTGCTGGGTGCAGCGGCACGCCTCTGCATGGCGGCGCAGGATAACGCCCCCGACCACGCGCGCCGCATGGTCTCGCTGCTGGTCGACGGCCTGCGCTATGGCGCCATCCGGAACACGCCGGGATAATCGCCGACGATGCCGTCGCCGTCGACCTCGAGTTCGGCGACGAACCCGGTCGACAGGCCCTCGTAGAGATAACGGTTGTCAGTCAGCCGCGTATAGCGCTGCTCGACCGCGCCGACGCCAAGATCCGGCAACGAGACGTAGGCGACCTTGATCGTGCGGCTTTCGCCGACACCGAGCTCGAGCCGGCGGATCGGCAGGGTGTTGGTGAACGGCGTCGCCGCGATGTCGACGTCGATGCAGCCGGTGAGCCGGGGAAGGGCGGCGCAGTGCCCGTCGCGCCACTCGCCCAGTCCGTCGGACAGAAGATGCAGCCTGGCGCCGTCGACCATTTCCGCGCGCACTTCGCGCACGCGCCAGAGGGGATCGAGGATCAGTGTATAGGAGAGGCCGAAGCGGCAGCCGTTGCGCTCGCCGATCACCAGGCTCCGGGCGGTAATCCACGTTCCGTCATCGGCAATGGCGAGATGCTCGAGCCCCTTGCCGTCCCAGTCCGTCCACCGCACCACCCGCGCCATCGCCATCTCTCCATCCCCCGCGTCGATCCGATATTAAGACTGACGGCTTCTCCGCATCAAGCCTGCGTCTTGCAGGTGGCACCGCGCCGGTAGCGTGCCGCCGCACAGTTCAGGGACTGCCTGCAATGCAAAGCGTCGATGAGCGAGCATTGTTGTCAGACAAGCTCGGGCGGCAGAGGATATCGGGCATTGCGTATTTCAGAATCGGACAGCGGATATTGGCGTAGGACGGATCGGTATTCCTGCAGGGTCCAGTCGCCGAACTCGGGTGAGATCCGGCTCATGATGTCCACTGTTTCCGCCATCCAGTTCCAACGGGAGTAGCCGTTGTCCTTTTCGGCACCCGGCAGCAAGGGGGCATCTTCCGGCGCGCGTCTGTCGCGCAACTCGCCGGCACAAGCGTGTGCCACGGCTGACTCATGCAGAAACCGTCTCGCGGCATCGGAGATGGAAAGCCCTGCCGTCCGCTCAACCTCGCTTCCCTTTTCCGTCACAACGATATCGTAGCGGCTATCGACGATTTCCACATGCTCGGACCCATCGTCACGACGCACCGTGGCAATCTGCACGCAGTCGCCCAGCCCTGTTCGTGCCCAGAGCGTTACCACCAAAGCCTGCAGCTCTTTTATCCGATCAGTCTTCATCGTTCCCCAGCCTGCTTTCGAAACTATCCGAAAACGACAGATTGGCAGCGATCTCATATGACCGCTTCTGTCGGCACGATCTGCGCGCGCCTCCCGGATGAGCGACCGGGATCACGCATCAGAATTCGGCACGCTGCGACAACCAACTCGCACCCCTCAACCCAGCGCCTGCAGATACCGCATGCCGGTTACCGGGCGGGGGATGAAGTCCTGCTGTTCGTAGAAGCGGTGGGCCAGCACGTTGCCGGTGGCGGCGCTGACGGAGAGGTAGCCGCAGCCGGCCTTGCGGGCGGTGTCGCGGGCGCGATCGACCAGATGCTGGCCGATGCCGTGGCCGCGATGGCCGTCGCGCACGAAGAGATGATGCAGGT
>CAZZZI010000270.1:0-6488 GCA_964658415.1 uncultured Sphingomonas sp. | reverse complement strand
AAGCTGAAACGCCAGGATCTGGAAAAGCTGTTCACGAAGCGCACCGGCCTGCTGCTCGATCCCTATTTCTCCGGAACAAAGCTGTCCTGGCTGTTGGCCAACGTCAAAGGCGCGCGGGCCCGGGCGGCCAAGGGCGAAATCTGCTTCGGGACGATCGACACGTTCCTGATCTGGCGGCTGACCGGCGGCAGGAGCTTCGTGACCGACGCCACCAATGCCTCGCGGACGCTGATGTTCGATATCGTGGAAAATGCATGGGACGAGGAACTGCTCGAGATCCTGCGCGTACCCTCAGCGATGCTGCCTGAGGTCAAGGATTGCGCTGCCGATTTCGGTGTCACCGATCCCGACATTTTTGGCGCGGCAATCCCCATCCTCGGCGTTGCCGGCGACCAGCATGCCGCCATGATCGGCCAGGCCTGCTTCGAGCCCGGGATGATGAAATCCACCTACGGCACCGGCTGCTTTGCGCTTCTCAACACCGGCGCCGACAGGGTGCGCTCGAAGAACCGATTGCTGACCACCATCGCCTACCGGCTCGACGGCAAGACGACCTATGCGCTCGAAGGCTCGATCTTCATCGCCGGGGCGGCGGTGCAATGGCTGCGCGACGGCATGGGCCTGATCGGCTCGGCCGAGCAATCCGGCACGCTGGCGGCCAAGGCCGATCCCGGACAGGATATCTACCTCGTTCCCGCCTTCACCGGCCTCGGTGCGCCGCACTGGGATGCCCATGCGCGCGGTGCGATTTACGGGCTGACGCGCAATACCGGCCCGGCGGAATTTGCCGAGGCGGCGCTGGAGGCCGTCTGCTACCAGACGCGAGACCTGCTCGATGCCATGTGCAAGGACTGGAAAAAGCGCGCCGACGATACGGTGCTGAGGGTCGATGGCGGCATGGTGGCCTCCGACTGGACCATGCAGCGGCTGGCCGATCTGCTGGACGCCCCCGTCGACCGACCATCCATCCTGGAGACGACCGCGCTCGGGGCCGCCTGGCTTGCCGGCAGCCGCGCCGGCGTCTGGCCGCAGCGCAAGGCCTTTGCCAAGGCCTGGGCCGTCGACCGGCAATTTACGCCCGACATGGATGAAGCGACGCGCGCGGCAAAGCTCAAGGGCTGGAAGGATGCGGTGCGGCGAACGTTGAGTACGCAGTAGGGCAGAGGGGAAAACGGCGCGTTTCGTGGGCGCCGCTCCGGGCCGAGGGCGCCTCATGCAATTCCCAAAAGCCGAATCGGATGAATCGCTTGAGGCCGTCGGCGACCACCGCTATTCAAGCGCTTCACTCAGCGCATGAGCCAAGCCTTCAGACCTTCGGCGGCGGCGAGTCCGGTGGCAAAGCACGCCGTCAGCAGATAGCCGCCGGTGGGCGCCTCCCAGTCGATCATCTCGCCGGCGACGAAGGTGCCGGGACGCGCCTTCAGCATATAGCGCTCGTCGATGGCGTCCCAGCCGATGCCGCCGGCAGATGAAATTGCTTCGGCGATCGGTCGCGTCCGGAGCACGGGGATCGGCAGGGCCTTGATCCAGCCGGGGAGGCGGTCCGGATCGGCGAGATCTGCGGCGGGCACGAATTCCCGCAAGAGAGCGGTCTTGGCACCCTCCAATCCGGCGGCCTTGCGCAGGCGGTTGGAAAGGCTGGCTTTTGCGCCCTGGCGGGCCAGGTCCTTCGCCAGCCGGTTGGCGCTCCGGCCAGGCGCGAGGTCGATGGTGAGGCTGGCGCTGCCGGTTTTTTCGAGACGGTCGCGCAGGGCGCTGGCATGGGTATAGACGAGGCTGCCTTCGATGCCGTGCCGGCTGATGACGAACTCGCCCTGGGAGGTGCCGGCATCCGAGGTGGCGGTGACGGATTTCAGCGGTGCACCGGCAAAGCGGTTGGCTAGATCCTCGCTCCAGGCGACGTCGAAGCCGCAGTTGGCAGGCCGGAAGGGGGCGATCCCGACGCCCTCAGCGGCGAGCGCTGCCGTCCAGTGGCCGTCCGATCCGAGCCTTGGCCAGCTGGCACCGCCGAGTGCCAGCAGCGTCGCATCGCAGGCGACCGTAAGCTCGCCGTCCGGGGTTTCGAAAACATGGCCGTCGTCCGCAAAGCCTATCCAGCGGTGGCGCGTCAGGATGGTGACGCCCTCGGCCTGCAGGCGTTTCAGCCAGGCGCGCAGCAGCGGCGAGGCCTTCATGGCGCGCGGAAAGACGCGGCCGGAGGAGCCGGTGAAGGTTTCGATGCCGAGGTCGCTGGTCCATCCTCGCACCGCATCCGGACCGAATGCATCGAGGGCAGGGCGAAGCCTTGGGTTCGCGCTGCCGAAGCGTCCGGCAAATGCGTCATGGTCCTCGGAATGGGTGATGTTGAGGCCGGATTTTCCGGCCAGCAGGAATTTGCGGGCGACCGTTGGCATGCTGTCATATACGGTGACGGCGTGGCCGGCTTGGCTGAGCACTTCCGCCGCCATGAGCCCGGCCGGGCCGCCGCCGATGATGGCTATCTGTTTCATGGTCATCGTTTTCACCGCTTGAACTTTCCGGCTCCTTCTCGCCCGTGACGGCAGAAGGTGCAAGTGTGGCGTCCAAACGCAAGACGATTGGCCCGACGCTGGACTTGTCCTAGACTTTCGGCGCAGCATATGTGCCAGGCAACCACGAGGAGGAGAGGCCGATGAGCGAAGCTGAAATCGTCCGTCACGAACTGTCGCTGACGCGCATCATCGGGGCGACGCCCGAGAAGCTCTTTCGGGCCTGGACGGAACCGGAACTGCTGAAGCAATGGTTTGCCCCGCTGCCGTTCACGACGACGACCGCCGAACTCGATCCACGTCCGGGTGGCGCCAGCCTGGTCGTGATGCTCGGGCCGGATGGCGTCGAATATCCCAATCGCGGCGTCTATCTCGATATCGTGGAAAACCGCAAGATCGTCTTTACCGACGCCTTCACCAGCGCCTGGATACCCTCGGCCAAGCCCTTCATGACCGCCATCGTCACCTTCGAGGACATCGGCAACGGCCAGACCCGCTACACCGCCCGCGCGCTGCACTGGAGCGCGGAGGATCGCGAGACCCACGAGAACATGGGCTTTCACGAAGGCTGGGGGCAGTGCGCCGACCAGCTGGCGGCGCTGGTGGCAACCCTCTGACGGCGCGTCGGCGCGCAAAAGTGATATCGTGCGCCAGAAAGGCATTGACGGCCGGGCGATGAGGCGCGAAAGCCAGCGCATCACCCGTCTGCCCCCGATATGGCCGCAAGAGCCGGAAGCCTGCTTCGATGATCATTGCCAACGACGACGAATTCACCAAGATGAAGGAGATCGGCCGCATCTGCGCCAATGCGCTGAAGGTGATGGCTGCGGCCCTCGAGCCGGGCATTACCACGCTGGAGCTCGATGTCATCGGCCGCAAGGTGCTGGAAGATGCCGGCGCAAGGTCGGCGCCCGAGACCGTCTATCGCTTTCCCGGCGCCACCTGCATCAGCGTCAACGAGGAAGTGGCGCACGGGATACCGGGTCCGCGCGTCATTCAGGCCGGCGATCTCGTCAACCTCGATGTGTCGGCGGAAAAGGACGGGTTCTTTTCCGACACAGGCGCGTCCTTCACCGTGCCGCCGGTCAAGCCGAAGATCGAGCGGCTCTGCCGGGACGGCAAGCGGGCGCTCTGGGTGGGGCTCAACCAGGTGCGCAGCGACGTGCCCTTCCTTCAGATCGGCAAGGCCGTCGGTGCCTTCGCCGCCAAGAACCGCTACACGCTGATCGCCAATCTCGCCAGCCACGGCATCGGCCGCTCGCTGCACGAAGAGCCGGCCGAGGTCTCGACCTGGGCCGATCCGAGCGAAACGCGGATCATGCAGGACGGACTTGTCTTCACCGTCGAACCCTTCCTGTCGCTCGGCGCCAGCTGGGCCGAGGGCGGCGACGATGCCTGGACCCTCTACAGCGATCCCCGCGCCCCGACCGTCCAGTTCGAACACACCGTCATCGCCACCCGCAACGGGCCTGTCATCCTGACGCTTGCCGACGACTAGCCGGTCGCCGCGTTAGTCTTTCGGGTCTGTTGTCGGCCGCAGGATCTCGGCGGCGGCGTTTTCGAGGATCGCGGCGATGCGGGCGCCTTCGCTCTTGGTCCAGGGATGTTTCATCCGCAGCGCCGAGCGCAGCAGCTGGCGGGCGGCTCGCACTTCGCCGGCATCGCGGTCGAAGGCTTCGTTGCTGCCGTCTTCGTCGCGGCCATGCTCGCCGCCGAACATGCGCTTCACCTGGTCCATTTTCTCGCCGATCTGGCCGAGCTTGGCGAGCGTGATCTCGATCAGCGCGCGGTTCTCCTCGACGCGGGCCTTGCCCGTCTCGGTGATTCGATAGAGCTTCTTGGTGCCGCTGACCTCGATATCGGCAAGTCCGGTCTCTTCGAGATAGGTCAGCGCCGGATAGATGACGCCCGGGCTTGGCACGTAAAAGCCGCCCGACCGCTCCTCCAGAATCTTGATCAACTCATAGCCATGCCTCGGCTGTTCGGCCAGCAGGGCCAGGATGATCAGCTGCAGGTCGGCTGCATCGAATTTCCGGCCGGTGCGAAAGCCGCCACCGAACATGCCGCCCTTGAAGCCGCGCATAAAGTCTCTCCTCTGTGCATGCCCGTGGTCGCCGCAATCGCGATGCCGCAGGATATGTGCCTCGGCCCGGCCAAAGCCGCCACCGAACATTGCTTCTCTAAAACCTCTCATAGGTCTTCTCCTTTGTTTTGGCGAACACTATCGTTCGCCATGACGTAAGATATATATCGTAAGATAATAGAACGCAAGATGGCGGCTGGCGATATCGGCGGATCGAGCTTGTGCGGCGAGGGGTGGCGGTTTTGTTGGCCGTCGCCTTGCACCTTGCTGGGGAAATCCGTTCAGCCACCACCTGATAAACGGGGAACAAGCCGTTACAAATGCGTAACAAAGCATTCAGCCCGTTGCCGCTGCTTTCGAACTGTCTTAGGTTCCCGCAAAAATCAGCACCTGCTGATGCTTCCCACATTCCCGTTCAGGAAAGCGATTTCTGTGTTTCATTCCTTCTTTCCGCAGCCCAAGATCTTCTTCACCTCGCTGATTGTCTGGACACTGGTTGCCATCTTCGGCTGGTATCTCGGTGCCGCGCATCTCGGCCTGTCGCTCGGCTTCGGTCCGGTGCCGGAAGACCAGCAGCCGATCGACCTGTCCTTCTTCCTGCTGCGCGAGAATCTGTGGTTCTACGGCTACTTCTTCCTTTCGGCGGTCATCTTCTGCGGCTTCTGGCACGTCGTGGCGATCAATCATCCCTGGAAGCTGTGGTCTGTCTGGGGCTCCGCGCTGATCATCTTCGTCACCTATTTCGGTGTGCAGATCAGCGTCGTCGTCAACAACTGGCGCCGTCCGTTCGGTGACCTCCTGCAGAATGCACTGTCGAAGAAGCCCGGCATATCGGTCGAGAATTTCTACGACCTGATGATCGTGTTCGCCCAAATCGCCTTCCTCAGCATGTTCGTGTCGATCGTCACCGATTTCTTCACCAGCCACTACATCTTCCGCTGGCGCACGGCGATGAACAACTTCTATGCGTCGAAGTGGGAAAAGCTTCGCCATATCGAAGGTGCCTCGCAGCGCGTGCAGGAAGACACGATGCGCTTTTCGAGCACGCTCGAAGGGCTCGGCATCAGCCTCATCAATTCCGTCATGACGCTGGTCGTCTTCCTGCCGATCCTGCTGTCGCTGTCGAACTATGTCACCGAGCTGCCGTTCATCGGCAAGGTCTCCAATTCGCTGTTCTGGCTGGCGCTGTTCTGGTCGGTGTTCGGCACCGTGCTGCTCGCCGTTGCCGGCATCAAGCTGCCGGGCCTCAACTTCCGCAACCAGCGCGTCGAGGCCGCTTACCGCAAGGAACTTGTCTACGGCGAGGACCATGCGGATCGGGCGCAACCACCGGCGCTGGCGGAGCTCTTCGGCAATGTCCGGCGCAATTACTACCGGATGTATTTCCACTACCTCTATTTCAACGTCGCCCGCTACTTCTATGTCCAGGCAGATGCCCTGTTCGTGATCTTCATGCTCGTGCCGACCATCGTCGCCGGCACGATCACCTACGGTATCTTCCAGCAGATCACGACGGCGTTCGGCCAGGTCAGCAACTCGTTCCAGTATCTCGTGACGTCCTGGACGACGATCATCGAGCTCTTGTCCATCCACAAGCGCCTCAAGGCCTTCGAGGCCGCCATCGACGACGAGCCCCTGCCGGCCATCGATCGGCATTTTCTCGAGCGCCAGGCGCAGAACGAGAACCCCGAAACGTAAAAGACAGGTAGATCGCGAAAGGCCCCGGAGACGGGGCCTTTCGACTGCTGAGAAAGGTATGAGCTAACAACTCAGCAGGTCACTTGGGAAACTGATCCGGTTGCCGAACTCCCCTCTTCCTCGCCCTTGTGGCGGGGATCCAGTCAGATCAAGTCCTTGAGCTGAAAGACTCTTTTGACCCGACAGACGTCGGGTCGCTG
>CAZZZI010000269.1:0-6502 GCA_964658415.1 uncultured Sphingomonas sp. | reverse complement strand
TTCGGAATGTTATATGCGCGCGATGCCATGAAAATCGTTTCGTTTGGAGCGTCCGTTTAAATGACGATCTCTGATCTATACCGTCAATATTGTTTCAGTTTTTCCGCCGTCATTGCGTGGAATTTGCGACCTGCCGCTTTTATTTCGCGGCGTCGTCGTGAAAGTGATTGTAGACGAGTTTCGCCACCGTCTCCGATATCCCCTCGACAGCGAGAAGGTCGGTATATCCGGCCCGGGAAACGGCCTTTGCGGTGCCGAAATGCTGCAGCAGCGCCCGCTTTCTCGAGGGGCCGATGCCGCCGATCTCGTCGAGCGGATTCTTGACGAACTCCTTCTTGCGCCTGGCCCGGTGCGAGCCGATGGCAAAACGGTGCGCCTCGTCGCGCATCCGCTGTATGAAATAGAGCACGGGGTCCCGCGGTGGAAGGGTGAAGTTGTCACCCGACGGCGGAAAGAATCGCTCGCGGCCGGCCTCGCGGTCGACACCCTTGGCGACGCCGATGGCGATGATGCTGTTGGTGATGCCGAGTTCGTCGAGGATGGCGCGCACCGCCGTCATCTGTCCCTGGCCGCCGTCGATCAGGATGACGTCGGGCCAGGCGGGGAAGGGGAGGTCCGCTGGGTCCTCACTCTTTGCCTTGGTGCGATCCGGCAGTCCTTCTTCTTTCAGGAGGCGCGAGAAACGCCGCATCATCACTTCGCGCATCATGCCGAAGTCGTCGCCGGGCGTGATCTCCGTCGATTTGATGTTGAACTTGCGGTACTGGCTTTTGACGAAGCCTTCGGGCCCGGCCACCACCATGCCGCCGACCGCATTGGTGCCCATGATGTGCGAGTTGTCGTAGATCTCGATGCGCTGCGGCACATAGGGCAGCTTGAAGGTCTCCTTGAAACCCTCGAGCAGGCGCGACTGGGAAGCGGTCTCGGCCAGCTTGCGTCCGTGCGCCTCACGGGCGTTGCCGACGACATGGTCGACCAGGTCCTTCTTCTCGCCGCGCTGGGGCACCAGGATGGCGATCTTGTAGCCGGCCTTTTCCGACAGTGCCGCTGCCAGAAGCTCGATCTCCTCGACGGTCTCAGACAGCAGGATCTGGCGTGGCACCGGCTTGTCGTCGTAGAATTGCGCCAGGAACGAGTTCAGCACTTCGGCGCCGGACAGCGAAGGGTCGGCCCGCGGAAAATAGGCGCGGTTGCCCCAGTTCTGGCCGGTGCGGAAGAAGAACACCTGGATGCAGGATATGCCGCCCTCATGATGGATGGCGAAGATGTCCGCCTCCTCGACACCGGCGGGATTGATTCCCTGATGGCTCTGCACGTGGGAAAGCGCCGACAACCGGTCGCGATAGACGGCGGCACTTTCGAAATCGAGGTTCTCGGATGCCGCATTCATCGCCTCGGCAATATGCGACTTGACGTTCTGGCTCTTGCCCGAGAGAAAATCCGTAGCCTCCTGTACCAGCTCGCCATAGCCGGTATCGCTGACCTCGTGGGTGCAGGGCGCCGAACAGCGCTTGATCTGGTGCAGCAGGCAGGGCCGGGTGCGCGTCTCGAAGACACTGTCCGTACAGGTGCGGATCAGGAAGGCGCGCTGCAGCGAGTTGATCGTCCGCCCGACGGCGCTGGCCGAGGCGAAGGGACCAAAATAGGCACCCTTGCGGCTGCGGGCGCCGCGATGCTTGAAGATCGCCGGTGCCCGGTGATCGCCGGTGATGAGAATATAGGGAAACGACTTGTCGTCGCGCAGCAGCACATTGTAGCGCGGCCTCAGCCGTTTGATGAGGTTGGCTTCCAGCAACAGCGCTTCGGTCTCGGTGCGCGTCGTGACGAACTCCATGTTCGCCGTCTCGCGGATCATCTTGCCGATACGGTTGGAATGGCCGCGCCCCAGCGCATAGTTACTGACACGCTTCTTCAGGCTGCGGGCCTTGCCGACATAAAGAACGTCGCCGGCCTCATTGAACATGCGGTAGACGCCGGGCGCATTCGGCAGGCGCTTGACGAATTCGCCGATCAGTTCGGCGCCCTTCAGCCCCGTCTCGTTCTTGCCGCCTTCATTCCAGTCGACGGCCGCCACCAGGGCAGGGGCGGCGATATCGCCACCCTCGACCTCGATGTCATCTTCGACTTCGTCCGATTCGTCATAGAGAACGCCGCCCTCGGGCAGCTTTCTTGCATTCATTCCGCAGTCTCCGGCACGTCAGGCGTCTCCCAGGCCAGATGCTGGCCGCCATCCAGGGCAATCATTTGGCCCGTGATGGAGGGCGTGTCAAAAAGAAAGCGGACGGTGCGGCCGAATTCGTCGAGGCCGGGACCCGCCTTCATGATCAGTCCGTCGATCTGTGTCTGGAAGTCTTCCGGGGCCTGGCGGCTGCTCGCGAGCGTCGGGCCGGGCCCGATTGCATTGACGCGGATCCTCGGCGCGAAGGATTGGGCCAAGGTCTGAGTCGCCGTCCACAGGGCCGATTTCGACAGCGTGTAGGAATAGAATCGCGGGTTCAACGCCCACACCCGCTGGTCGATGATGTTGACGATCAGCCCAGGCACGCCCTCTGGCAGCTGGCGGGCAAAGTTGGCCGATAGGATGGAGGGCGCCCGCACATGCACGGCGAAATGGGCCTCGAAAGCCTCGGGGTCGAACGTCTCGGCCGTATCGGAGCGGAAGGTGGAGGCGTTGTTGATCAGGAGGTCGAGCGGGCCGAGTGCCGAAATCGTCCGTTCGACAAGGTTTTCGACCTCGATATTATTTTGGAGGTTGGCCTTGACGGCAATGGATCTGATGCCGTCAAGTCGAAGTTCCGCCACCAGGGCCTCTGCCTCGGCCATCGAGGTATCTGCGTGAATTGCAATATTGAATCCGTGAGACGCGAGATCGCGGGCCATTGCACTGCCTATACGGCGAGATGCGCCGGTTATCAGCGCAGTTCGGAGTTTCTTGTCGGTCAAAATGTTGCCTTTGCACTTCGTTTGTCGGACAACCACTTATATAGGGAGCCGATAGACCATAGGAAGCGCTGCCGATGCAGGTCATGTAGTGGCGAATCGGCTAGGTAAATCTTGCGATATATTTGAGTAAAATTAAGTATAGTCTCTTTAACAATTCGTTATGGTTAACGAATGTCCTGTGGCGTTAAAGCAACATCGAATTTCAGCCATGCGGCTGCCACAATGATTTCACAATTTAGCTCTTCCAAATCCGCAATTGCATTCCATTTTACAGTCATCCGGGAGGGAAAATCCAGGAATTGCTCGGATCGTTCGAACGCTAGGACAGTTGGCGACGACACGAGATTATTAGGAGAATAGAAGTATGCGTAACATCATCACGACCCTCATGGCTTCGGCTTTCGTTATCGGTGGTTTCTCGGCTGCAATGGCTGCCGACGCTGTCGAACAGATTCCTCAGCCTCCCGTCGCTCAGGACGCTCCGGTTGTCAGCAACTGGGCCGGCTTCTACCTCGGTGCCGCCGGCACGTACAACATGGGCAAGATCAAGGGCCAGGGCGGTAGCGCTGACGCTTGGGGTGGCCAGGTTTACTCGGGCTACAACTGGCAGGACGGCCAGATCGTATACGGTATCGAAGGTGACGTAGGCTACTCCGGTGCCGACAACACCCGCAACGGCATCACGGGCAAGAACGAAACCAACGGCTCGGTTCGCGGCCGCCTCGGTTACGACTTCAACCCCTTCATGCTTTACGGCACGGCCGGTATCGCTGCTGGCCAGAACAAGATGTCTGACGACACATCTTCTGACAAGAAGACGGCTGTTGGCTGGACGGTTGGTGCCGGTGCCGAAACGATGGTCACCAACAACATCTCTGCCCGCCTCGAATATCGCTACACGGACTACGGCAAGAAGAACTTCGATCTCGACTCCGGCAGCGTATCGCGCGGCTACGACGAAAATAGCGTCAAGGTCGGTATCGGCTACAAGTTCTAAGACTTGGTCTGATGTTACGGAAGAAGCCGGGCTCGTCCCGGCTTTTTTCGTTTCTGGCGTTTGGAAATGCAAAGACCTTGGGGGAAATGGGAGCGGACACAGAAACGAGCGACCTGCCGTGGCATTGAAAGGGGCTGGCGTCTCTACATATCTCGGCTTGAACTTATTGCCGCGTATGAATGTCAGGGTAGGAGCAGGGCTCATGCAGAAGCGGGAATTTCTCATAGGCGGAGCCGCATTGGTCCTGTGTTCTCTGACAGGAGGTCAAGGCATGGCGGCATCGAACGACAGTGTGGACGTCGAAGCACTCGCGGCTTTGCGACCCGGCATGCCTGTCTCGGCCGTCCAAAAGGCCATGGGCTCGGCGTGGCGCGCGCCGGCGCCTCATAAGGGCGGACTGATTGATATTCTTGAAGGTACTTACGGCGTCGTCGTCCGGATCGATCGCGGGGGACTGGTCGGCACGGTCGAATTCAGCTCCCGTTTCAAGCATACCGTTGCTGGCGTCCCCATGGGCATAGCGCTGGCCGACCTTCCCAAAGTCGTTCCAGATATCAAGATCGGCGAAGAGAGCAAACTGACCAAAGGCGCCCGCCTCGCGACGAAGCCATTGCCTGAAGGGTTACTCACGGCTCGCATCACGTTCGACAAGGTCTATGGCATCAGCATAGCCAATCCTGAGGCCAAGTATTTTGAGCCGACCGCTCCACCCTATCCGGCAGCAAGCGGAGCAGCTGGCACGCCTTTCTCGGACGTAAACCTGAAACTGGCTGTGATGTCGGCGCTTCTCGACGCAAAGGCGCTGGATCTCGGCACGCCGGAACAGCTTGCGACCCATGTACTCTCCCGTCCTGTCGACCTGGAGAAAGAGGGCTACGAGCTTATTCCGGAAGCTCTGGACTATCTGGCCCGTTTTCCACTGTCCGACGACCTGCTCGCCTCGGTAGAGAGTATGGAATTTGATGGCGGCGCGACGATCTATCCGTTTGCCTGGTACTTCTGGGGTGGCGAAGAAAACGCCTTCGATATTAAGGATCTGTCCGGCATCCGCTTCTGCCCGAACCTCAAAAGCCTGTCAGTGATTTCAATGATCGACAAAATCGACATCCGCGCCCTTGTCCCGCTCAAGAGGCTGGAAGAGCTGAGCATCAACGTCCCGTCCGAAAATCTCGAGTCTTTGCTCGAACTTCCGTCCCTCAAAGAAGCTGGCCGTTTTTCCCACGATGCCGCCGCAGAAACTATTATGCGGACCCTCAAGCAGCGCGGCGTGCGGGTCTACTAGCCAGACAGCGTGTCTCTTCCGTCAGTCACTGCGGCTTCAGTTCCGAAAAGGCCGGGAATCGCTTTTCGAAGTCGCGCAGCCAGTAGACGAGCGCCTTGTGGTCGTCTTCCCATTTGCCGGCAAACCGCAGTTGCAGGTAGCCGAGCATCGCCGCCATGGCGAAATGGCCGCCGTTCAACTTCCGCCCGAGCTTCGGTGGTTCGTCGTTGAGATAGGTGAGCGCCCGTTCGGCCTTGGCCCACTGGCGGTCGATCCAGGGCTGGAAGACTTTCTCTTCCGTGCGGAAGCGCTGCTCGTAGACGATCGACAGCAGGCAGTCGCATGTCCCGTCGCAAAGCGCCTCCAGGACATCGGCCTTGGTGCGCTTTGCCCGGCTGCCGGGATAGAGCCGCTTGCCTTCCATCCGGCCGAAATAATGGTTGATGCCGCGGCTGTCGAAGACCGCAACGCCGTCCTCGGTAATCAGCGTCGGGATCTTGCCGAGCGGGTTGTTGTCGACGAGCACGGAAGGGCCGGCATTGGTGTCGACGCTGACTTCGGTGAGCTTGATATCGAGATAGCGCGCCGCCATCCTGACCTTGGACGAGTACGGCGATGTCGGCGAGCAGAGGAGCTTCATGGCTGTCTTTCCATCGGGAAGGGGAAGTCTCAGATATCGTCGTCGGCCTCTGGCTTGCGGGCTGTCTGTTCCCCGCGCAGCCAGAAGGCCCGATTCGAGGAAAAACGGTCCTGAGCCAGGATCTCTTTCAGGACAGGTAGAAGGGTGTGCAGTTCGTCCTTCAACGTGAAGGGCGGGTTGACGATGATGAGGCCGGAGCCGGACAGTCCGGTGAAGTCGCGCTCGGTGCGCACGGCAAGCTCGGCGCAGAGCATCTTCGGAATTTCGAGCGCCTGCAGCGCCTCGTGGAACGCCTTGATCGGCGCATCCTTCTTCAGCGGATACCAGAGGCAATAGGTGCCGCCGGGAAAGCGGCGATGGGCACGCGCCAGACCCTCGACCAGCCGGTCATATTCGCCTTCGATCTCGAAGGGTGGATCGACCAGCACGATGCCGCGCTTTTCCTTTGGCGGCAGATGGGCGCCGAGCGCCAGCCAGCCATCGAGTTCCGTCACGCGCACCTGATGGTCGCCCTCGAACACCCGTTGCAGGCGCTGATGGTCCTCGGGGTGGAGCTCCATTGCCGACAGGCGGTCCTGCGGGCGGAATAGCAGGCTCGCAAGCTTCGGCGAGCCGGGATAGAATTGCAGTCCCCCGTCCGGGTTGAGCGCATTGACGGCGG
>CAZZZI010000268.1:0-6527 GCA_964658415.1 uncultured Sphingomonas sp. | reverse complement strand
AGGCTGCGGGATTTCGAAAAGGTCTGGACGACCAGCAGGTTCGGATAACGTTCGACCAGCGGAACGGCGCTGTCGCCGCCGAAATCGACATAGGCCTCGTCGATCACCACGACCTGATCCGGGTGTTCGAGGAGCAGCCTCTCGATTTCGTCGAGCGGCAGGGCCATGCCGGTCGGTGCATTCGGGTTGGGCAGGATGATCGCGCCGCAAGATTGCCGGAAGTCGTCGACCCGCACCGCCATTGTCTCGTCGAGCGGAACTTCGCGGTAGGCAACCTCGAACAGCCGGCAATAGGTGGGATAGAAACTGTAGGTGACATCCGGAAACAGCAGCGGTGCATCCTGCTTCAGCAGGGCACGGAAGACATGGGCCAGCACCTCGTCGGAGCCGTTGCCGATGAAGACGAGGTCGGGATCGAGACCGTGGCTTTCGGCAATCGCTACCCTCAGCCGGCGGGACGTCGGGTCGGGATAGAGCCGCAGGGAAGCGGTCAGCTCGGCTGCAACAGCCACCGCCACATCAGGCGAAGGACCATAGGCGCTTTCGTTGGCGTTTAGCTTTACCAGACCGGGCATTGCCGATTGTTCGCCGGCAACATAAGGCGTCAATGTCGAGACGATCGGGCTCCAGTAGCGGCTCATTGTTCCTCCCGGGTCATGGCGGCGTGCGGCGCGCCCGGATTTTCGGCGGATGCGACCGCGACAGTCTCGCAAAATCCTTTCCCGGTGGCAACGGCAGGGGGCACGTCCACGCAACGCCTCAGGCTTTGACAGCCGCGAAAATTCCGGCCACCCAGTCGAGGAAAACGCGCAGCCTCGGGGAGAGCTGGCGGTTTTGCGGGTAGAGCGCGCAATAGGGCGTCGGGCCCGGCAGGTAATCCTTCAGGACCTCGACCAGGACGCCGTCGTCGAGATCCGTGCGAAAGCGGTAGCGCGGCGCCTGGACCAGGCCAAATCCCATGCGGGCGAGTTCGTGCAGCGTGTCGGAGCCGTTGGTGGTGATGCGGGCAGGCAGCAGAATGTTGCGCCTCTTGCCGTCGACGGTAAATTCCAGCGGCGCGACTTCGCCCGATCGCGACGAGAGAAAGCCGACCATGCTGTGGCCATCGAGCGCGTCCGGCGTCGTGGGCAGCCCGTGGGCTCGCAGATAGGCCGGGCTCGCGCAGGTGATTTCCTCGACCACGGCGAGCCGGCGCATGATCATGCCGCTGTCGGTCGGTTCGCCCGATCTGATGACGCAGTCGACCCCGTCGCGCAGCAGATCGACCAAGCGGTCACCCTGGCCGAGGTGAAGGTCGATCTGCGGGTAGCGCGCCAGGAATTCCGGAAGGTGGGGCAAAAGGAAGCTGCGGGTGACTTGCGCGTTGGCATCGATGCGCAGCAGGCCGCGCGGGCTCGTGTCGCGGAAGGTGTTTTCCGCAGCCTCGACCTCCGACAGGATCGACAGGCAGCGGTGGTAAAAAGCTTGTCCATCCAGCGTCGGCATCACCTGGCGGGTGGTGCGCTCGAGCAGCCTAGCGCCGAGATCGGCCTCCAGCTGCTTGATCGCCTCGGTCACTGTCGAGCGCGCCAGACCGCTGTCGGCCGCCGCTGCAGTGAAGCTGCGGCGCTCGACGATGCGCACGAACAATTCCATTCTCTCGAGACGATCCATGCGCTCTGTTCATCACAGGCGAATAGACATGTCAAATCTTGTGTGATTGTTCGTTTCAGCTGAAAGGGTATGGTCTTCTCAACGCAACGGAGATCAACATGACACACCCACATCTGCGCACCGCCATCGTGACCGGCGCTTCGAAAGGCATCGGTGCCGCGATCGCGCGCCGCCTTGCCGGCGAGGGCATTGCCGTCGTCGTCAATTATGCCAGCGGGCGGCAGGCAGCCGAAGCCATTGTCGACGCAATCCTGTCCGATGGAGGCCGCGCCATCGCCGTCGGCGCCGATATCGGAGCCCCCGATGGCATCAGCACATTGTTCGATGCGGCCGAAAAGGCCTTCGGCGGCGTCGACATCCTGGTCAACAATGCCGGCATCATGTCGCTGTCGCCGCTGGCCGCAGTCGACGATGCCGCGTTCGAGCGGATGATGGCGGTCAATGTCGGCGGCGTCTTTCGCGGCATGCGAGAGGCAGCCAACCGGTTGCGCGACGGCGGCCGGATCGTCAGCTTTTCCTCCACCGTCGTCGGCCTGTACCAGCCGGGCTACGGCATCTATGCGGCCACCAAGGCGGCCGTCGAGGCGATGACCCATATCCTTGCCAAGGAGCTGGGCCCGCGCGGCATCACCGTCAATGCCGTTGCACCCGGCCCGGTCGAGACCGAGCTGTTCATGACTGGCAAGAGCGAGGCGCTGGTGAAGGCGATCACGGGCACCATCCCGCTCGGCCGGCTCGGCCAGCCCGAGGATATCGCCGGTGTCGTCTCTTTCCTCGCCGGTCCCGATGGCGGCTGGGTCAACGGCCAGGTGATCCGCGCCAATGGCGGGGCGATCTGACGCCGAAAGGTCTGAAAGATTGGCCCCTTGCCCACGCGGAGGCGGGCGGCAATCCATGTCCATCATCCATTTTCAATCAACAGGAGACGTCAATGCCATTTGCCAATTTCAAGCTGCCAGAAGGGCACTTTCCAATCGCCAGAAGGAAGACCTCATTCACCGGACCACGGATTTGCTGGTATCCTACCTCAGCGAAGCCGCCCGGCCGCACACCATGGTGCTGGAAATAAAATATCTTATGATGCTGCCAGCAAAACTCGGAGCGCACATTGACTTATAACCTTGATTGGTCCGCCCCTATTGAACCTGGAAGCGCAATGCTAGGTTTGCAGCTTGGCATGACGTTTGCGAACGTACAGGCCCTTTTCGAATTCGATAGTACATCAGAGCGTCGTGCAACCAGGTTTTTGAACTCGCCTCGATTGATCGTCGATTCTGACAAAGAAGGGATCATATTTCTTCGTGCTGCCGACATGGATAATGTCGTCTACGATTGGCAAAATATCCTCGTGCGTTTGATCTTCGATCATGGGATACTAAAGCTTATGATCGTGCAATTAAGCAAAGGTGACGAGGCGTACAGGTATCAAGGCAAAATATTTGGGAAGGTTGGCCTTGGATCACAAGTGTCGGAAATGCAGGAATTTGCTCCCCTCGAATATGATGATGCCGAAGAGGTTTTCTATTCAGATGGTCTTAAAGGATTGGAATTGGGAGGATCAAATGCATGCGATTTGGCAGCCAATCCTTCTCAAATAATTACCTCGATTAAAATTTTCTACCTGCGCTGAACGCCGCAGAGAGCGAATCATGGCCGACGGCCTAGTCGCGCAAACTGGCCAATGGAGGGACCCTCGGACCGGTCCTGTCGCGAACTTTCAGTAGAAGCCCGTCTTCAACCGACGTTTTGATTGCCGACGGGAAGGTATTGGCGCCATCCGGGCCTATCTTGTTCGGCGACAATAAAGGCTGATCTTTCAGCATCTTGCGGAATAACCGCTTGGCGGCTTCGATATCTCGCTTTGCGGAAAGCAGGAAATCCACTGGACTTCCATCCTTATCGATGGCTCGGTATAGATAGCGCCATTTGCCGCGGATCCTAACGCAGGTCTCGTCAATCCGAACCGATCCGCAATGCGGCCGGCGAAACTGGCGAAAACGCTTCTCGATCATCGGCGCATAGTTCAATACCCAGCGGTTGATCGTGCTATGATCAACCTCGAAGCCACGCTGGCATATTTGTTAAGGCTGGCGGATGCCCAGTCGGGGCGAGGCGTCCTCAATCGCCGCTCGGCCGGGAAGCCAGGCTATGTCAACCAGGCCACCAGTATTCCAATTTTCCCGCAGGATGATCGTCTCGACGCGTTGGGCGATCGAGACCGTGCCCGATGGCGGCTATGGCCGGGCCGACGAAGTGTTCGTCATCCCCGAGGCCTACCGGGCAAATGACGGCTGATGACGGGTTCGTTCGAGTGAGGTCATCCGGCGACGGCAACCCTGCCGTCACCACGGTCTGGCGGAATCGGATCAATCGCTAGCCGCGGCTTGCCACTTGTTTCGCTTTCTCGTCCGACAGCAGCGTGTCGATGCGCTTGCGTTCATCTTCGAATTTGGCAAGCGCCGTGCCGTCGAGCGACTTGCCGCCGGGCAGGCGGATGCGCAGCGGGTCGACCTTGGTGCCGTTGACGATCAGCTCGTAGTGCAGGTGGGCACCGGTCGCCATGCCGGTCGCGCCGATAAAGCCGATCACCTGGCCCTGCACGACCTTGGCGCCGGGCACGACGTTCTTGGCGATGGCGCTCTGGTGATTATAGGAGGAGACATAGCCATTGGCATGCCGGATCAGCGTCTGGTTGCCGAAGCCGCCGGAATCCCAGCCGGCCTTCTCGACGATGCCGTTGCCGGCAGCGATGATCGGCGTGCCGCGGGGGCCCGCCCAGTCGACGCCGGTATGCATGCGGGCAAAGCCGAGGATCGGGTGCCGGCGCATGCCGAAGCCCGAGGTGAAGACGCCTGTCGGCACCGGGTTGCGCAGCAGGAACTGGCGGATGCTCTTGCCGTCCTCGTTGAAATAGTCGATCGAATGATCGTCCGGGTCCTCGAAGCGGTAGAAACGGGTGACGGTGTCGCCGAAGCGGGCGTTGACGTAGAGCAGTTCCGAATCCGACGTTGCCTGGCCCTTGCCGTTCACCACCGAGAAGAAGGCCTCGAGCGAATCCGTCGGTTTCAGCTGTGCCTGAAAGTCGACATTGCTGGCGAGCAGCTTGATGATCTGCGACAGCATTTCGCGCGTCATGCCGTAGGCAAGGCCGGCCCGGTAGATGCCGTCATAGACGCGTGGCAGGTCGCGGCCGGCCGCCACCGGGGCCGTGTCGTTGTCGAAGGCAGTGGCAATCGCGTCGAGATAGGGCGGCTCGCTGCCGGCGACGAAGTGGCCGGTATCGTCGAGCGCGATCGTCAGCGCGTGCTTGGCTCCGTGGTAGAGGCTGGCGCGGATGACCTTGGCCCGCTCGCCTGTCTGCAGGATGCCGATCCTGAGGACGTCGCCGGCATTGACGACCGGTGCCCCCAGCAAGGGCTCGATGCTGGCCGAAACGGTGGCGGCATCGGCAGGCGGATAGCCGGCGGCCGTCAGGGCTGCCTCGATGGCAACGGTCTGGTGCACGGGAATGACGTCGTCGGCATATTCCGGCGTGTTCGGCGTCACCTGTTCCGGCACGGAGACCGACATGTTCTCCTCGACGATGCGGGCGGCAAGGCCGGCGGTCAAGTCGACATCGTTTTCGTCGGTGGCAAAGCGGCGCGGGTCGACATAATAGAGCGCCGAAAGCTGCGTGTTGGCGTCGCTGAGGATCGAGCCGTTCGAGCGGACGTTCTCCTCGACCTCGTCGAGTGACATGGCAGGCGCCAGCGCGAAAGGCGCGCCCTTGACCGGAAAGGGCACCGTCTTCAGGCTGACTTCGGATTCGACGTCGGACCCGTAGAGGGCGCCGGTGTGGTTGACGGCGGCCGGCAACTTGTCGTCGGTGGCAAAGATCGCCAGCGGATCGAAGGCCGGATAGCTTTCCGAGATGGCGTGGGCGGCTGCGAGCTGCATCTTCACATGGGCGAAGGGCTGGCGGCGGACCACGTCCTTGTCACCATCGCGCACCACGGTCGAGACTTCGAGAATGCTGCGATCGGCGGGCTTGGCGGCGACCTGGGTGGCGACCAGCCGGCCGCCGCGCGTCACCGACGCGTCGCCGGCACCAGGGTTGCCGCTGTCCGTCGTCGCATAGGCCTCGGCCGGGATGGCCAGCTGCTGGCGTCCGTCGAGGGCTGCAAATAGCGCCATGCCCATCAGCATGCTGGAGGTGATGCCGGTGAGGAATGTCCCGGACAGCCAGCGCAGCGACACTTCCCGCCGGTCGGGCGCACGCCGTCCGTCGGCCAGGATAGGCGGCTCATTGCCGAGCGAGCGGAGCACCGTCTTGTCCGTCACCATTCCAACCCGTCCGCTTCCTTTCCAGTTTGCCGGCCCTTTCGGGCTGGCGGCAAGCTGTGCATATTTATCCCGGCCAAGTCAAATCAACCCGTGGCCGTCACAATCGATGCGAAACCGCCTTTTCCGGCGGGTTTTCCCCGTGTTTTCAGGTTGCGGAGACGCAGTCCTCTATAAAGGAGGACGTCAAGGGCAAAGGCGCGCGGCGCGGACCCGGCGAAGCCCGCCGCGAAGCACCGTTCCACCCCGGACCCGTCGTCGCCTGTCACGCCAGTTTCACAAGCGTCGAGATTTCGCAGCCATTACAGTCGCTTACAACTTTTTTCTGATTTTGGGAAAATCGAGTGTTGACTACTTCTGGGGTGAGGGCCTATAAGCCGCTCACTGACGAAGACGGCGGCGCTTCTGGCGCTGACGGACGACTTCGCTCTGGTGTTTCGGCAAGAAACTGCAGGCTTTGTTGGGGTGATTTGCCGAAAGGCGGTTATCTCGTCGGTAAGGTTTTGACTGGGTTTTCGGGCTCACGTCGGTTTTTTGACAATTGCATATAGAGA
>CAZZZI010000267.1:0-6537 GCA_964658415.1 uncultured Sphingomonas sp. | reverse complement strand
TAGCGGCGCCTACGTCACCAGCTACGACGCGCCGTACTACGGTGGCGGCTATTATGGCGGCGGATATGGCTATCGTCGCGACTATTACCGGCGCGACTACCGTCATGATGGCTACCGCCGGGATGGCGGCTTCCGTCGCGATTTCGCAGACCGCCGCCGCGACAACGACCGTCCGCGCGGCCCAGGCCGGGACAACAACGGTCCGGGACGGGGCTACAACCGCCCTGGTGACGACCAGATCATCGTGCCGAACCCCTATTCACCGCGCGGTCCGATGTTCAGCCGCGGCGGAAACTGACACAACACAGCCTGCCCGACGCTTATTGGTGACCGGGAAGGCTGCAGTCCATACACAAAAGGCACCGGAGCCATGGCTCCGGTGCCTTTTCTTTTGTGTGGCAGGGCGCCAGCGCGTGGCGCTCAGGCATTGCCGATCAGGATGCCGGCAGCCAGAACCAGACCGCCGCCGAGCACGACCTGGAAGGCCGCGCGCAGGAATGGCGTTTCCATGAAGCGGTTCTGGATAAAGGCAATTGCCCAAAGCTCGATGAAGACCACGATGCCGGCGATGATCGTTGCCGTCCAGAACTCCGGAATGAGATAGGGCAAGGCGTGGCCGAGCCCCCCGACGGTCGTCATAATACCGCAGGCAAGACCGCGCTTGATCGGCGAGCCGCGACCGGAAATCTTGCCGTCGTCATGGGCGGCTTCCGTGAAGCCCATGGAGATGCCCGCGCCGACCGAGGCCGACAGGCCGACGAGGAAGGTCTGCCAGGTGTCCTGGGTGGCGAAGGCGGCGGCGAAGATCGGCGCCAGCGTAGAGACCGATCCATCCATCAGGCCGGCAAGGCCCGGCTGCACGTAGGTCAGCACCATCTGGCGGCGTGCGTCGGCGTTCTCATTGTTCTTGACGTCCTCGGGCGTATGCTTTTCGCCGAGCATCGCGGCGACGTCTTCATGGCCTTGCTCGGCCATGGCGAGATCGTCGAGCAGCTGGCGGGTGCCGGCATCGGACGTCTGCTTGGCAGCCTCGAGATAGAAGCGGTAAGCCTGGCCTTCCATATCTTCGGCCTGCTCGCGCATCGCCTCCAGCGACAGGTTGCTGCGCAGCCAATCGGGCTTGCGCTCGTAGAAACCCTGCACCTGCTCGCGGCGGATCAGCGGGATGCGCTCGCCGAAGCGCTTGCGGTGCATCTCGATCAGCATCTTGCGGTGGGTCGCCTCGACCTCGGCCATGTCCTCGAACACCTTGGCGGAGGCTGGGAATTTCTGCCTGAGCTGGTCGGCATAGGCGAGGTAGATGCGCGAATCGTCCTCCTCGGCCGCGATCGCGACAGCGAGCACTTCCTGCTCCGTCAGGGACTTGAACGGACGCTTGGACGATCGGAAAAGGCGGGTGAGCATGACATTCTCCACTTTAGAATTAATCTAAATCTAAAGTCGGATATGGTACGGGTCAAGATCCCGGCAAGGGCATTTGTGCGATTTGAACAGAAGCGCGGGCTTGGTCTTCTGCATTGCCTCCAAGGGGCCTATACCGGCTGTTCTCGCGCAGCTTCTTTGCCGCGACAGGAATGGAGACGGAATGACCAACGAGTTGCAGGGCCGCGCCGCCCAGATCGCCGCGTTGCGCGTGCGGGCCGAGGCCGACATGCTTCGGATCGGCGTCGACGCTGCGTTCATCGACCACCTTGTGGAGACGTTCTACCAGCGCATCCAGGTGCATCCCCGGCTCGGGCCGGTGTTCGACGCCCGGCTGGCCGGACGCTGGCCGCAGCATATGGAAAAGATGAAGCGCTTCTGGTCGTCGATCGCGCTCAAGACCGGCGCCTATGGCGGCAAGCCGGTGCAGGCGCATGCGTCCGTAGAGGGGCTGGTGCCGGAGCTGTTTCCGGAATGGCTCGGCCTGTTTGCAGCCACGCTGAGCGATATCGCGCCGACGCCTGAAGCGCGGGACTGGTTCATGACGACGGCGGAGCGGATCGCGAAGAGCATGTTTCTGGCGCTGTTCTACAACCCGGCCGACGACGCGCCTGTAGCACCCACGGTCTAGTCAGGGCGCCAGCGTCGCGCCGACGCTGGCGGCGACGACGAAGGCGGTGCCGAGCATCTGCAGCAGCGTCATCGGCTGCGCCAGCACCAGGAAGCCGGCCAGCGCGCCGAGCGCCGGTTCGAGGCTCATCAGGATGCCGAAGGACGACGTCGGCATGCGGCGCAGCGCCACCATCTCCAGCGCGTAGGGCAGCAGCGGCACGAGGATGGCAAGGCCGAGCATGGCCCCTAGCCCCTCAAAGGTCAGGGCATGGATGGAGGCCGGCAGGCCGAACGGCGTTGCCACCAGGGCCGCCACCGCCAGCGACATGGCCAGCCCCTCGAAGCCCTTGAAGGCGGCACCGACCTTTTTCGTGAGGATGATGTAGGTCGCCCAGCCGACGGCCGACGCCAGCGCGAACAGGACGCCGGGCAGATTGCCGACCCAGCCCTGGCCGTCGCGCGCCAGCAGCAGCACGCCGATCCCCGCCACCAGCGGCCAGGCCAGCCGCCAGCCGATGCCATAGCCGAAGGCCGCCACCGACAGCGGCCCGAGGAAATCGATGGCCACCAGCAGCCCCAGCGGAATGCGCTGGATCGCCGCGAAGAATGACATCGTCATCAGGGCCGTGACAGTGCCGAGCAGCACGGCGCTCAGCCATTGGCGGCGGCTGTAATGGAAGATGCGCGGCCGGACGACGGCGAGGAGGATCAGGGCCGCAAAGCCGAGCCGCAGCCAGGTCGCCCCGACGGCGCCGTAGACGTCGATAGCCGACGACGACAGGGCGGCGCCGAACTGGATCGAGGTCATCGACAGCAGGCACATCAGCGCGCCGGCGGCGATTCCGCCCGAGGGCGCCTTTTCCGGCACGGGCATCAGCGGCGCACCGCCATCGCTGCCCATCGTCGCTGTCGTCTGGTCCATGATCGCCCCCGTTTTCAGCGCTCATAGTCGACGGCCGCCACGACGGCAAACGTCAAATTGTCATGGTGCTATCAACAGGATCGATGGTTGCCGCTCAGGACTCCAGCCCGGTCAGGACGTTGGCGACGTTGAGGCCGATCTCCGGCACACCGTAGCCGCCCTCCATGCAGGTGATCACGGGCAGACCGGCGGCCGAGATCATCGCGCCCATGCGGGAAAAATCGTCCGATGTCAGCCTGAAGAACGAGATCGGGTCGCGCTCGAACGTATCGACGCCGAGCGACAGCACAATCGCCTCGGCACCGAAGGTCCCGATGCGGGACAGGGCATCGCCAAGGGCTTTAGACCATGCCGGCCAGCCGGTGTCGCGCGGCAGCGGGTAGTTGGCGTTGAAGCCTTCGCCGGGGCCCGCGCCGGTCTCGTCGGCATAGCCCCAGAAGTAAGGAAAGGCATCGGCGGGCGCGCCGTGCAACGAGGCAAAGAAGATGTCGTCCCGATGGTAGGTGATGTCCTGCGTGCCGTTGCCGTGGTGGAAATCGACGTCGAGGATCGCGACCTTTTTGGCGCCGTGCTCGAGGAGGCGCTCGGCCGCGATGGCGGCATTGTTGATGAAGCAGTATCCGCCGAAGAGGTCGATACCGGCATGGTGGCCGGGCGGGCGGCAAAGCGAAAAGGCAAAGCGGTTCCCGGCAGCCAGCCAATCGGCGCCGTCGAGGGCGCAGCGCATGGCGGCAAGTGCCGCCTCATAGGTGCCGTCGGTGATCGAGGTCTCGGTGGCATTGGCATAATAGCCGAGCATGCCGTCGATGTCGTTGGGCACGCGCAGGGTGGAGCGGCGCACCGGCAGCGATGTGGCGATGGCCTCGCCCTCGGCGCCGCTCGCCTTCCAGAGCCGCCAGGCCTTCGACAGGAAGTCGAGGTAGCCGGCGTCGTGCATTTTCAGGGCGGTTTCTAGCCCGTGCGCGGCGGGCGCGACGATGTCTGAAAAGCCGGCCTCGCGGACTGCCGTCAATATCCATTCCGCCCGGAACGGCCCCTCGAACGGCGTCACCAGCAGGCCGCCATGCAATTCGGTCTTTGCATCGCGCAGCTTATGGTCTTCGGAAAAGAGGATGCGCATGGGATCTCCTGCTGTTTGCCGGCTGGATAGAAGGGGCGGAGCCGGATGGTGTCAAGCCGGGCGCTAGCCGATCCGCTTGTAAAACACCGTGGTGTCGCACAGGCCGCCCTGCGGCCAGAGGGCATAGTCGGGAATGACGCCAACCCTGACCCAGCCGAGCTTCGGATAGATCGCTTCAGCCGGACTGCCGGTGGCGGTGTCGAGCACCAGCAGCGTCTTGCCGTGCTCCGCTGCCTCTCGCTCTGCAGCTTCCATAAGCTGGCGCGCGAGTCCCCTGCCCCGTCCGGAGCGGTGCACCAGGAGCTTCTTGAGATCGCCCCGATGCGGCTGGTTCGGCATCTGCGCCAGGCCGACCTGGACGGTGCCGAGGATGACGCCGTCGACCTCGGCCACGAAGAGCAGCGTCGCCCCCGATTCCACGGCGCGGGCGACCTCGGCCCAGTAGGGCGCAGCGTCGGAGAGCCTGTAGGGTTGCATGAAGCCGACCGAGGCATCGTCGTTGACGCAATCGGAGAGCACCTCCGACAGGGCCGGAATGGCGGCCTCGGCCTCGGGGCCGGAGAGCTGGCGGATGGCGATCATGGAAAGGAACCTCATGGAATTCAGTGGGCAGCGCGCACGAGCACGACGCAATAGCGCGCCGGGCCCTCGCCCGGATTGTGAAAGACGTGGCCGTCGCCGACCGGCATGTAAAGGCAATCTCCGGGCATCAGCCGCTCCACGGCATCCGCGGTCGTCATCTCGAGCACGCCCTCGAACAACCAGATGTGCTGCGTCATGCCGCGGCTTGCGGCATGCGGGGGAAAGTGACCCCGGGCGCCGGCCGGAAACTCCACCTCGACGATATCGACCGGCGACGCGGTGCCCGGCGGCGACACCGCGCGCCTGAGATAGCCGGTCTCCGGATCGCGCCAGACCTTCTGGTCCTCGCGTCGCGCCAGCGGCGATGCGGCATCGCCGTCATCGGCAAAGAAGGCCGACAGCGACAGGCCGAGGGCGGCACAGACGCGTGCCAGCAACGCCGCCGTCGGGCTCGCCTCGCCGCGCTCGATCCGCGAAATCATCGCCCGGCTGACGCCGGATGTCAGCGCCAGTTCGTCCAGCGTCAGCGATCGGCTGATTCGCAGGCTGCGCAGCCTTGTGCCGATGGCCATTTCCAGCTCGTCTTCCATGGCAGATCCAAATTTCTACTATATCAGAATATCCATCTCTTTTGATGGAATCAAGCCCTGCTTGCGCCCTTTCACGGCCGTGCGTACCTGAGGAGAAAGCGCCCGGTCGCCCTATTGGCCAGCCGTTTTCCGCTTTGCGGTAGAGGGCGGCGCTGCTATATGGCGCGCATGAGCACCGATCCGAACCGCACCCCACTCGACCATATCCGCAACTTTTCCATCGTCGCCCACATCGACCATGGCAAATCGACGCTTGCCGACCGGCTGATCCAGTCGACGGGCGGCCTTGCCGAACGCGACATGTCGGAGCAGGTGCTCGACAGCATGGACATCGAGCGCGAGCGCGGCATCACCATCAAGGCCCAGACGGTGCGCCTGCACTACCAGGCGAACAACGGCGAAAAATACGTCCTCAACCTGATCGACACGCCCGGACATGTCGACTTCGCCTACGAAGTCTCGCGCTCGCTGTCGGCCTGCGAAGGATCGCTGCTGGTGGTTGACGCGTCGCAAGGTGTCGAGGCGCAGACGCTTGCCAACGTCTACCAGGCGATCGACAACAACCACGAGATCGTCACCGTTCTCAACAAGATCGACCTGCCGGCCGCAGAACCCGACCGCATCCGCGAGCAGATCGAGGAAGTCATCGGCATCGACGCCAGCCAGGCCGTGCTGATTTCGGCCAAGACCGGCTTCGGCATCCCCGAGGTTCTCGAAGCCATCGTCCACCAGCTGCCGGCGCCGAAGAGCGAATTCGGCGACAAGGGTCCGCTGAAGGCGCTGCTGGTCGACAGCTGGTACGACACCTATCTCGGCGTCATGGTGCTGGTGCGCATCATCGACGGCGTGCTGACCAAGGGCCAGACCATCCGCATGATGGGCACGGACGCGAAATACCAGGTCGAGCGCGTCGGAGTGCTGACCCCGAAGATGCTGGCCGTCGACAGTCTCGGGCCTGGCGAGATCGGTTTCTTCACCGGCTCGATCAAGGAAGTGGCAGACACCCGCGTCGGCGATACCATCACCGAGGACAAGAAGCCGACGGCGCAGGCGCTGCCGGGCTTCAAGCCGGCCCAGCCGGTGGTGTTCTGCGGCTTGTTCCCGGTCGACGCCGCCGACTTCGAGGATCTGCGCGCTGCGATGGGCAAGCTGCGCCTCAACGACGCGTCGTTCTCGTTCGAAATGGAATCGTCTGCCGCCCTCGGCTTCGGTTTCCGCTGCGGCTTCCTCGGCCTGCTGCATCTCGAAATCATCCAGGAACGCCTCGAGCGCGAGTTCGACCTCGACCT
>CAZZZI010000266.1:1583-6611 GCA_964658415.1 uncultured Sphingomonas sp. | reverse complement strand
TCGCCGATCTCAAGGCCCTGGCGAAGCGCCGCGTTCCCAAGATGTTTTTCGACTACGCCGATTCGGGCGCCTGGACGCAGTCGACCTACGACGCCAACGAGAGCGATTTCCAGAAGATCAAGCTGCGCCAGCGGGTGCTGGTCGACATGACCGACCGCTCGCTGCAGACGACCATGGTCGGCCAGCCCGTATCGATGCCGGTGGCGCTGGCGCCGACAGGCCTGACAGGCATGCAGCATGCGGACGGCGAAATGCTGGCGGCCCGCGCGGCAGAAGAGTTCGGCGTCCCCTTCACGCTGTCGACAATGAGCATCTGCTCGATCGAGGATGTCGCCTCGGTCACGACCAAGCCTTTCTGGTTCCAGCTCTACGTGATGCGCGACAAGGACTTCGTGCTGAACCTGATCAACCGCGCCAAGGCCGCCAATTGCGGGGCGCTGGTGCTGACGGCAGACCTGCAGATCCTCGGACAGCGCCACAAGGATCTGCGCAACGGCCTCTCCGCCCCGCCGAAATTCACGCCGAAGCACATTTACCAGATGGCCACCCGGCCGATGTGGTGCCTGCGCATGGCGCAAACCAAGCGGCGCTCCTTCGGCAATATCGTCGGTCATGCCAAGAATGTC
Organism: uncultured Sphingomonas sp.; assembly: GCA_964658415.1. Classification (GTDB taxonomy): domain Bacteria; phylum Pseudomonadota; class Alphaproteobacteria; order Rhizobiales; family Rhizobiaceae; genus Rhizobium. Next base: position 5,985 of record CAZZZI010000266.1, on the reverse strand, counting down.
TCGGATCTTTCGTCGCTGTCCTCCTGGACCGCCGAGCAATTCGACCCGAAACTGTCCTGGGACGATGTCGCCTGGATCAAGAAGCAATGGGGCGGCAAGCTGATCATCAAGGGCATCCTCGACGTCGAGGATGCACGCGCGGCAGCGGATACCGGCGCAGATGCCATCGTCGTCTCCAACCATGGCGGCCGTCAGCTCGACGGCGCGCCCTCGACCATTTCGATGCTGCCGCGGATCGTCGATGCCGTCGGCGACAAGATCGAGGTCCATCTCGACAGCGGCATACGCTCGGGCCAGGACGTGCTAAAAGCCGTCGCCTTGGGCGCCAAGGGCACCTATATCGGCCGACCGTTCCTCTATGGTCTGGGAGCGATGGGCAAGGAGGGCGTGACGCTCGCCCTCAGCATCCTGCGCAAGGAAATGGACGTGACGATGGCGCTCTGCGGCAAGCGCGACATCAACGACGTGAATTCATCGATCATCTCGGATATCCGGTGATCTGAACCTCGGCAGACACCGCAATGCCCGGTGCACGCGATGTATCAGGCATTGCCGCCAACAGGCGCGATCAACGCAGCCAGCCGGTGGCAAGACCGCTCGCCCAGTCCGGGCGGCCGTTCCTGGCAGCAAGTTCCGAGGCTGCCATATGATCATAGGCGACGGTCCGGAAGGTCGCCGTCCAGCCGCCGTCACGTTTCTCCAGGATTGCGTAGGAGGCCAGGGGGTGGCCGGCCTCGACCTTGTGCGGATAGGGCGCGACATCGTCATAGGCGGGGCATCCGACGCTGCCGGGATTGACGATGAGGCGACCGTCGCGCAGGCGCACCATCCTCGGGATATGGCTGTGGGCGGCAAGAATGAGCGGCTGGTCGATGCCCGCAGCCAGGGCTTCTATCGCCTCGATCGGCTTCAGGGAAACGAGGCCTTCGGGCGACACCTGCTCCAGCCAGTAGAGATTGTCGTCATCTGGCGTGGCATGGCAGAGATAGGCCTCCTCCCGGTAGACAAGACTGGTCGGCAGGGTACGGATCCAGTCGAGATGGGCCTTCGACATCTGACGATAGGCGACGCTGTCGGAGATTTCCATGTCGGACACGTCACGGTCGATCAGATAGCGGTCGTGGTTGCCACGGACGGTGACCATCTCGGTCGCCAGCAGCAGGTCGCCGACCTTGCCCGCGTCCAGCGGACCGCTGAAGCAGTCTCCGAGATTGACGATATCGTCAATGCCCGATGACCTGATCTCGGCGAGCACGGCCTCCAGTGCACGAAAATTGCCATGGATGTCGGCGATTGCAGCAAAGCGCATGTTCAGCTCCCCCGATAGGTCGAATAGCCATAGGGCGATATCAGGAGCGGCACATGATAATGGGCCGTCGTGTCGGCAATCCCGAAACGGATCGGCACCACGTCCAGGAACGCCGGCTCGGTCAACCGGCAGCCGGCGCGGCGCAGATAATCTCCGGCATGAAACTCAAGCTCGTAAATGCCCATCGAAAATTGGTCGCCCGCCAGCATCGGCCCGCCATCGATGCGCCCGTCGGCATTGGTGACGACGGTCTTCAGTTTCGTGCGCGTCCCGCCGTCGATCCGGAACAGCGCGATGGTCAGACCCTCGGCGGGCTTGCCGAGTGCAGTATCGAGCACATGGGTTGTCAGTCCGGTCATGGGGTCGGGGCTCCGATGATATAGGGGGTGTCGAAGAAGAATTCCTGCAGGTTGATACCCGGGCCGTCGCGGTCGACCACCAGGAAGTCGCTGGCCTCGCCCAGCGCCATCAGCGGATGATGCCAGACGTTCTTTCGATAGTTGACGCCCTGGTCGCCGCGCGCAAGGAAAACCTCCGGCCGCCCGGGCTGTCCGCCTTCGTCTTTCGAGACAACCACCAGAAACGGCCGTCCGGACAGCGGCGAAAAACTCTGGCTGCCGAATGGATGCCGTTCCATCATGTCGACCGCATAGGGAAAAGCCCGCGGTTGGCCGCGAAAAAGATTGATGATGACGGCCGCTCCCTGGCCCTCGGCCTCAGCCGTCGCCAGCGCGTGGAACCGCTGCGTGGTGCCGCCATTGATCAGCCGCATGCTGGCCGGATCGGCCTCGATGACATCGCCATAGGGTGCGAAGGCGGTTTTGATGAGAGGCTGGATGTGGAGAGATCGGGAAGAAGTCATCATTCGCCTTGTGCGCGCCAGTGGCGGATTGAATCGATCATGTCGACCAGCGTGACGGCGTCGGTTTGCGACGTGCTCCACACTTTCTCGAGATCGATGTCGAAATATCCGTGCGCCATCCGATTGCGCATTCCGCGCATCGACGTCCATGGGAAATCGGGGTGTTCGTCGGCGAATTCGGGATGCTTGCCCAGCAGTTGAACCGCTAGCTCCGATGCCATCAAAAGGCTCATTCCGACGGCGCGCTGGAGGATGACGTCCTGCATGAAGGCTGTCTTTTCGACACCCTGGACGAAGCGGTGGGCGTCGAATGCGGCATCGCGCATACGGTCGAGCAAAAAAGCAATGCGATTCTCGCTCATATCGGCTTTGCTTCGGTGAGTACTTGCACTCGCACGCTTTCCGGAAAATCGCCCGGTGTCAGAAGATGCACGGACGTGCCCAGCAACATCTGCTCGAGCGCGTCCTGCAAGCCACCAAGCGACAGCAGAGTGCTGCCCGGCAGGGCATCCACCAGAATGTCGAGATCACTGTCCGGACGATCCTCGCCGCGTGCCACGGAGCCGAAGACACGCGGGTTCGCGGCGTTGAAGCGCCCTGCGACATCGCGGATCGCCTGCCTGTTTTTCTCAAGCACTTCCGATGGCTTCATGGCCGAACTCACTCCAGACGCCGCCACCATACCGCAGCAAGACGGAAAAAAGAACTCAAGCCTTCGTCCCGAACAGCCGCAACCGCATGATGCCGCCGTCCGGGTGCATGGCGAGCCGGACATGGGTGATCGGACCAATATCGGCCAATGCTTCGCTGCCGAACGGATGGATATGATCCATCTGCAGCTTGGTGCGCGGCAGCAATGGCTTCCAGTTTTCGGAAGCAGCGATATCGGCCTCGGTCAAGACATCGCCGAGGTCGGGCAGATAGGCCCCGAGGATCTCGCAGGTATCCGGGAAATTGCCCTTGTAGAAGGCCGTGTCGACGATGGCGCGGTTGATCCTGCCTGCATGACCGAGACGGATGATTGCCCAGTCGTGGCCGGGGCCGCGGCGGCGCTTGGTCTCCCAGCCGTCACCCATGTTGAGGCCGCGACCGGGGCCGAGCAACTTGTCCGGATGACCGTAATGGGCATCCGACCAGGCCAGCGCCTTGGCACCGTGGAAGACATAGGCGAGATCGACATCTTCCGAGGCCCCGACCTTCAACCAGTCGAAATAGGCAGAGCCATAGACCCGCAAGCGCGCGATGCCGCCATCCGGATAGATGTGCAGCCGCAGATGGGTCCAGACCTGCTGCTTGTCATGGGTTTCGAAGAAATGATGCGCGCTCGGACCGAGCGGCGATTTTGCCAGCAGTTCCGTCCAGGCCGTTTCAGCCGTCGGATCGCCTGCCTCGACGAAAGCCGCCTCGATGGAGCAATGGGGCGGATAGTTGCCGGTGAAATAACTGGTGTCGACGTCGAAGCCAAAAATCTTGCCCGGCATGGCGAGGCGGATGATTGCCCAGTCATGGCCCGGAACGCGCTTGCGACGGCTTTCCCAGCCATCCATCCACTTGCCGTTGTCGTCATAGGCCTTCTCATCCCAGAGCGGAGGCTCGTCCTGCAGCATGCGGCTCAGCGGCGCAAAGAACTCGTCGGAGACATCGATACCCTTGGCACCGAGGCGGGCGGAGGCGAGATTGATGGCACCCTCGGTGAAGGAGGGCATGTCGGTGAGGTCGGTATAGGTCATTCAAGTCTCCGGAAGCATGGTTTTGAGGCGCAGCAGGGCAATCTTCTCCACCTGCGCGCTGGCAGTCGCAAATTCGGTATCTCGGTCGTTGTTGATGCGCATCTCGAAGGCCTCGAGGATGTCGTCCTTGCTCAGCCCCTTGACGGCGATGATGAAGGGAAAGCCGAATTTCGAAACGTAAGCCTTGTTCAATTCGGAAAACCGCGCGTGTTCGTCCGGATCGAGGCGGTCGAGGCCTGCGCCCGCCTGCTCCTGCCGGCTCTCGACCGTGAGCTTGCCGGCAATGGCAAGCTTGCCGGCAAGATCCGGATGCGCCCTGAGCACTGCCAGCCGCTCGGCGGCCGTGGCATCGCGATAGATCGACACCATGGCGGCATGGATGCCCGTCGCGCTCAGAGGTTCCTTGATCAGGCCGGCGTCGACCGCACGTTCCGCGATATAGGGCGAATGCTCGAAGACGCCGCCGAAGCGCGTCACGAAATCGTAGCGCATGATCATCTA
>CAZZZI010000266.1:0-1483 GCA_964658415.1 uncultured Sphingomonas sp. | reverse complement strand
CGCACGGCCTCGACGATATGCTTGCGCTCAAGCTCTTCCGGAAAATCCTTGTATTCCAGCCAGCGGTAACCGTGGCTGGCAATCTCCCAGCCGGCTTCCTTCATGGCCGCCACGGCCTCCGGATTGCGAGCCATGGCCAGCGTCACGCCATAGACGGTCGCTTGGACCTTCAGATCCGTGAACATCCGCCACAACCGCCAGAAACCGGCCCGCGAGCCGTATTCGTAGATCGATTCCATGTTGAGATTGCGCTGGTTGGGCCAGGCGGCGGCACCGACGATCTCGGACAGCAGATTTTCCGAGGCCGGATCGCCATCGAGGATCGAGCTCTCGCCGCCTTCCTCGTAGTTGATAACGAACTGCACCGCGATACGCGCGTCGCCCGGCCACTTCGGATCGGGCGGTGTCCGCCCATAGCCGACCAGGTCACGCGGATAGATATCGGATACCATCGAACCACCTCTTGAAGTCGGGCAGACGGTAAGCATCGAACGAAGCGTTGTCGAGACGGAAATTGAGCGCCTGCAGCACGGCAGGCAAATGCCTGTCAGGCGGACTTGCGGGCAGTGACCTTGCCTATCGGGTGCAGCGAGTGGACGCGGAACGGACCGTCATTGCTCTCTTCCATCATCAGGGCAATATTGGACACCAGGATAGGCTCCGACAGCACGGGCTCGAAGAGATCGCGCAACACGCGTTCCATGCGCGGCATGTCGGCCGCATGCACGGGTCCGGTCAGCGCCATCCGGAAGCGGAACTCGTCCATGACGTCGGCGCAACCCCAGCGATGCAGGTTGGCAAACTGGGTCGCCGACAAAAGGTCGGGGTCGCAACGATCTATCTCCGCCTCGCTCAGCGGAGCGCGGAAGTGATCGAACTCCTGCGTCAACGCCGATGCCAGGTAGTTGAGGGGCGCCAGCGGATAGGACGGCACGAGTCCGAACGTGTTCCCTAGCCGGGCAACTTCGAGGCGGGGGATCTGAAACGGCTCGAACGTGCCGGAATAGCGCATCAGGTCGCGCAGCAGCGCGGCTTCAGCCGTCGGCTCCGCCAGTCGGAAGGGGGCCTTCAGGGCCGCATGGAAACCGTAGCGGCGAGGCATGGCGGTGTAGAATGCAACCTCGCGCAGGCCGAGACCGCCGATCTCCGGCTCCTCGACCCGATCACCGGTAAAGACGTTCCGGCCGAGCCAGCTGGCAGCCGTCATCGTCAGCGGATCGCGCGGAGGCGGTGTGAATCCAATGATGTAACGCATGATCCCTCCTCCGGGTCGCGGACACATGGACTTGTCCATGCGCAACGACGCAGATAAGCGATTTGCGTGACAGAATGACGAAGCGTGCGACGCAAAACTTCACGTCTTGCGTGAAGCCACACGAATGTGATTCATCAGCGTGAAACTTTCGGGCATGTCCGCAGCGAATGCAGGCATCCCGGAAATCTCTCCGACCGCAATGGCCGCCAGCCGGTGCGCCAGTCCGAA
>CAZZZI010000265.1:0-6647 GCA_964658415.1 uncultured Sphingomonas sp. | reverse complement strand
CCTCACCTTGGCTTTCTGGCCAAGGGAGCGGCATTGACAGCGGAGGCCTGCTTCCTTGCCTTGATCGGTAGCGTGATCATGGGGGCATTGGTTGCGATTGCTCGTACGTCTGCTTCAAAAGCAGCGCGGCGTATTGCCTCTGGCTACATCGACATTTTTCGCAATGTCCCCTTCATCGTCCAGCTTTTCTTCTTCTACTATGGCCTGCCGGAGATCGGCATCTATGTCGACGCGCTGACGACGGGGGTCATCGCGCTGTCCATATCGGGTGGCGCCTTCGCCTCCGATGTCATTCGCGCAGGCATCCTGGCAATCGACACAGGCATCATCGAGGCGGCTGAGGTCAGCGGCCTTTCACGCCGGGTGATCTTCACGAAGATCGTCTTGCCCGTGGCGCTGAGGACATCGGTCAGGCCACTCGGTTCCGTGTTGATCAACATGATCCTGACGTCTTCGATCCTCTCGACGATCACCTTGAATGAACTCACCGGGTCTGCCCAGATCGTCGTGTCGCAGACCTACAGGCCGTTTGAGGTGTATGTCGTGCTGCTCGTGGTTTACGCCGCGCTCACCTATCTCGTCTCGCTGTTGATCGCGCTTCTTCATCGCCGCCTCAACCGCGACATGATGGAGGCGGTGAACTGATGCGGTATTCCGATTTCACGGTCTACGATATCTGGCTGCTGCTGCAGGGTCTCGGTGTCAGTGTCGGCCTGTTTCTGATAACATCGGTGATTGGCCTCGCCATCGGCACGATCTTTTCCATCTGCCGCTTTTATCGTGTCCCGGTCCTGACAAGAGTTATCGGATTGGTGACGGAACTCCTGAAAAACTCACCAGTGCTGGTGCAGCTGTTTCTTGTCTTCTTCGGTCTTCCCGGTCTCCTGCATATCCGGGTCACGCCTGCGGTCGCGGCGACGATCACCCTCTCTGCCAATACAGCCGCCTTCGTCTATGTGATCGCCGTCTCTGCGATCGAGTCGATCGGCCGCGACCAGATCGAGGCGGCGCGTGTCTTCGGCCATTCTCGCTGGCAGGTATTGCGCCATATCGTAGCGCCACAGGCTATGGCCTTCGCCGTCGGTCCGATGACGGCGCTGCTGGTCAACCAGCTGCAGGTGACGTCGCTGATTTCGGTCATCGGCGTCGTCGATCTGACCAAGATCGGTAACATCCTGAACATGCGGACGCTGAAACCATTCATCGTGTGGACGGCGGTCGGCCTGCTCTACTACATCTGCGCCAAGCTCATCGCCATGCTCGGCTCCCGATTTGAAAACCGGCTCAGGGCACATGCCGCCTGGAGAGGGCTCTAAGATGCTGCAAGTGGAAAATGTCCGCAAATCCTTCGGGTCCGCCACCGTTCTCGATGGCGTCAACCTGACGGTCAATCCGGGGGAGGTCGTCTCCATCCTGGGATCTTCGGGTTCGGGAAAGTCGACGCTGATCCGCTGCATCAACGGACTGGAAAAGCTGGACGGCGGCACCATAACCGTCGACGCCTTCGATGTCGGCAAGCCGAGAGAGCTGGCCGAGGCACGCAAGCGCTCCGCCACCGTCTTCCAGCTTTTCAATCTCTATCCTCACATGACTGTCCTCGAAAACCTGACGCTGGCGCCGATCGAAGTTCTGAAGCAGCCGCGCTCCGAAGCGAAAGCGACGGCGCTGGCGCTCCTGCAGTCCGTAGGTCTTGTCGATCGCGTTGATGCCTATCCAGCCCAGCTTTCCGGCGGGCAGCGCCAGCGGGTCGGCATCTGCCGGGCGCTGGCCATGCACCCACGCTACCTGCTGCTCGATGAAGTCACGAGTGCGCTCGATCCTGAGATGACGGCGGAAGTCCTGGCGATCCTTGCGAAGCTGGCAGCTGAAGGCACGACAATGCTCTTCGTCACGCATGAGGTGGAATTCGCGCGGCAGATTTCCAACCGTATCGTCTTTCTCGACAAGGGCAGGCTGCTGGTCGACCTGCCGACCAAGGATTTCTTCGCCGCCGAGGGCGGCATGGCGAACCCGCGCATCGCCCAGTTCCTTTCAAAAATGCGCAAGGATTAGAGGTATTCATGCTGCTCTTGGCAAATAAAGAGGCCTGGCCTGGTTTCCCGACGACTGTGCGGATGCTGCGCGACGGCGCCATCAGCCTGGATGCGATGGTCGCCGGTATCAGCGAGGTAGAAAGCGAAGTTCAGGTGCGCAGCGTTGGCTTCGGTGGCTGGCCAAACATGATCGGCGACATGGAGCTCGACGCGGCTGTCATGGACGGCAACACCCGCGAAATCGGGTCTGTCGGGGCGGTGCCGAATACGCTGCCCGTCGCCCGGCTTGCCCATGAAGTCATGAAGCGATTGCCGCATGTCATGCTGACCGGTGACGGCGCGCGCCGATTTGCCAGTGAAATCGGCTTCTCCAAGGATGACGTTCTTTTTGCCGACAGCAAACGCGTCTGGTGGGAGCGGCTGGAGAAGGAACTGTCGCCGGAGGATCTGGCGAAATTCCCCGACATTCCGCTCGCCCCGCTCAGCCGTACGATCACCGATCCGGAAAGAGTGCGAGATACCACGGTGTTCCTTTCCGCGGATCCCAATCGGGGGATCCATGCGGCAACCTCCACATCAGGCTGGGCCTGGAAATATCCGGGCCGCCTTGGCGACAGCCCTATTCCCGGCGCCGGCTTCTATGCAGACAGCCGCTACGGTGCGGCGGCCTGCACCCATACCGGTGAGATGACGATGCGCTGCTCGACCGCCCGAACGGTCGTGCTGGCGCTCAAATTAGGCTATTCACTCTCCGACGCCGTCAAGCTGGCTGTCGAAGAGCTCAAGGAATTGACATCAGGGTTTCTCGCCGGCGTGGTCATCCATGCCGTCGATGCCAAGGGGAACCATGAGGTGGTGAATTTCAGATGCGAGGGCGAGATCCGCTACTGGCTCTGGGAAGACACGATGCCCGAACCGGAACTGCGGGTAGCGAAATCAGCCTAAACAAGGGAGGGAAATCGGAAATGAAACACATTCTCACTGCCGTGGCGGCCATCGCCGTCGTGGCTTTCTCGGCGCTGCCAACCTTTGCCGGCATGCTGGACGATATTCGCTCGCGGGGAACCATCCATATCGGCGTGTCGCTCGGCGGCGAGCCGATCGGCTTCCGCGACGATCAGAACAATCCGGTCGGCTACGATGTCGACGTCGCCAAGCGGCTGGCCGAGAAGATCGGCGTGCCAGTCGAATTTACCGATGTCTCGGGCGATGCACGCATTTCGATGCTGATGTCTGGCCAGATCGATGTGGCGATCGCCAATACTTCGGCCACGCTCGAGCGCGCCAAGGTGGTCGATTTCTCCATCCCCTATAACCGCGCCGGTCTGCGCGTGATCGTCCAGAAGGATGCCGGCATAAAGGAGCTGAAGGATCTTGCCGGCAAGAAGGTTGTCGTCGGACGCGGCACGACGGGCGAAACTTTCCTGAAGGCTGCCGTCCCGGACGCGCAGCTCGTCTACGTCGATCAGTTTGCCCCCGATGGCGTCCTGCAACTGCAGCAGAAGCGCGTCGATGCCGCTATCGAGGATTCGTCGCTGCTCGACTATCTCGCGACCAAGAATCCGTCACTGGTAACGCTCTCCGGCCTCTATTCCAACGATCCTATCGGTATCGCGGTCGCCAAGGGCGATCCTGAATTCGTCCGTTGGCTCGATATGTTCGTATCGGATTACATCCAGTCGGGCGCCTATCAGGCGAACTACAAGAAGTGGTGGGGAGCCGAGGCCAACCCACCGGCTTTGAACCCACAGTGGTAACGTGATCGGGGAAGGTCGCTTTCGGGCGGCCTCACCTCCTACGATGTCGAACGCGGGAAAAACCGCGTGGGGACGATGACGGGCGGTTGGCCGGGGCGGAAATCGCCGGGATTGGCAATAAAACCGACCATCTTCTGCGCATAGACATTCTTGTCATAGCCGATCGAGGAGATCGGATAGGCGTCGAAATCGGTGAGCGTCAGATTGTCGAAACCGTAGAGACGGAACCGTTTCGGACGACTGTTCGGGAAATCGGCCCGGCAGACATCGAGAATGCCCATCGCCATCGCATCCGACGTACAGAATATGGCTTCAGGGCAATCGTCGCCCGTCAGGATCGCCGCTGCGGCGTGCCCGCTTTCGTAGGAATAATCGCCTTGGACCGTGCTGATCAATTCGATGCCGTTCCTGGCAAAGGCTTCCCTATAGAAGCCGATGCGCGTTTGCTCGACCAACGACGAAGCACGGCCGGTAACAAGACCGGCGCTGTTCACGCCCTTGGCTGCCGCATCGGCGACAGCCTCCGCTATGCCGCTGCCCTCGTCGGGAATGACCACGGGCGAAAGAGTGTCATGCAAGCCGTTCAGCATGATGACGAGGTCGGAGCGAAACATGCGACGGACGGTTGCAGCATCGGCGAAGTCGGAAAAAACGAGCACGGCATCGACATGATAGGCAACGCCGTTGCGCAAGAATTCCTCGACCCGGTCGACCGAGCCGATGCGTATCATGATCACCTGTTTGCCGATCGACTGGATCTGATCGATCAACCGGTCGAAGAGGTCAAGATCCGAGAGATCATGGATATGGTTGACGATCACGGCAACAAGATTGAGCGTTTTGGTGGTCAGGCTCTGGGCCAGCAGATTGGGCTTGTATCCAAGCGATGCCGCCGCCTGGATCACACGTTCGCGCTTTTCCGCGGAAATTGGACGTGGCTCGCTGGAGAGCGCCCTGCTTGCCGCCGCCCGCGAAACGCCGGCCAATCGCGCCACATCGGCAATTTTAGGCGCGTTGTCGCCATCTGGTTTGTGGGTCATGCAAAGCGTTTCCAAGTGTCGTCATGTGATAGCGCAGGTGCCGCCGCCTCCGCCATCGCAAACGCACATCCGTTCACGCTGAAAGGCCTAAAAGCAACGCGTTGCGGGCGCTGACGCCCCGGATGCCAAGTTTCCAGCAAAACATCTAAAGGGAGGAACTCCAATGCCAATTACGCTTGCACCTGTAACCCTGCCGGATTTCGGACCGCTTGGCGCGCAGCCGAAGATACCAGCGCAGACCTATGCAGCCCGCGCCGACGCCGCGTTGAAAGCCGCAGGCACGGACTGGCTCGTCGTCTATGCCGACCGCGAGCATTTCGGGAACATCATGTTTCTCTCCGGCTTCGAGCCGCGCTTCGAGGAGGCGCTGCTGCTGCTTGGCCCGGACGGCCGGCGGGTCATCGTCACCGGAAATGAATCGGTGTCCTATACGGCTCTTGCGGGCCTGCCGGGGATCGCTGTCCTTCGTGCCCAGACATTCAGTCTGATGGGACAGACGCGGGCCGAGGACCCGCGTCTGGCGGACCGTCTGCGGGATGCCGGTATCAAGGCCGGCGATACGATCGGACTGGTCGGCTGGAAATATCTCGATGAAAGCGAAGATGAGGATCACCTCAATCTCTTCTTCGTGCCCGACTTCATTGTTGCAGTTCTTCGACGTGTCATTGGGACGGGCGGTGTATTGAAGGATGCGACGCCCGTGCTGATGCATGCGGAATCCGGTCTGCGCGCAGTTGTCGACATCGACCAGCTCGCCGCCTTCGAATGGGCTGCGGCTCGCTGCTCCTCGGCGCTTTGGCGGGTCGTTTCGGGGGTACGAGAGGGAGACAGCGAGTTCGAGGCACTGGGTCGGCTTGGCTATGAAGGGGATCCGCTCAACGTCCACACGATGTTCGCGTCTGTGAGCGCGGGCGAGGCCATTGTCGGGCTTCGCAGCCCGACCGCCCGGCGCCTGAAGAAGGGCGATGGCGTGACGACCGCGCTCGGCTATTGGGGCGCGCTCTCGTCGCGCGCCGGACTGCTCACCCACCGGGATGACGGTTTCCTGAAGCCGGCCAAAGCCTACTTCGAAGCGCTGATCACCTGGTACGAAACCGCCGATATCGGTGTAGAGGGAGGTGTGCTTTTCGATGCCGTGACGGAGAAGCTGAAGTCCGCCGGCCTCGATTCCGCATTGAATCCCGGCCATCTCGGAAGCCACGAGGAATGGCTGCATTCGCCTGTTCGCCCAGGGTCGAAGGAGAAATTGCGTTCGGGCATGCCATTCCAGGTCGATGTGATACCCGTACCGATGCCGGCCGGCTGGGCATTGAACTGCGAAGACGCGATCGCCTTTGCCGACGCCGGCCTCCGTCGAGAAATTGAAGCGCGGTACCCTCAAATGCACGAACGCATTACCGCACGGCGCTCGTTCATGGCAGGTTCGCTTGGGGTTTCGATCAGCGAAAACATTCTGGCGCTTTCCAACACCCCGCTCTATCTTCCGCCGTTCTGGCTCGAGGCCGGGCATGTGTTGACACGGACCTGATGGAAATCGGGCCGCGGCGAAGAGCTCCGTCGCGGCGACTGGAATTGCAGATCCCGCAAGCGCCGAAGAACTCGCCCGCGTCGGCGATTGCGACCTGCCGATAATCGATCAAGCCATCGCCGCGGCATGTCGCAATCCTGCGGGTCGGCTGCCACTGGCGCGACATCCATGAGCGATGTCAGCGTGAGACAAGACAAACCAATGTTCCATAATAAGACTTACCCACTTGTGGTGTGTAGCCGGGTGGGTTCAAGGATGAAGTGCGACTTGCAATAGATAACAATGGTTT
>CAZZZI010000264.1:0-6655 GCA_964658415.1 uncultured Sphingomonas sp. | reverse complement strand
TTGTCCGGGTCGGAAAGGAAGATCGTCTTCAGCAGTTCGACCTTGCCGCTGTCCCAGTTGAACTTGAGGTGATGGTACATCAGGGCTGCGTCGCTGGAATTGGCCTTGGTACCGAAGCCATTGTCGGACAGGCTCCAGAATGTGCCGTCGGGCATGGTCTTGATGCCGGAAAAGCCCTGTACGGCCTGACCGTCGAACGGCAGAGACAGATCCGTCTTCACCAGGCCATCCATGCCGGGAACGCTGCCGAGTGCCGTGGCGCGCTTGCGGTCCGGCGTGGTGAACTTGCCGGCTGTCTTCAGGAAGTCCGGTGCGTCAGCAGGGGCGGCGATGACGGTGTTGGCTGGCAGGACGGCCTGGGCAGTCAGCGTGGCAGGAAAGGCCTTTTCTTCGGCAAAGGACTGGGACGACATCAAAAGGCAAAGCGCCACGGAGGCATAAAGGATTTTGGTCATGATTCTCACCGTTACTGGTCGGGATTGACGCCCGAGGAGTTACGGCCGGATCGTGTCGCTGAGATTATGCTCGTATTAAGTTTTGATGACAGGGGGGCGCAACCATCAGGACGCCTTTCCAAGGTTCAGCGACAGCTGCGACGGGGGATGGGCGCGACCGTCGCCGAGGTCCGTCAGGGCGACCACCCCGACCTCCCGGCCTCGTCCCTTGACGGCATGGGTGCCGAGATATTCGGCACTGATGCCTTTCGGCAGGGTCATGAGATCGGCAAGGTCGGACGAGATCAGCACCTGCCTGTCGAGCGTCTTCGAAAGGCCCTCGAGCCGCGCCGTGGTGTTCACCGTATCGCCGAAATAGGTGATCTTGTGCCGATCGACGCCGATTTCCGCCGTGATGACAGACCCGCCATGCAGGGCTGCCCGCAGGCGCGGGATCTGGCCGTAGACCTTGAGCCAGACATCCTTGTTCTTTTCGATGTTGGCCAGGATATCGAAGAGACAGCGCACGCAGCAGCCATCCTTGATCCCCCTTGGCAGCGGCCAGGTGACGATGGCGGCGTCACCGATATAATCGTCGATGGCGCCGTTGTGGCGGCGAATCTGCTCTGCGAAGGTCCCGAACAGCGAGCCGAGGAACTGCTGCGTCCTGAGGTCGCCATGCTGTTCGGCAAAGGCCGTTGAGCCGACGAGATCGATGAACAGGAAAACCCGCTCTTCCGGCACAGGGTTGCGGTAACGGCCCGTCAGCAGGCTGATGAAAACGTCGCGGCCGAGCAGTTCGCGCACACGCATGATGAACACCATGAGAGCGGTGACGGAGAGGGCGTAGACGAGTACCTCGGCAGACAGGACTGTCGATTCCAGCCACGACGACTTTGTGATGCCCATGAGTTTGAGCAGGCTTCCGGACACGGCATAGCCGACGCTGATGAGGGCAAGGTCGATCAGCAGCGCGATGGGAATGTAGGCTGGTGTCGGCAGGCGATGGACGCGGTAGTAAAGGTCCGGGAGCAAAAGACCACGTTCGAAGACGAGGACGGGCATGCCGGTCGTCAAGGCAAATATGGCGCCGATGTAAAGATGCGATTCGGGATAGAAAGCCGCGCTGTAAAACACGCCGGACAGCGCAACGAAGGTCGCGATCACAAGCCAGTTCAACGCCGAGGGCAGAGTTCGCATGGTCGATTCCGACAGGCCGATGACAGACGCCTGTCGTTATTGATCCCGAGCGCTGGTTGCGGTCAAGCCCTTTCGGTCTAAATCCGGTCTGCTAGAGCGCGACCGTCTCGACTTTCTTGTCGACAAACCGCAGGGCGACCTCACCCTTGATGAGCTTCAGCGCCGTATCGCCGAACAGGTCGCGACGCCAGCCGGAGAGAGCCGGCACATCGGCCTTGTCGCCTTCGGCAGCAATCCGCTCGATGTCTTCACTGTTGGCAATCACCTTCGGCGCAACGGCATTCTTCTCGGCGATCAGCTTCAACAGCACCTTGAGAAGCTCTGTTGCTGCAGCTGTGCCTTCAGGCGCCTGCGTATGGCGCGGCACATGCGGCATGTCCGCTTTGGGCAGGTCGAGCGCGGCATTGATGGCGTCGAGCACGGCCCCGCCGGCCGACGAGCGTTCCCAGCCCTTCGGCACGGTCCGCAGGCGTCCGAAGGCCTCGATGTCGCGCGGCTGCTGCTGGGCGATTTCGTAGATCGCGTCGTCTTTCAGAACCCTGGAACGCGGCACGTTGCGGCTGCGGGCCTCGCGCTCGCGCCAGGCGGCAACGAACTTCAGCACGGCCAGTTCCTGCGGCTTGCGCAGGCGCATCTTCAGCCGTTGCCAGGCATCGTCGGGGTGGAGATCGTAGGTGTCGCGCGATTCGAGGATCGCCATTTCTTCTGCAAGCCAGGAGGCGCGGCCTTCGCGGGCCAGCTCGTCGCGCAGGAAGACATAGACGTCGCGCAGATGCGTTACATCGGCCAGCGCATAGTCCAGCTGCTTTTCCGTCAGCGGCCGGCGCGTCCAGTCGGTGAAGCGCGATGTCTTGTCGATCTGGATATTCTTGATGCGACTGACGAGCTGATCGTAGGAGACCGAATCGCCGAACCCGCAGACCATGGCCGCGATCTGCGTGTCGAACACCGGATGCGGGATCAGGTTGCCGCGATTATAGATGATTTCGATGTCCTGGCGCGAGGCATGGAACACCTTGAGCACGCTGGTGTCGGCCATCAACGCGAAGAATGGCGCAAGATCGATGCCGGGCGCCAAGGGATCGACGATGACCTCTGTCGTCGGGCTTGCCATCTGGATCAGGCAAAGCACCGGCCAGAAGGTCGTCTCGCGCAGAAATTCGGTATCGATGGTAATGAATTCCGACTTGGCCAGCTCTTTGCAGGCCACCTCTAATTCGGCGGTAGTTACGATCATTTTTGACACATTCTTACGAAAACAGTTCTTGAACCTTCCTTTCCCTTTCGCTCCGATATGTCAATAAGCTGGCGCCTTCGAAGGCTAAACCACCCTCAGATAGCTGGTCATGCCGGTCTTTTGATGCTCGATGATGTGGCAATGCAGCAGCCAATCGCCCGGATTGTCGGCAACGAAGCCGAGTTGCACCTTTTCGTTCGGCTGAATCAGATAGGTGTCGGAGACGAAGGGCTGCACCGCCCCTGTTGTCGACGAGAGCACGGTGAAGCTCATGCCATGCAAGTGGATGGGGTGCGAGTGCGGCGTCAGGTTCTCCATGTCGAAGACGTAGCTCCGGCCGAGCTTCAGTTCGGAGAGCGGCGCCGTCGGGTCGGGCGTGTCGCCCGGCCACGGCACCTTGTTGATCGCCCAGAAACTGTAGCCGAGCGAACCGCAGATGCTGTCGGTGGACGTGTCTTCCGCCGTGGCACTGAGAATGATCGGGATATGCGTCGCCGCACCGATATCGGGCTTCTGCACCGGATTTGGCTCGAGGGGCGCCAGATCGCCGATATCGCGCTTCAGCGAGGTGCCGACCGCCCGCAGCTTGGCCAATGTCTTCGGATTGGTGCCGTGGATATCCTCGAGGCTGACGAGAGCGCCTTCGCTGTCCGGCATGCGGATCGCCAGTTCAAGCCGTTGCCCGGGACCGAGCTGCAGCGCGTCGGGGGAGAAGCGTTTCGGTACGGGATTGCCGTCGATGGCGATGACGGTCGCGTCGCCGCCCTCGACCTTGAAGGAATAGATCCGCGTCACGTCGGTGATGGCCAGCCGCAGCCGGACAAGTCCGCCCGTCGGTGCGTCGTATTGCGGCTCGACCTGCCAGTTGGCCGTTCGCACCGTGCCGTAGGTGCCGGACCGTGCTGCGTCGCGCGGCTTGAACTGGGCGATGAACTGCCCGTCGCCACCCAGCCGCCAGTCGCGCAGGTTGATGACGATATCGGCGTCGAATGTCGGATCCTTGGGGTTGTCGACGACGATGACGCCGGTCATCCCGTGGCCCATCTGGATCAGCGTGTTGCAATGGGGATGGTACCAGAAGGTGCCCGCATCGGGCGGCGTGAAGGCGTAGTCGAACTTTTCGCCGGTATAGACATAGGGCTGCGTCAGGAACGGCACGCCGTCCATGGCATTCGGAATGCGCATCCCGTGCCAGTGGATGGTCGTGGGTTCGTCGATACCGTTGATCAGGCGGGCGGCGAAGGGCTCGCCCTTGCGCATGCGCAAAACGGGCGGCATGCCGTCGGTACCGTAGGTGAGAACCTCCCGGGTCACTTCGCTGCCGGTGATATTGGCCTCTATCTTTGCGGTCTTCAGAATGCGCGGCTCTGGCGCCGCCTCGGCATGGCCGAACCGTCCGGCCATGCCGACGCCATAGACGCCGGCGACGGCTGAGGCCTTCAAAAGATTGCGGCGTGTGAGTACGGCCATGCTTAAGCTCCGGACGAGGTCGAATGGCCCTGTTTAAAGTTGAGGAATGCATTCAGCAATAGCGATGCCGCAGGCAACTTGCCGCAGTCACCTATTGTTTATCGCGCTCGGAGGGGGGCGTTGCCAGCTTGTTGAAGAAGGTGGAGGTGCGCAGCAGGTTGCGGAAACGCATGCTGCGCCGCGCCGTCGGCACCCCTTCGCGCACCGTCATTCGCTGCAGGGTGTAGAGCATGAAGAGGAACAGCACGGCAGCCATATAGGCGAAGAGCACGCGCGGGCCGAACCTGTCGAGCATAAAGGCTGCAAACATCGGCCCGACGATGGCGCCCACCGACCAGAAGAACAGCGTGCCGGCCGAGACCAGCGCATGCTGGCCATTTGCAGCATGGTCGTTGGCATGGGCAGAACAGAGCGAATAGAGCGGCATGCAGAAGGCGCCGAAGACGAAGATGCCGACAAAATTGCGCCATTCGCTGCTGCCGGCGACAAGCGCCAGGAACAGGCAGCCGGCAAGCCCGCCGATGCAGGAGACGAGAATGATCAGCCGCCGGTCGAGCCGGTCGGAATAGGCACCGAGCGGATATTGCAGCACGATGCCGGCAAAGATCCCGACGCTCATGAAAGTGGCGATGCCGGTCACCGACAGACCGATCCCCTGCGCATAGACCGGCCCCAGCGAACGGAACACCGAGTTGGTCAGCCCGACGACGATGCAGCCGACGGTCGCCAGCGGCGAGATCCGCCACAGCGTCTTGATGTCGAAGCGGATCGCTTCCGGCGCGCCCGGGCTGGAACGGTCCGCAAAGGAGATCGGCACCAGCGACAGGCTAAGCGCCATCGAGATGATGGCAAACAGCTGGAAGCCATCGATACCGACGGAGGGGATCAGATATTGCGCCAGCGTCACCGAGCCGAGATCGACGAAACGGTAGACCGACAGCGTGCGCGCCCGGTTGGAATTGGTGACGCGGGCGTTCAGCCAGCTTTCGACGACGGCGAACAGGCCTGCAAAGCAGAGGCCCTGCATCAGCCGCATGCTGAACCAGAACCATGGGACAATCAGCAACACCATGGCGATCGAGGCCGCCGAGGCGATGGCGGCCAGTGCCGAGAAGGCGCGGATATGGCCGATGGCGCGGATGATGCGGGTGACGTAGATGCAGCCGATGGCAAAGCCGATATTGTAACCGGTGCCGACAAGGCCGATGGTCGATGGCGAAAATCCCTCGTGCAAAGCGCGCAGCGAAATGAACGTCGCCTGCAACCCGTTGCCGCCGATCAGGATGCCCGCCGTGACGAGAAGGGGGATAAGAGGGCGGATCTGGCTCATCGGCGAAGGCCTGTAAACGAATCGGCGGGGTACTGCTGCCGGCGGCAAGATGGCTGTCTTTCTAGGCGAGCCTTGGCTATAAAGACAACCTCAAACGCGACACGCCGCCGCCAAGTCTTGACAAATGAGGCCGGCCATGCGCTTTTCCGCCCGATTTTCTCGATGGGAAGAGGACGGCATTTCGACCGCCTCTATGACCGTCCGCCAAGTCCAGGAATGATAAAATGCATCGCTATCGCAGCCACACTTGCGCCGCTCTCAGCAAGTCCGACGTCGGGTCGACGGTCCGCATCTCCGGCTGGGTTCACCGCGTCCGTGACCATGGCGGCCTGCTGTTCATCGACCTTCGCGACCATTACGGCATGACGCAGATCGTCGTCGATCCGGATTCACCGGCCTTCAAGCAGGCTGAACAAGTCCGCGGCGAATGGGTCATCCGCGTCGACGGCCTGGTCAAGGCGCGCACCGAGGACACCGTCAACAAGACGATGCCGACAGGCGAAATCGAGCTTTACGCCCAGGAGATCGAGATCCTCTCGGTCGCCAAGGAACTGCCGCTGCCCGTTTTCGGCGAGCCGGACTATCCGGAAGACGTGCGCCTGAAGTATCGCTTCCTCGACCTTCGCCGCGAGACGCTGCACAAGAACATCGTCAAGCGCAGCCAGATCATTTCCGATATCCGCAACCGGATGACGTCGGCCGGCTTCGGCGAATACACCACGCCGATCCTGACGGCCTCGTCGCCGGAAGGTGCGCGCGACTTCCTCGTGCCGTCGCGCATCCATCCCGGCACCTTCTTCGCGCTGCCGCAGGCGCCGCAGCAGTACAAACAGCTCCTGATGGTCGCCGGCTTCGACCGCTATTTCCAGATCGCGCCCTGCTTCCGCGACGAAGACCCGCGCGCCGACCGCCTGCCGGGCGAATTCTATCAGCTCGACATGGAAATGAGCTTCGTCACCCAGGAAGACGTCTGGGACACGATGG
>CAZZZI010000263.1:0-6662 GCA_964658415.1 uncultured Sphingomonas sp. | reverse complement strand
TAGCTGTTGCCCTTGTCGTCCTTCATGACGGTGACGCCGGGGCCGGGGTTGGTGAGGTCGCCGCTGTCGGACAGCATGTGGAACGACATCTTGGCGGTCGAGCCCAGCAGTTCGCGCAGCCGCGACGGGTCCTGGGTGCCCGGCAGCTGCACGAGAACGCGGTTGTTGCCGATGCGCTGGATCGTCGGCTCGGACACGCCGACCTGGTCGACGCGCTGGCGGATGATCTCGAGGCTCTGCTGGACGGCAGCGTCGACATTGGCGTTGATGCCGACCTGCGAATAGGCCAGCGTGATGACGCCGTTGTTGGCGTTGACGTTGAGGTCGGACTGTCCGGCGCTGATGCCTGTGCTGATGGTGTTGGCCAGCGTCTTCAGCTCGGTCACGGCTGCGTCGCTCTGCGACGGATCGGTCAGCGAAATGACGACCTGCGTCGCGTTCTGGACGACCGACTTGGTCTGGATGCTCTTCGCCCGGAGAACGCGGCGCGCGTCCTGGACCAGCGTCTGCAGCCGCTCACGCACCAGATCGCCTTCGTCGACTTCCAGAACAAGATGCGATCCGCCGCGAAGGTCGAGGCCGAGGGAGACCTGGCTATGGGGAAGCCAGGCGGGAATGCGATTGAGAGCCGATTGCGGCAGCACGTTCGGCAGGGCGATGAGCATGCCAAGCACGATGATCACCGAATAGGTGAACACCAGCCATGGAGAGGTGCGCATAATGTCTATCCTTGAATATGCATCTGCCAGCGGCAAGAGCGCTGGCGCGTGTGTCTAATGTAAAAGGGGATGCGCCGGAGCGCGCGTTCGGTCAGGCGGAAACGGCCGGTGGCCCCTGCGCGAGGTAAGCGTTGCCGGGCTGGGCGCCGGCCGGCGCGGACGCCGGCGATGCCGGAGCGATGGCGACCGAATAGGAGGGTGCGATCGGCGTTGCCTGGGCAATCAGCCCGGCATTGCCGTCATGCCAGCTGGCTTTCGGCTCGACATCGCGATGGGCGGCAACGATGCCGCGGGTATTGTCTCGCAGGGTGAGGTAATGCGGCTGCTGGCTGCCCTTGGCGGCGGAGAAATTGTTGGTCTCGGTGCTGGCAAACGTTCCGAAGCCACCGCCGAGCAACAGACCGAGATAGGCGAAGAAGGCAACGACCAGCGATGCCATCACGCGGGGCATGGCACCACGCGGCTGTCTGGTCTCTTCGCTGTCGGCAATGCCGTCGTCGGACAGACTCAAGGGCTAAACGACCTATTCACGTTCGGTTACAAGCGTGTCCGGCAGTCTAACAGCCGGCGGCGCATCTTCATAGAGCGGCCTTTCATGATGTACTTGGCGCAGCCGGTCAACCATGCCCAGTGCGATTTCCCGTTCGCCCATGATGACGGTGTCGGCGCCGTAGCGCGTCAGTTCGTCGATTTCGGCGTCGGAATGGGCGCGTGCGACGATCAGGATCGAAGGGTTGAGCTGGCGCGCCTGCTCGGCGACGCTGCAGGCCTCGAACGCGTTGGGGATGGCGACGACGAGGCTGCGGGCGGCCGCTATATTGGCAAATCCGAGGACCTCGGCCGAGGCTGCATTGCCGGAGATCGCCTCGATGCCGCTCGCCCTGAGGTCGATGACGCGCTTGTCCGTGTCCTCGATGACAAGGAACGGGGTGCCGGAAGACAGCAGGTTTTGGCCGACAATACTGCCGACCCGGCCGTAACCGACGACGACGACGTGGCCCGTCAGCGTCGAAGGGCCGGGATCCCGCTCTTCGCCGATGACCGGGACGTCGGATTCCGCCGCCGACGCCGTCGACTGAGCGGCGGCAGCCTGCGCCGCCTCCACCTGCAGGCTTGCCTCCTCCTGCGCCTTGGTCTTGTTGCCGAGATAGGCTTTCAGGCGGCCGCAGCCGTAGAACACCAGCGGATTGAGGATGATCGAGATGATCGCGCCGGCAAGGATCAGGTCTCGACCCTCTTCCGGCAACATCTTGAGCTCGACCCCCATGGCCGCCAGGATGAACGAGAACTCGCCGATCTGCGCCAGGCTGGCGGAAATCGTCAGCGCCGTGCCCATCGGTTTGCGGAATGCGATGACGATCAGGAAGGCAGCCACCGATTTGCCGACGACGATGATGAAGACCGTCGCCAGGACCAGCAGCGGATGTTCGAACAGGATGTTCGGATCGAACAGCATGCCGACCGAAACGAAGAACAGCACCGCGAAGGCATCGCGCAAAGGCAGGCTTTCCTGGGCGGCGCGGTGGCTGAGCTCGCTTTCGGCAAGAACCATGCCCGCAAAGAAAGCGCCGAGTGCCAGGGATACGCCGAACAGCTTGGCCGCGCCGAAGGCGACGCCGAGGGCGATCGCCAGCACGCCCAGCCGGAACAGCTCGCGTGAGCCGGTATGGGCGGTGCGGTGCAGGATCCAGGGGATCACACGGCGGCCGAACACCAGCATCAGCGCCACGAACAGCGCGACCTTGAGGAGCGTCATGCCGATGATGCCGCCGATGCCGAGGTCTAGGCCGAACAGGCGGTTGACCGCTGCCGACAACGGCTCGACGGGGCCGTGGCCGTCGCCCGAAATGCTGGCGGCGGCCGGGATCAAGACGAGCGCCAGGACCATCGCCAGATCCTCGACGATCAGCCATCCGACGGCGATCTTGCCGCGCTCGGTCTCGACCAGCCGCCGCTCCTGCAGCGCCTTGAGCAGGACGACCGTGGAGGCCACCGACAGCGCAAGCCCGAAGACAAGGCTACCGCCGAGCGACCAGCCCATCAGCTCGCCCAGTCCCCAGCCGAGCAGCGTCGCGAAGGCGATCTGCACGAGGGCGCCAGGCACCGCGATGAATCGGACCGACAGCAGATCCTTGAGGGAGAAATGCAGTCCGACCCCGAACATCAGCAGGATGACGCCGATTTCGGCAAGTTCCGGGGCCAGCCCCTGGTCGGCCACGAAGCCGGGCGTATAGGGTCCCGCAAGGACGCCGGCGACGAGATAGCCGACGAGGGGCGGCATGCGCAGCTTGTTGGCGATGGCACCGAATATGAACGCCAGCACGAGACCCATGACGATCGTCGAAATCAATGGTGTGTCGTGTGGCATCGTCGTTTCCCCCGCTGGAAATCCCGCACTATTTATGACATAATTGGCTTAGAGTGACCAATATGGGTAGTTTTCAACTGTGAATCAAGGCAGCAAGCCAGCTATTCTGACACCGGCGCATTGTCGCGCGGCGCGCGGCTTCCTGGATTGGACGCAGAGCCAGCTTGCCGATAGAGCGGGCGTCTCGCGCAGCACCATACGCGACTACGAGGGCGCCCGACACGATATTCATCGCGCGACGGAGGCACAGCTTAAATTGGCTCTGGAAGACGGAGGTGTTGTCTTCGTCGAGGTCGAAGTCCTCGGCTGGACAGTCGGCCTTGCGAAAGTGAAGCCGTCGCCGATGTAGATCGGCTCAAGTTGAAGCAAATCGTCGCGCTTGCTGACGGACGATACTTGGCGTGCTCACGGAATTTTGGCTGCGCCGGAGCGCCATTTCGAGACACGCGGATGCCGGCGCTGACCCGTCACGCTTTTTTCACGACACCAGGTGAATGGTCGCTGGCATAGGGACATCGCGACCAAAGCAACGGTCGTCAGAGGACCCGCAGGGCCACCCTCTGGCGCGGCTCGTCAAGCATGCTCAAGACGGCGAATGCAAAAAGGGTCATGCTCGCAATGAGCATAGCGCTCAAACCAAGAACAATCATTGCTCTTTCCTCAAAGGGACGTGGATGTGAATCTAACTTCACTTCTATGTCACGAACCTTGCCTGTGACTTACGGCTCTTCTGTCGCGGAGACAATACTTGATCTGAAAAAGATTTATTCGAATGCGCTCATCTTCGACCGCATGTTAACCTTCAAGCAAGGAATTAACCATAAACATTGCGGTACACGTCGGAATGGGAAGATGTTGCTCCTCCCCACCAGGCATGATGCCGCCCCCTCGTACCGGATACTGGCCCGGATTCTTTCCTAGACAATTTCAACCTCGCTGAATCCGCGATGCTTTGCCTCGGGTCGAAAAGATCCCCAATGCGCGAGTTCCGTCGAAGTCCGTTGATATTGAACGAGTGCATCATTTCGCCGGGACCATCGTCCCGGCAACGGCGGGAACGGCTTTGACACAGGACTCGATACCAGAGCAGGGACAAAGGACGCAGGCAGGCAGCCTTCGCGACCGTTTGCGCTTTGCCGGCCTCGACGCCGACCAGTGCGAAGCCCTGAGGCGCCACCGGCCGCTGCTCCAGACGCACCTGAAGGCCGGGCTGCGCGATCTCTTCCACCGCTTCCAGTCCTTCCCCGATGCAGCGAGAAACTTCACCAGCGAAGCACAGCTCGAGCGGCTGCACGATCTCCAGTCGTCCCATTGGGATGTGCTGACGGACGCCCGTTTCGACAGTCTCTATGCCGAAAGGGTCAAGGTCCTTGCGGACTCCGAGAGCAAGATGGGCCTGGAACCGCGTTGGCACGTTGCCGGCCACGCTGTCATGCTGGAACATATGCTCGCCGGGATCATCGGCGATCTCGCTGGCGGATCGATGCTGCCGGCCGGCAAGCGCCGGGCGCGGGAAACTGCGGAACTCGTGGCCGGGCTGGTACAGCTGGTCATGGTCGATGTCGAAATTGCCGTATCGCTGCGCTTCAACGAAATGCGTCTGCAGCACCAGCGGGCTCTCGCCGAGCAGCGTGTCGCCGACCAGTCGGAAGCCCGCGCCATCTTTGCGGACGTCATTCGCGGCCTTGGGGAGCGCGACCTGACGGTCCGTGCGCCGACCGAAGTGCCGGAAGCCTATGCCGAGCTGGTCGCGATGCTGAACAGCACGCTCGAAACGATGCAGGACGAATTCGGATCGCTGGCGGCCCGGGTGCAAACGATGGAGGCTGCGGCCGACCGCATCTCCAACGACAGCCGCAGCCTGGACAGCGCCGCCGGGGATCATGCCGGGCAACTGCTGGCCAACGCCAGGCTTCTCGCCGGGCTTGCCGACCAGGTGCGCGACAACGCCGCCACGACGCGGTCTGCCGAGCGGGAAGCCGTCAAGACGCGCAAGGCCGCAGAAGACAGCGGCCACATCGTCGGCGAGGCGATTGCCGCCATGGCCGACATCGAGACATCGGCCGAGAAGATCGGCCAGATCATCGGAAGCATCGACGAGATCGCCTTCCAGACAAATCTGCTGGCCCTCAATGCAGGCATCGAGGCGGCCCGGGCCGGCGATTCGGGACGCGGATTTGCCGTCGTCGCCCAGGAAGTGCGGGCGCTCGCGCAGCGCTCCGCCGAAGCGGCACGTGAAATCAAGACATTGGTGAGCGGCACCAAGGCGCAGGTCGTCGCCGGCGTGCAGATGGTCGGCCGGACGCAGGATGCGATCGGCGGCATCGTCCTTCAGGTCACCGGCATCAACGACGCCATATCCGGCATCGCCGCTGCTACGGACGCGCAGGCGCAAGACCTTCGCGCTGTTACCGCTGAGGTCGACATGCTCGGCACGAAGGTTGCAGCGTCGAGCGCTCTTGCCCAGAGTTCGGGTGAAGCCGCCGATCACCTGCATACGGTGGTGGTCGAGCTCGGCCAGACCATCCGAGAATACCGGGTGGCGCGCCAGAAGCAGTTCAGCAGCGACAGGGTCGCGCCGGTTCGACCGGACGTCAGAGCCCTCGTGGCGCGCGATGAGGATGCTGTCGAGGAGCACTACGATTTCCCGTTGCGCGTGGCAGGTTTTGGAGGTGACCGAAGTGTTTACTGACGACATGACACCGCGCCAGCGTGCGGCGAGGACAGAATTCAACCGACAAGGAAGGCAGTAATGGCAGCGAAGAAGGCAGATAAAAAGATCAGCCTGGTGGCAGTGCTGGACCTCAACGAGGCCTCGACGCTCCGCAGCAAACTGATGGGGCTGCGTGGCAGCAATGTTGTGGTCGACGCCTCCAGCGTCGAACGGGTCGGCGCCCTTTGCGTCCAGGTGCTCATGGCCGCTGCCAAGACCTGGGAAGAGGACAAGCTATCCTTCACCTTTTCGAAGGTGTCGGATGCATTTCAGAAAACCATGCAGCTGATCGGCGTCAACATCGATCACCTGCTTGCCAAGGAGATCCGGCAATGAAGAAAAAAGTGCTCACCGTGGATGATTCACGGACAATCCGAAACATGTTGCTCGTCACCCTCAACAATGCCGGTTTCGAAACGATCCAGGCAGAGGACGGCATTGAAGGTCTGGAAGTGCTGGAAGGCGCCAATCCGGATGTCATCGTCACCGACATCAACATGCCGCGCCTCGACGGTTTCGGCTTTATCGAAGGTGTTCGCCGCAACGAGAGGTTCCGCGCGATACCGATCCTGGTGCTGACGACGGAAAGCGACGCGGAGAAGAAGAACCGCGCACGCCAGGCCGGCGCCACCGGCTGGATCGTCAAGCCCTTCGACCCAGCCAAACTGATCGATGCTATCGAGCGTGTAACCGCTTAAACAGGATTCCCTCCGATGGATATGAACGAAATCAAAGAGATTTTTTTCCAAGAGTGCGAAGAACAGCTCGCCGAACTGGAATCGGGTCTTCTAAAATTGAATGATGGCGACCGCGATCCGGAAACCGTCAATGCCGTCTTTCGTGCCGTTCATTCCATCAAGGG
>CAZZZI010000262.1:2477-6727 GCA_964658415.1 uncultured Sphingomonas sp. | reverse complement strand
TCATTTTATCCCGCTGGTCGGCGATAGGCACGAGGACATCAGGATGGATATTCGCAACACGATGCTGCGGCAGCTGAAGAACCGCCGCGAAGGGTTCAGCCTCGAGCAGCCCTTCTATATCGACCAGGATTATTTCAAGATCGACATGGAGACGATCTATTATCGCGACTGGCTGTTCATGGGCCATGATTGCGAGATCCCGCGCGCCGGCAACTACATCACCGCGCAGGTCGGCGATTATCCCATCGTCATCGTCCGTGGCCGCGACAAGGTCATCCGTGCCTTCCACAACAGCTGTCGCCATCGCGGCTCGCGCGTCTGCACCTCGGATCGCGGCTCGGCTGCCAAGCTCGTCTGTCCCTACCACCAGTGGACCTACGATCTCGACGGTTCGCTGCAGTTCGCCCGCCAGATGGCCGACAGTTTCGACAAGAGCCAGTATGGCCTGAAGCCGATCCATTGCGAAAGCGTCGCCGGCTATATCTTCATCTCGCTCGCCCACACCGCACCCGACTTCCAGCCCGTGCGCGACAGCATCGCTCCCTACATGCTCCCGCATCGCCTCAGCGAAGCCAAGATCGCCTTCCAGAGCACCATCATCGAGAAGGGCAACTGGAAGCTCGTCTGGGAAAACAACCGCGAGTGCTACCACTGCGCCGCGAACCACCCGGAACTCTGCCGCACCTATCCGGAAGCCCCGACGGCAACAGGCGTCCAGGGCGCCGGCGACGATCCTGTGATTGCCGCCCACTGGGCCCATTGCGAAGCCGGCGGCCTGCCGAGCGAGTTCAAGATGGATCCGACCGGTCAGTTCCGCGTCGCCCGCATGCCGCTGATCGAGGGTGCCGAGAGCTACACCATGTCCGGCCAGCGCGCCGTCAAGAAGCCGCTGTCGGACGACGTGACGATGAGCAACATCGGCACCATGCTGCTGTTCCACTATCCGACCACCTGGAACCACCTGCTGGTCGACCACGCGATTTCCTTCCGCGTGCTGCCGCTGAATGCCGAGGAAACCGCCGTCACCACCAAATGGCTGGTCCACAAGGATGCCGTCGAGGGCGTCGACTACAATCTCGAGGAACTGACCCATGTCTGGACCGAGACCAACGACCAGGACCGCCGCATCGTCGAGGAAAATGCCTTCGGCATCCACTCGCCGGCCTATGAACCCGGCCCCTATTCGGAGCTGCATGAGGGCGGGGTGGCGCAGTTCGTCGAATGGTATGCCGATTTCATGACCAGCCGTCTGCAAGGCGATCAGGCCAAACTGTCGGTCGTGGCCTGAGCATGAGCATACCCGCATCCGCCCGTCACCTCCACCTGGACCAGATGCAGCCCTGGAGCGACAGGCAGCATATGCTCGAATGCCTGTCGGTGACGCCGGAGGCGCCTGATGTAATGACCTTCACGTTCCGCTCCGACAAGGACAACTGGTTCCGCTATCTGCCGGGCCAGTTCGTCACGCTGGAGCTTCCGGTCGGGCCGGAGCCGCTGATGCGCACCTATACGCTGTCCTCGACGCCGACGCGGCCGTTCTCGGTCGCGGTCACGGTCAAGGCCCAGAAGGACAGCATCGGCACCCGCTGGATGTTCGACAATCTGAAGCCCGGCATGCGCATCCGCGCCTTCGGTCCGCTCGGCGATTTCACCCACATCAAACATCCCGGCGAGAAATATCTCTTCATCTCCGCCGGCTCCGGCATCACGCCGATGATGTCGATGACGCGCTACATGAGCGATGTCGCGCCGCTGTCGGACATCTCCTTCATCAATTGCGCCCGTGGCCCGTCGGAAATCGTCTTCCGGTCCGAGCTCGAATATCTCGCCCGCTTCATGCCCAATCTCAACCTCGGCTTCATCGTCGAGGATCGCGGCCAGATGGAGCTGTGGTCGGGCCTTCGCGGTCGCATCGACAAGGCCAAGATCGCGCTTCTCGCCCATGATTTCCTCGACCGCACCGTGTTCTGCTGCGGCCCAGACGTGTTCATGAATTTCGTCAGCTCCAGCCTCGAGGCCGCCGGCTTCGACATGAGCCGCTACCACCAGGAAAGTTTTCGTCCGGCCTCCGCCGATCTGGAGCCCGATCCTGTCGTCGGCGCGGATGGCGAGGTCGCCACCTCGATCCGCTTCACCATGGCCGGCAAGGATGTGGCCTGCGCCCCCGGCCAGACCATCCTGCAGGCCGCGCGCGGCGCCGGCATCCGCATCGGGGCCGCCTGCGAATCCGGCCTGTGCGGCACCTGCAAGGTGATGAAGCTCTCGGGCGATGTCGAAATGCACCACAATGGCGGCATTCTCGACGACGAGATCGACGAGGGCTACATCCTCGCCTGCTGCTCGCGCCCGAAGACGGACGTGCAGATCGAGGCGTGAGCGCAGCCAGCCTCTGTATCAGAAGTCCTGGTAGTTGAGAGCGGTGACTTGCACCTTCGCGGTCGCGTCGGGCCCGGCGTTCGGCGCTGATGCCAGCATCGACGGCGTGTCGATGCGTGGCGGCACGAGGTCGCCCTGCGGCCAGACCCGCGCCAGCTGGGTCTTGGTCATCGAGACCATGTTGACGTCGATATCAGGCAGGGTGCCCGGCACCCGGTAGGGGCAGCGGCGCGGCGAGCAATTGTCGCCTGACGCAAACTGCCACAGCGCATAGCCCGTCCAGTTGCCCATCGGGAACGTATTCTCCACATCGGGCTTGTAGCGGGCGTACCACAGCGGCAGGCGCGACAGGATCGCGTAGTCGTTTCTGTGGTCGGCGATGAACCGCGCGACGACGTCGTTGGCGTAGAGAATGGGATAGCGGCCGGTCCGCTCCTTTATGTGGATCGCAAAGATCTGCGCGTCCGCCGGCGACATGAATTGCTTGGGGTCCAGCCCGTCGATGTCGAGCACCATCAGCTCATCCGCCTTCGGGTCGGCATAATCGAGGAAATGGTTCGCCTGTTCGATGGGATTGCCGGGACGACCGAGGTGATAGGCACCCCAGAGCAGGCCGTTCGATTTGGCGATCAGCCGGCGCGAGCGGAACAGTTCGCGGCTGACAGCGTATTTGCGCCACATCGTCCGGCAGTGGTCGACGGTATCGCCGGAGTGGTCGCTCGACTTGCAGGCATAGTCTTCCGGAAGCCCGTCGGAGGCCTTGGAGACAAAGGCGCTGATGCGCGTATCCTGCAAAAGGGCGTCCCAGTCGATGCTGTTCATCTCGTAGGCGTCGATGATGAGGGCGTGTTCGGGATTGTTCCAGGGCTCCCTTTCCCCGGCCAGCGCCGGCCTGTTTTGCGTCGGCGCAAACAGGATCAGGAGAGAGCTGGCGATCAGGGTGAAAAGTCTTCTTTTGCCCATTGTGCGACCAGAATATGCGCCTATGGTTAATGCTCCGTTAAGGTTTGCAATCGGCTCGTGAAGGGTGTCGGCAACAAAAACCTGGCTCGGAACTTTCCGAGCGCGCATCCGTTTAATGGAACTAGATTTCCGGAATGGAGACGACAATGTTCAACATGCGTACCAGAGCTGTCACGCTCGCCCTTGCCGCTGCGGTCGCCGTGACAAGTTTCTCATCTTCTTTCGCCATGCAGATGCCCGCAGCGCCCATGGCGCCGGCAGCAGCGCCCGCGTCTGATGTCCAGTCGGTGCAGTATTGGCGCCATCATGGCGGCGGCGGCTACTACCGTGGCGGTGGCTACGGCGGACGCGGCTATTACGGCGGATATCGCGGTTATGGCGGCTATCGCCACGGCTACCGCTACCACGAGGGCTATTGGTATCCGCTCGCTGCCTTCGGTGCAGGCGCACTGATCGGCGGCGCCATTGCCAGCGAGCCGCGTTACTATGAGCGCCCCGCAGCAGCCGGAATCAACCCGCGTCACTACGAATGGTGCGCGAACCGCTATCGGTCGTATCGCGCTTTCGACAACACGTTCCAGCCGAACAACGGCCCTCGCCAGCAGTGCCTGTCGCCGTTCTATTGATCCATCTATGACCTGACGTCAAAATGCCCGGCCGAGTGCCGGGCATTTTTTTGTCTGTTATAGGATGCGAACCCGCCGCAGCAGCCACCAGGCGAGCAGGATCGACACGATGATGATGGTCACCGCATAGGCTGTTCCGTGTTCGCTGCCGGCAAAGGGCAGCGCTGTCGTGTTCATGCCGAAAAAGCCGGTCACCAACGTCGGCGGCAGCAGGAAGGCCGTCATCAGCGACAGGATGTAGAGATGCCTGTTGGTTTCCGAGGAAAGTTTCGAGTCGATTTCCTC
>CAZZZI010000262.1:0-2377 GCA_964658415.1 uncultured Sphingomonas sp. | reverse complement strand
CGTTGTGATGATGAAGCGTTCGGAGATGGCGAAATGCAGCCAGCCGATGTCCCGCGTGGCCTGGTCGAAATCGAGCTGAAAATCCACCAACGTTCCGAAGATCACCTTCTCGTCGACCGTGATGGTCGCATGGGTGTCGTGCGTCGTCAGCGCCTGCCGCATGTCTTCGGTAAGCCCTGGAAACTCCTCGAGAAATGTCGCGACACGGGCGTCGACGAGGTTGAGATGCAGCCAGACGAAGCCCTCGAGACCAAGAAGGGCCGATCGCTCGATCGTGTCGGGGAGGCGTTCGGCTTTGCCCGAATGCGGCAAGAGCTGATGGGCCCAGACAAAGCCCGGGATCGTCGGATTGAGTATTGTCGTCATATTGCATCGCCGTTTAATGTAAACATGTGCATAGGTCCTGCTTGTGACAGTTTCTTTGCAACTGCGCGACCCACTTGCAGGAAAAACATCATCGGGAGGAGACCGAATGTACAAGGCGCCAGCGGCAGAGATCGCGTTTACCCTACGTCATGTCGTCGGCCTCCAGAGTGCCATCGACGCCGGTGCTCTCGGCGATCTCACCAGCGATCTTGCCGACGCAATCCTCGAGGAAGCAGCCCGCTTTACCGACAACGAAATCGTGCCGCTGGCGGCCATCGGCGATACCGAGGGCGCGCGGCTGGTCGACGGCGCGGTCGTTCTCCCCGCCGGCTGGGCGCAGCTCTACCGCGATTGGGCGGCCGGTGGCTGGAATGGCCTGACGGCATCGCCGGACTTTGGCGGGCAGGGCTTGCCGCAAATGCTGAACGTCGCGACGCTGGAAATGTGGAATGCCGCATCCATGGCCTTCGGTCTCGCCCCGACGCTCACGATGGGCGCCATCGAAGCGCTGACGGCCCATGGCAGCGCGGCGCTGAAGGAGCGCTATCTCGCCCGGATGATCTCCGGCGAATGGACCGGCACGATGAACCTGACCGAGCCGCAGGCAGGCTCCGACGTCGGTGCCCTGACCGCCCGCGCCGAACGCCGGGAGGACGGCAGCTACCGCATCTTCGGCCAGAAGATCTACATCACCTGGGGCGAGCACGATGCCGCCGAAAACATCATCCATCTCGTGCTGGCCCGCTTGCCCGATGCACCGCCCGGCACCCGAGGCATCTCGCTTTTCCTGGTGCCGAAATTCCTCGTCGAGGCGGATGGATCGCTCGGTCCGCGCAACGATCTGTTCTGCCATTCCCTCGAGCACAAGCTCGGCATTCATGGATCGCCGACCTGCACCATGATCTACGGGGACGGCCGGTTCGGCGCGGTGCCCGGTGCTACTGGCTGGCTGGTCGGCGAGGAGAACCGGGGTCTTGCCTGCATGTTCACGATGATGAACAACGCCAGGCTTGCGGTCGGCATGCAGGGCGTCGGCATCTGCGAGGCGGCAACGCAGAAGGCGCTCGCCTATGCCCGGGAACGCCGCCAGGGGCGGGCACCGGGACATGCCGGTGCGCACATGAGCCCGATCGTCGATCATCCCGACGTCGCCCGCATGCTTTTGACGATGAAGGCGCTGACAAGGGGCTCCCGCGCCATCGCCTATGCCTGCGCCCACGCCATCGATCTTTCACGCAGCTCGGACGTGTCCGGGCACTGGCAATCCCGCGCAGCACTGCTCACCCCCATCGCCAAGGCCTTTGCCACCGATTGCGGCGTCGAGGTTGCCTCGCTCGGCATCCAGGTGCATGGCGGCATGGGCTTCATCGAGGAAACGGGTGCCGCGAGGCTCTGGCGCGATGCCCGGATCGCTCCGATCTATGAGGGCACCAACGGCATCCAGGCCATCGATCTCGTCACCCGCAAGCTGGCCCTCGATGGCGGCGAGGCCGTGTGCGGCCTCATCGCGGAGATGCAGGCGATCGGCAGCAGCGTCGAGGCATCGGCGCTTTACGCCTTCGGTACGACGGCCGACAGGTTGCGGATGGCGCTGGCGGATCTCGCTTCAGCGACGGAATGGCTGCTGGCGGCACAGGCGGAAGGTCGCATCGAGGAAGCGCTTGCCGGTGCGACGCCCTATCTGCGGCTGTTCGGCCTGGTGCTGACCGGCTGCTATCTCGCCAAGGGAGGTCTCGCCGAGGCCGGCGATGGGGCGGACGAGCGCGTCGCGCTCAGCCGCTTTGCCGCGGAAAATCTGCTGGGTGAAACGGCAGGCCTGAAGGACCAGGTGACCCAAGGCGCTGCCAGCCTTTTGGCCGCCCGTGGGGCGCTTGCATGAGGGGGCTGTCATGACCGACCATATCCTGATCGAAACGCCGGACGCCGCGCCGGAGATTCGCGTGATCCGTTTCAACAGGCCGGACAAGAAGAACGCCATCACCCGCGCCATGTATGCTGCCATGACCGATGC
>CAZZZI010000261.1:0-6777 GCA_964658415.1 uncultured Sphingomonas sp. | reverse complement strand
GGCCCTGCAGCGCCGCTTCGTCGAAACCCGTTTGCGCCAGCAAGGTGGAATTGACGGCGTTGATGCGCCCGTCCGTCCCGAGCGACGCGACGCCGAACTCCTTGACGCCTTCGAGCAGCGATCCGAACCAGGTTTCCGCCTCGCGCAGGCGTCGCTCCTGATGCACCTGCAGGGAAACGTCCGCCAGCGTCACCACATAGCGCTGGTCCTGGAGCTTGACGATGGTGCAGCTCAGGACCGCCTGTTCGTCCGGCTTCGTCGCGCTCGTCGCGCCGATGTAGATGCGGTGGTTCTCGCAGATCGATCCGCGCCGCCCGCTGAAATCCTCGATCAGCGAGCGCAGTTCGGGCGCCTTGTCCTCGAAAGCGGTCAGGAAGTTCGTCAGCACGCCGTCGACCGCCAGCGGCATCAAGAATTTCATCGCGACCGGGTTCATCATCCGGATCGTCCCGTCGCGCGCCATGTCGACCAGCCCCACGGGACAGGCGTAGACGAACTGCAGGAGCTGCTCGTACTCGATCTCTTGCGACTGTTCCATGGGTGGCCCGATCAGCGCTGGATGAGGATGTATCTCAACGCGAAATCGGCCCCTTTCAGCAGCCGAAGTCGCACCGGGGTCGGACGCATGCGCAGCGTCAGCACATAGGGAATGACGTCATCGATCTCGGCCTCGTCCTCGAAGCGTTGCGCGACCATGAAGTTGTTCATGCACTGGGCGACTTCGTCGAAATATTCGGACCCCAGCACAGTTTCGCGGCGCAGCCCGGCGAGCGCAGACTCGGTCGCGTTGTAGCGATGAACGATGCCGTCTTCGTTGAGGCCGACTACCCCGAAGGCGAGGCTATCGAAGGACTCCGCGTCCATTCTTTCCAGATCCAAACCGGAAATACCGTCGAAAGATGCCGTCACCTTATATCCCCCATTCAATCTAAGCGCTTGCCGCAATTCGTCTATTAGGATCGATTGAACTCCATAAATGGTGGAAAAGAATGAATTGGCAAGCGTCGAAGTCCCAAAGGCTTAACGTCTTGCCACTGCCCGGATCAAGGCCGATGCCCTCACCGGTCGGGAACTTTCTTTCCAAATCCGAGTTAATCGCCGGCGCAAGACCAACGTCGCGCCTGCCGCTCCGCTTTATATTTTGCACAGCGTTTGAAAGAAATTCGTCAACCCCTCGGTCGTTGTGCGCCTGCGTGCCGTTGCAAAACGACAAGCCGGCTATCGAGACCGGCTTAGGAGATCGCCTTTGCCGCGCGATACAGAGAATAGCATCGACAGCGAGGGCGCGCCTTCCAAGGAAATTTCCGAGGATGACAAGGAGGCTGTCGAAGAGCGGACCTCGGGGTCGGCAAGGGTCGTTCACGAGGTCGTCCGCCTGCAGGGTGACGAGGAACTCGCCCGGTCCATCCAGTCCTTGGCGTTCTCCGGTTTTGCGGCAGGCGTGGCGATCAGCATTTCGATCTTGGCAGAAGCGTTCATCCGCATGCGCCTGCCCGATACGCCCTGGCGCGAACTGATCGTGGCCCTGGGCTATACGGTCGGTTTCGTCATCGTTATCCTCGGTAAGCTGCAGCTGTTCACGGAAACGACCGTGACCGCTGTCTTGCCCCTCGCCACCCACCCCACCCTTCGCAATCTCGGCCGGTTGCTTCGCCTGTGGGCCACCGTCCTTGTCGCGAATCTGGTCGGCACCTTCTTCGTCGCAACTCTGATCGCCTGGCAGATCATTGTCGGGCCCGAACAACTGTCTTCGGCACTGGAAATTTCCAAGGCCGCGCTCGTGCATGACTTTACGACGACGCTTCTGCTGGCGACCCCGGCCGGTTTCCTCGTTGCCTCCATCGCCTGGATCCTGCCAAATGCCAGGGGGAGCGAATTCTGGGTGATCCTGCTGATCACCTACGTGATCGCCATCGGGGGCTTCAGCCATGTCATCGCCGGATCGGGCGAAGCCTGGCTGCTGATGCTCAGCGGCGAGAAGAGCTTCGGCGAGGCCGCCGGCGGGTTCATCCTGCCAGCGCTGCTCGGCAATATCATCGGCGGCACCGGCCTCTTCGCCGTGGTCGCCCACGGCCAGGTGCGCGACGAGATCAAATGACGGTGCCCTTGCCGTATGCCTCAGCATGATCCGCCTGCCGCCGGTTCGACGCTACCCCATCATGCGTCTGGCCATGGAAATGGTGGACCGGACCGCGGCCTCTTCCGACCCGTAGCTCCCGGGATGCGGCGAGGGCGGCGTGGACGTATCGTTTGGCCAATCCGACCGAGGTTGTCAGATCGTGTCCGTGCGCCAGCTGGGCGGCGATCGCTGCAGACAGGGTGCAGCCGGTTCCGTGGCCATTCGATGTTTCCAGCCGTGGCAGTGTGAAGGCGTGGAATGTCCCATCGCCGGTCAGCAGTGTATCGGTACTGTCGCTCCCCTTGCCATGGCCGCCTTTGATCAGGACCGCGCGTGCGCCTTCCCTGCGCAGCTGCAGCGCTTGCCGGACGATATCTTCGGGTGTTTCCGCGACAGGCATTCCTGTCAGGATGGCCGCCTCGAAAAGGTTTGGCGTGATGAGATGGGTTTGCGGCATCAGGAGCTGTTTCAACGCCGCAACGGCATCGTCCCGCAGCAACCGGTCGCCGGACGTTGCGACCATGACGGGATCGAGAACAACGGGCCCCTGGAAGTGCCGAAGCCCCTCGGCGACGGTTCGGATCGTTTCTGCCCGCGACAGCATGCCGATCTTGATCGTGTCGACGAAGAGATCGTCCAGAACCGCCCGCATCTGGGCCGCAATCATGAAAACCGACACATCCTTCACGGCGGAAACACCCAATGTGTTTTGCGCGGTGATGGCAGTCAGCACGCTTGCGCCGTAAACGCCGAGCGCGGAGAAGGTCTTGAGGTCAGCCTGGATGCCGGCGCCGCCGCCGCTGTCCGATCCGGCTATGGTGAGAGCGATCCGCGTCATGGGTCGGTCTCCTGATGTCTTCTCCACGGTGCTGTCGCCGCCAGCCATTGCCGCGTCCGGGTCTCCGGGTCCTGATGACGCGTGATGTCGGTGACAACGGCCGCGCAGGACGCCCCCTCACCCAGGACCAGCGGCGCGCGCTCGGCGGTGATGCCGCCGATGGCAACAAGCGCGAGATCGCCGATCCGCCGCTTCCACTCCGCAACCCGCTCGACACCCTGCGGTTGCCACTTCATCTTTTTGAGGATGGTCGGCCAGACCGGACCGAGTGCGACGTAATCCGGCCTGATGCCGAGCGCCGTATCGAGTTCGGAAATGTCGTGGGTCGAAATCCCGACCCTCAATCCTGCACTGCGGATGGCAGCGAGATCCGCCGCGAGAAGATCCTCCTGTCCGAGATGGATGAAGTCACATCCCTCGTCGATGGCCAGTTGCCAGTAGTCGTTGACGATCAGCTGGCATCCGTGCGCGAGGCACACTGCCTTGGCGCGTCGGATTTCCTGCCGCAACACGGTCGCGTCCTTGTCCTTGATGCGCAACTGCACGAGCCTCACGCCCGAAGGCACCAGGCGCTCGATCCAGTCGGCACTGTCGACGATGAGGTAGAAGGGATCGAGCTTCATTGAAACACCGCCTTGCCGATGACGGGCGTCGAGGGAACCGCCATGTCGCGCGGCTCCAGCATGCCGGAGAGATAGGCGAGCCTGCCCGCATCGACCGCTTTCGCGAAGGCTTCGGCCATGACAGGCGGATCGCCGGCCATGGCGACGGCGGTGTTGAGCAGTACGGCATCGTAGCCAAGCTCCATCACGACAGCCGCATGCGACGGCCGGCCGAGGCCGGCATCGACGATCAGCGGGATAGAGGGGAAAGCCGCCCTTAAGGCAACGAGCGCCGGCACATTGCGCGGCCCCGCCGCCGAGCCGATCGGCGCGCACCAGGGCATGAGCACGCGGCACCCGGCGGCCAGCAGTTTTTCGGCAACGACCAGATCGTCCGTCGTATAGGGAAAGACGCAAAACCCCTCGCTGCTAAGGATCCGTGCGGCTTCGACCAGCTCGAAAACATCAGGCTGCAGACTGTCATGATTGCCGATGACTTCCAGCTTGATCCAGTCCGTCCCGAATATTTCCCTTGCCATCCGGGCTGTCAGCACGGCCTCGGAGGCACTATGGCATCCGGCCGTGTTGGGCAGGATACGTACCCCCATGTCACGAATGAGCTGGAAGAACGCGCCGCCTGCCTTGCCACCGGCCATTTCGCGGCGAAGCGACACGGTGACGATTTCGGTGCCTGATCTTGCAACCGCTTGAGAAAGCACCGCCGGGGAGGAATAGCGCGCCGTTCCAAGCAGCAGACGCGACGACAGTTCGGTATCATAAAGTCTCAACACGCCTCATCCTCCCTGCATGGGCGACAGGATCTCGATCCGGTCGCCGTCTTCGAGGCGCAGAGCCGCCCGGTCCTCGCGATGCACGAGATCGCCGTTGACGGCGGTGGCCAGCCAGTCGCCTTCGTATTCCAGAACGGCAAGCAGCTCCGCCAGCGTGGCCGCTTCCAGCGCCTGGACTTCTCCATTGACGATCAGTTTCATGGGGTCATTCCTTCCTCAAACGGCATGCTGATGGAGAGACGGGTTGCGGCCTCCACAGCCATGGCGGGCGCCAGAAGAAAGCCGTGGCGGTGCATGCCGGCAATGGCCATCCCCTCCTCCGTCTCGACCACGCGCGGAACATTGTCTGCAAAAGCCGGACGGATGCCGACCCCGGTTTCCACCACTCGCGCTTCGCCGAAGGCCGGATGAAGCGCGTAGGCGGCATTGAGAAGTTCCATCATCGAGCGCGCGGAAATCGGCCCGTCGTCATCCGTCTCGATCATCGTTGCGCCAACCATGAAGCGGTGGCGGTCACGCGGCACGACATAGATCGGATGACGCGGATGCAGCATCCGCACGGGCCGCGACAGGCTGATCTCCGGGGTTTCCAGATACAGCATTTCACCCCTGATACCGCGCAGCCCGGCAAGATGCGGGATGGCCGCCGGTCCGGTGCAATCGATTGTGGAGGCGTATTGCCGTTCCGGCTCCTGCCCGGGACCGAAATGAAATCGGCCGCCGCGATGGCCGACCGCTTCAGCCAGACGGGTCAGCGCCCGGCGCGGATCGAGATGCGCCTCACGCTCGAAGAAAAGCGCCCTGTCGAACCGTCGGGCTAACGACGGCTCGAGCTCGGCAATGCCATCACTGTCGAGCCAGACATGACCTGTCGTCCGGGAGGCGAACCGGACGAGATCCGGCATATCGCGGGGCTGCGCCACCACCAGCGTGCCGTTGCGGACGACTTCGCCCGGTACGGCGTCGCTCCACCAGTCGGCGGCCCCGAGACCGAGGCTGAGAACGGTCTCGTCCGCTGCCTCCCTCTCGCAATAGGGCGCGAGCATGCCGCCGGCGAACGACGATGCCCCAAGCCCTATCCTCTCCCGACAATCGACGACATCGACGCGATGGCCGCCTTTGAGCAGTTCATAGGCGGCCGTCAGCCCGGCGACGCCAGCGCCCCTGACCAGAAGATCGGCCATCAGGCTTCCCCCGCACCGTCTTTCGCCGGGTCTGCCACCGGCATGTAGAGATCGCCGCCGTCACGATATCGGGCAGCCATAGCCTCCAGCCCCTCCTTCTGCGCTTCGGCACGGATCTCGTGCGAGATCTTCATGGAACAGAATTTCGGGCCGCACATGGAGCAGAAATGCGCCACCTTGTGCGCCTCCTTCGGCAGCGTCTGGTCGTGGAAGCTGCGTGCCGTATCCGGGTCGAGCGACAGATTGAACTGGTCCTCCCAGCGGAATTCGAACCGGGCGCGTGACAGCGCATCGTCGCGCAGGCGCGCTCCCGGGTGCCCCTTGGCGAGGTCGGCGGCATGGGCGGCGATCTTGTAGGTGATGACGCCGGTCTTCACATCGTCGCGGTCGGGAAGGCCGAGATGCTCCTTCGGGGTCACGTAGCAGAGCATCGCCGTTCCAAACCAGCCGATCATGGCGGCCCCGATTGCCGACGTGATGTGATCGTAGCCGGGTGCGATATCGGTGGTGAGCGGCCCAAGCGTGTAAAACGGCGCTTCGCCGCAGGTCTCCAACTGCTTGTCCATGTTCTCCTTGATCTTGTGCATGGGCACATGACCGGGACCTTCGATCATCACCTGGCAATCCTTTGCCCAGGCGATTTTCGTGAGTTCGCCGAGTGTCTCCAGCTCGGCGAACTGGGCGGCGTCATTGGCATCGGCGATCGAACCGGGACGCAGGCCGTCCCCGAGCGAAAAGGTCACGTCATAGGCGCGGGCAATGTCGCAGATCTCGTCGAAGTGCTCGTAGAGAAAGCTTTCGCGGTGGTGGTGCAGGCACCACTTGGCCATGATTGACCCGCCGCGCGACACGATGCCGGTCACGCGGTTCACCGTGAGGTGGATATAGGCAAGACGCACGCCGGCATGGATCGTGAAATAATCGACGCCCTGCTCGGCCTGCTCGATCAGCGTGTCGCGATAGACCTCCCATGAGAGATCCTCGGCAATGCCACCCACCTTTTCCAGGGCCTGATAGAGCGGCACGGTGCCGATCGGCACCGGCGAATTGCGCACGATCCAGTCGCGGATATTGTGGATATTGCGGCCGGTCGACAGGTCCATCACCGTGTCGGCGCCCCACCGGATCGCCCAGACCATCTTTTCAACCTCCTCCGCCATGGAGGAGGTGACAGCCGAGTTGCCGATATTGGCGTTGATCTTCACCAGAAAATTACGGCCGATGATCATCGGCTCGCTTTCGG
>CAZZZI010000260.1:0-6786 GCA_964658415.1 uncultured Sphingomonas sp. | reverse complement strand
GCTCCCGGGCAGGGGGCATTGTTCGCCTTCGAGGAGACAGCATGAGCCATCCGACAAATTCAGACGTGGTCGCCGGCGAAGGCCCCGGCAAGGTCGTTTTCTCCAACAGCAAGCGCCTGTCGCTGATCGCCGGCCCCTGCCAGATGGAGAGCCGCGACCATGCCTTCACCATGGCCGGCAAGCTCAAGGAGCTCTGCGCCTCTCTCGGCATAGGGCTCGTCTACAAGTCGTCCTTCGACAAGGCCAACCGCACGTCGCTGTCAGCCCAGCGCGGCCTCGGGCTCGATGCGGCGCTCGAGATCTTCGCCGACCTGAAGAAGGAATATGGCTTTCCTGTTCTCACCGACATCCATACGGAAGAGCAGTGCGCCATCGTTGCCAAGACCGTGGACGTGCTGCAGATCCCGGCCTTTTTGTCGCGCCAGACCGATCTTCTTGTTGCCGCCGCCAAGACCGGCCGCATCATCAACGTCAAGAAGGGCCAGTTCCTGGCGCCCTGGGACATGAAGAACGTCCTCGCCAAGCTGAATGACAGCGGCAACCCGAATATCCTGCTCTGCGAGCGCGGCGCCTCCTTCGGCTACAACACGCTCGTGTCCGACATGCGCTCGCTGCCGATCATGGCAGCGATGGGTGCGCCTGTGATCTTCGATGCGACTCACTCCGTGCAGCAGCCGGGCGGTCAGGGCGGATCGTCCGGCGGCCAGCGTGAATTCGTGGAGACACTGGCACGCGCAGCCGTGGCTGTCGGCGTCGCCGGCGTGTTCGTCGAAACCCACGAGGATCCCGACCACGCGCCGTCTGACGGCCCGAACATGGTGCATCTGAAAGACATGCCGCGGCTGCTCGAAAAGCTGCTGGCTTTCGACGCCATCGCCAAAGCCTGACATCAAGGGGCGTTCAACAAGCTGACATGATCTTGCTTTAGTCGGCTTGCAACGTTCCCCCATTCGACGCGCGGGATGGCATTGTAATTGCCACGCCTTCGATTTAGACATTTCAATCGATTATAACCAGCGAGCAGGAACCAGCCATGACCGCAATCACCGACATTATCGCCCGCGAGATTCTCGACAGCCGCGGCAACCCGACTGTCGAAGTCGACGTATACCTGGAAGACGGCAGCATGGGCCGTGCGGCTGTCCCGTCGGGCGCCTCGACCGGTGCCCACGAAGCCGTCGAATTGCGTGATGGTGGCTCGCGTTACCATGGCAAGGGTGTGGAAAAGGCTGTGGAAGCCGTCGATACCGAAATCTTCGAAGCCATCGGCGGCCTCGACGCCGAGAACCAGATCCAGATCGACAACCTGATGATGGAACTGGACGGCACCCCCAACAAGTCCCGCCTCGGCGCCAACGCCATCCTCGGTGTGTCGCTCGCCGTTGCCAAGGCTGCCGCCCAGAGCGCCGACCTGCCGCTCTACCGTTATGTCGGTGGCGCCTATGCCAGCCTGCTGCCGGTTCCGATGATGAACATCATCAACGGCGGCGCGCATGCCGACAATCCGATCGATTTCCAGGAATTTATGATCATGCCTGTGGGCGCCGAAACCTTCAGCGACGCAGTTCGCATGGGTTCGGAAGTCTTCCACGTTCTGAAGAAGGAACTGTCGGCCCAGGGTCACAACACCAACGTCGGTGACGAAGGCGGTTTCGCGCCGGGCCTGAAGAGCGCGCCTGAAGCCCTGGACTTCATCATGAAGTCGATCGAGAAGGCCGGCTACACGCCCGGCGAAGACATCTACCTCGGCCTCGATTGCGCTGCGACGGAATTCTTCAAGGACGGCAAGTATGTTCTCGAAGGCGAAGGCCGCACGCTGGAGCCGGGTGCCATGGCTGAATACCTGGCCGAACTGGCTGCCAAGTACCCGATCCTTTCGATCGAAGACGGCATGTCGGAAGACGACTGGGAAGGCTGGAAGACGCTGACCGAGCTTGCCGGCAAGACCACCCAGCTGGTCGGCGACGACCTGTTCGTCACCAACTCCTCGCGCCTGCGCGACGGCATCAAGATGGGCGTTGCTAACTCGATCCTCGTGAAGGTCAACCAGATCGGCACCCTGACGGAAACCCTCGACGCCGTAGAAACGGCGCACAAGGCCGGCTACACCGCCGTCATGTCGCACCGCTCGGGCGAAACCGAAGATTCGACGATTGCCGACCTCGCCGTTGCCACCAACTGCGGACAGATCAAGACCGGCTCGCTGTCGCGCTCCGACCGTCTGGCCAAGTACAACCAGCTGATCCGCATCGAGGAAATGCTGGGTCCGCAGGCCCGCTACGCCGGTACGTCCATCCTGCGCGCTTGATTTTTCGACACTCTATCGCATGTCACCAACCGCGCCTTCGGGCGCGGTTTTTTATTGATCTCGCAACACGGTCAACGGACGGTTAATCTCTGCCGTCTAGTGTCGTTCACACGGTACAGCGTACGGATAAGCGACCATGTGGACAAAATATCATAAGAAGAAGCGGCTCGGCCATCTGGTGCTTCCGGCCATCACCGTCGCCTTCGTTTCCTATTTCGGCTATCACAGCGTTCACGGCGACTTCGGCCTTCGCGCGACGGAAGTCTTCGAGCAGCAGCGCCTGGCCCGTTCCAAGGATCTCGCCGATCTCGTTGCCAAGCGTCAGCACCTTGAAAAGGAAGTCGCTTTGCTCAGCGACGGCTCGCTCGACAAGGACATGCTGGATGAAAAGGCGCGTTACCAGCTCGATTATTCGAAGGCAGACGAAATCGTCATCTTCAACAGATAGTCTGATTAACCGAATTTCAGTTAATCGACGTTTTTATTTATTTTTCAGTGACTTATATCGAATACTAGCCATGCGTTTATGGCATTGCTGCATCTATTAATCTTCCCTATGTTACGCGTCACCATTGATCGATGCTAATCACACAGGGGAGGGTTGAATGGCGCCGAAAATCGCGTCCGTTTCCAACCGGAAAACGTCCAAGTCAGCACGCGTTGAAACCAACGGCGGTCCTATCGCCGATTTCGACCGCGACGAAGAGCTGAAAGCCTACCGCGAAATGCTGCTTATCCGGCGTTTCGAAGAGAAGGCCGGACAGTTGTACGGTATGGGGTTCATCGGCGGATTCTGTCACCTCTATATCGGCCAGGAAGCTGTCGTCGTCGGCATGCAGATGGCCCAGAAGGACGGCGATCAGGTCATCACGGCCTATCGCGACCACGGCCACATGCTCGCTTGCGGCATGGAAGCGCGCGGCGTCATGGCCGAATTGACCGGTCGCAGCACCGGCTATTCGCACGGCAAGGGCGGCTCCATGCACATGTTCTCGAAAGAGAAGCATTTCTATGGCGGCCACGGCATCGTGGGCGCCCAGGTCTCGCTCGGCACGGGTCTCGCCTTCGCCAACAAGTATCGCGGCAATGACAGCGTCGCCGTGTCTTACTTCGGCGATGGTGCTGCCAACC
Source organism: uncultured Sphingomonas sp. (assembly GCA_964658415.1). Lineage (GTDB taxonomy): Bacteria > Pseudomonadota > Alphaproteobacteria > Rhizobiales > Rhizobiaceae > Rhizobium. The sequence continues at coordinate 3,347 of CAZZZI010000260.1, read as the reverse complement.
AGGGTCAGGTCTACGAGAGCTTCAACATGGCGGCCCTCTGGAAGTTGCCGATCGTCTATATCGTCGAGAACAACCATTACGCCATGGGCACGTCCACGGCCCGCGCCACGGCACAGTCGAACTACTCGCTGCGCGGCTCCGGCTTCGGCATTCCCGGCATCCAGGTCGATGGCATGGATGTGCGCGCCGTCAAGGCCGCAGCCGACGAGGCGCTCGAGCACTGCCGTTCCGGCAAGGGCCCGATCATTCTCGAGATGCTGACCTACCGATATCGCGGCCATTCGATGTCCGATCCGGCGAAGTATCGCTCGAAGGATGAAGTGCAGAAGATGCGCGCAGAGCATGATCCGATCGAGCAGGTGCGCTTGCGCCTCGTCGGAAAGGGCTGGGCATCCGAGGACGATCTGAAGGCGATCGACAAGGATGTTCGCGATATCGTTGCCGACAGTGCCGATTTCGCCCAATCCACGCCGGAGCCGGATGCGTCCGAGCTCTACACAGACATTCTGCTCTGATCGGGGAGGGAACCCATGCCTATCGATATCCTGATGCCCGCCCTCTCTCCGACGATGGAAGAAGGCACACTGTCCAAATGGCTGAAGAAGGAAGGTGACAAGGTCACCTCCGGCGACGTCATTGCCGAAATTGAAACCGACAAGGCGACGATGGAAGTCGAAGCCGTCGACGAAGGCACGATTGGCAAGCTCCTGGTCGCCGAAGGGACCCAGGGCGTGAAGGTCAACGCCAAGATTGCGATCCTGCTGGCTGAAGGCGAAAGCGCCGATGCTATGAATGCTCCTGCGGACACGCAGCAGGCTGCGGCGCCTAAGGCTGATGCCGACACGCCGGCCGCTGCCAGCAACGATGCCGGCGGCAAGGCCCGTGAATCGGCCAATGAGCCGACCGCCCGTGCCGACAGCAAGGTCCCGGCCCAGCCGAAGGCGCACATCGCTGCCGATCCCGACATTCCGGCCGGCACCGAAATGGTCTCGACGACGGTGCGCGACGCGCTCCGCGACGCCATGGCGGAAGAAATGCGCGCTGACGAAAACGTCTTCGTCATGGGCGAGGAAGTGGCGGAATACCAGGGCGCCTACAAGGTCACCCAAGGCCTGCTGCAGGAATTCGGCGCCCGTCGCGTCGTCGATACCCCGATCACCGAGCACGGCTTTGCCGGTATCGGCGTCGGTGCCGCCATGTCCGGCCTGAAGCCGATCGTCGAATTCATGACCTTCAACTTCGCCATGCAGGCCATCGACCAGATCATCAACTCTGCCGCCAAGACGCTCTACATGTCCGGCGGCCAGATGGGTGCACCGATCGTCTTCCGCGGCCCGAACGGCGCTGCGGCCCGCGTTGGAGCCCAGCACAGCCAGGATTATTCCGCCTGGTACAGCCAGATCCCGGGCCTCAAGGTCGTCATGCCCTACACGGCAGCCGACGCCAAGGGCCTGCTGAAGGCTGCGATCCGCGACCCCAACCCGGTCGTCTTCCTCGAAAACGAAATCCTCTACGGCCAGCATTTCGACGTGCCGAAGATGGACAACTTCGTGCTGCCGATCGGCAAGGCGCGCATTCATCGCACCGGCAAGGACGTGACGATCGTCTCCTTCGGCATCGGCATGAGCTATGCTGTCAAGGCGGTTGCCGAACTCGAGCAGCTCGGCATCGACGTCGAACTGATCGATCTGCGCACGCTGCGCCCGATGGATCTGCCGACTGTCATCGAATCGGTGAAGAAGACCGGTCGCCTGGTCACCGTCGAGGAAGGCTATCCGCAGAACTCGGTCGGCACGGAAATCGCCACCCGCGTCATGCAGCAGGCCTTCGATTATCTCGATGCGCCGATCCTGACGATCGCCGGCAAGGACGTGCCGATGCCCTACGCTGCAAACCTCGAAAAGCTCGCGCTTCCGAACGTCGGCGAAGTGGTCGATGCGGTGAAAGCCGTCTGCTACAAATAAGGGGAAGGTCTCTCGATGCCTATTAACATCACCATGCCTGCCCTATCGCCGACCATGGAGGAGGGTACGCTCTCCAAGTGGCTGGTCAAGGAAGGCGATCAGGTCAAGTCCGGCGACGTGCTGGCCGAGATCGAAACCGACAAGGCAACCATGGAAGTCGAGGCGATCGACGAGGGCACCGTTGCCAAGCTCGTCGTCGCCGCCGGTACCCAGGGCGTCAAGGTCAACGCGTTGATTGCCGTGCTTGCCGCCGATGGCGAGGATGTCGGTGCTGCTGCCAGCGGTGCCGGATCCGCCGCTCCGGCTGCAGAACCTGCAGCGAAGCCGGAAGCAGCGCCCGCTGCCAAGGCCGAGGAACAGGTTAAGGCGGATGCGCCGGCCGTGGCCCCCGCAGCGCCTGCCGCGCCAAAGGCAGCGCCGGTCTCTGCCAGCGGTAACAGGACCTTCTCTTCGCCGCTCGCCCGTCGCCTCGCCAAGGAAGCCGGCATCGATCTGTCGGCCGTCTCGGGCTCCGGTCCCCATGGCCGTGTCGTCAAGAGCGACATCGAAGCCGCTGTCGCCGGTGGCGGTGCCAAGACGGCATCCGCGCCTGCTGCAACGCCTGCGTCGGCACCGGCTGCAAGCGCCCCCAAGGGTGCGTCGGACGAAGCCGTCATGAAGCTGTTCGAAGCTGGCTCCTACGATCTCGTGCCGCATGACAACATGCGCAAGATCATCGCCAAGCGCCTGGTCGAATCCAAGCAGACCATTCCGCATTTCTACGTGACGGTGGATTGCAATCTCGACGCCCTGATGGCGTTGCGCGCGCAGCTGAACGATGCCGCACCGCGCAAGGACAGCGCGCCGGCCTACAAGCTGTCGGTCAACGACATGATCATCAAGGCGATGGCGCTTGCCTTGCGCGATGTGCCTGATGCCAACGTGTCGTGGACAGAGAATGCCATGGTCAAGCACAAGCACGTGGATGTCGGCGTTGCCGTCTCCATCCCGGGCGGGCTGATCACGCCGATCATCCGCAAGGCCGAGCTGAAGACCCTGTCTGTCATCTCCAACGAGATGAAGGACCTCGGCAGGCGCGCCAAGGATCGCAAGCTGAAGCCGGAAGAGTTCCAGGGCGGCACCACCTCGGTGTCGAACATGGGCATGATGGGCGTCAAGGAATTTGCCGCCGTCATCAACCCGCCGCACTCGACCATCCTGGCCGTTGGTGCTGGCGAGCAGCGCGTCATCGTCAAGAACGGCGAAATGGCGATTGCGACCGTCATGAGCGTCACGCTCTCGACCGATCACCGCAGCGTCGACGGCGCGCTCGGGGCGCAGCTGCTGGGCGCGTTCAAGGGCTACATCGAGAACCCGATGGGCATGCTCGTCTAAGGAAAACCG
>CAZZZI010000259.1:0-6810 GCA_964658415.1 uncultured Sphingomonas sp. | reverse complement strand
GTTTCGAACTCGGTGAGCGTCTTGGCGAACTGCCCGGACAGGGAGATATGGACGACCGCGATCATCCGGTAGTCCAGCGCCTTGTGGGATAGTCGTGTGTGGTAGCCGCCGATCGTGCCGTTCTTTTCCAGAATGTCGACACGGCGGGAACAGGCCGATGGCGAGAGCCCCGCCTTGACCGCGAGCTCTGCATTGGTGATGCGGGCATTCTGTTGAAGCGCCCTCAAAATGGCACGATCAATGGCATCCAGCTCAATCATTCGAATATCCTGCGATTTAGAGGCTGTCCACGCAATCATCTTCGAAAAAAGTCAATTCCGCAATCCGTCTTTGCAAGGACATTGCGTGGGCGAAATGGTTCACTCGCAGGCTACGATCCGCAGAAGCGGATGGCTTCAAAGAGGAAAGAACATGCGCGTCGGTTGCCCGAAGGAAATCAAGAACCACGAGTATCGGGTAGGCCTCACGCCTGCCGCCGTCCGCGACTATGTCGCCCATGGGCATCAGGTCTGGATCGAGACGAAGGCCGGGGCCGGCATCGGCGCCGACGACCATGCCTATGCTGCCGCCGGTGCCAAGATCGTTGGTACGGCCAAGGAGATTTTTGACGGCTGCGACATGATCGTCAAGGTCAAGGAGCCGCAGCCGCAGGAATGGGCGCAGCTTCGCGAAGGCCAGATCCTCTACACCTATCTCCATCTTGCGCCGGATCCGGAACAGACCAAGGGCTTGCTCGCCTCGGGCGTCACCGCCATCGCCTATGAAACCGTCACCGACGATCGCGGCGGCCTGCCGCTGCTCGCACCGATGTCGGAAGTGGCTGGTCGCCTGTCGATCCAGGCTGGCGCAACCGCGCTGCAGAAGGCCAATGGCGGCCTCGGCGTGCTGCTCGGTGGCGTCCCGGGCGTCCTGCCCGGCAAGGTGACCGTGATCGGCGGCGGTGTCGTCGGCCTGCACGCAGCCCGCATGGCCGTCGGGCTCGGTGCCGACGTGACCATTCTCGACCGCTCCCTGCCGCGCCTGCGCCAGCTCGACGATCTCTTCGCCGGCCGCGTCCATACCCGCTATTCCAGCATCCAGGCGCTGGAGGACGAGGTGTTCTCGGCAGATCTCGTCATCGGTGCGGTCCTGATCCCGGGTGCGGCCGCGCCGAAACTGGTGACGCGCGACATGCTGACCGGCATGAAGAAGGGCGCCGTCATCGTCGATGTCGCCATCGACCAGGGTGGCTGCTTCGAGACATCCCATGCCACGACACATTCCGACCCGACCTATGTCGTCGAGGGTGTCGTCCATTACTGCGTCGCCAACATGCCGGGCGCAGTGCCGGTCACCTCGGCCCACGCGCTGAACAACGCCACGCTCCACCATGGTCTGGCCCTTGCCGACCGCGGCCTTCGCGCGATTGCCGAAGACCGCCACCTGCGCAACGGCCTCAATGTCCACAAAGGCCGCATTGTCAATGCGGCGGTGGCCGAGGCGCTGGGCTATGAAGCCGTCGCACCGGAGAGCATCCTGAACGTCGCCTGAGGGTGCAGTTCCAGATCAGGGAAGGGCGCCGGCCTCCGCGTGAGCCGGCGCCTTTTCGCTGTCGATCCTGCACTGGTAGCAATTGTTGCGCGCCGATCGGACATGCAGATAGGCGACATCAGGCCGCTCCAGCAGGTTTTTGGCATAGGCTGGAATATCGCCGGCGGCGGTGACGGCACCCGTGCCGTAGACGATGCGGTCGTTCTCGCCATATCCCCGGACGATGAAGTCCCGGCTCCCCGATAGGACGGGCGGAAGCACCTCCTCCGAAGCGTAGCGTTGGCACGGCCCCTTGTGTAGGAAGATCGGCCCAGTCTCGGCATAGGGCTGGAGCTCCGGGAAGGGTCGGTAGGCAAGGACCAGCAGCTCCTCGCCGGCCTCGATATTTTCCAGGCAATACCGGCAGGGATGGCCGGGGCCATCGGAGAGCATGGTTTCCGGAGGGAAGCCATAGGCATCGGCAGCGCCACCCCAGAGGGCTTCGGCATCGGCGAGTGGCATGGCATTAAATCGGATGTTGGACATGACGGATCTCCATTTGAGGTCGTCAAGAGATGCCGGCACTGGCCGCGCGAATCCACCCGATTCTTGCCGCCGGCATCTGCGGCGCTATGTCAGGCGCGAAACGAGGAAACCAGCATGCCGGACATCGATCTTGACTATCTCGCCAGGCAGAATGCCGAAATTCTGGAGCAGATCCGCGCGTTGAAGGCGCAGATGGAGGAACTGAAAGCCTCCGTCGGCCAAACTCTGGATATCGACCGCCGCAACGACCCCCGTCGCCCGAGCGGGCTGAGGCGCTAGCCTCAACCGCGTTTCATGATCTCGAGCAGCTCTGCGTCCGATAGCGGAGTAATGCTGCCTTGGGCCGTGGAGACCGGAGAGAAGCCGAACATCTGGTAAAGCTGCAGCGCGCGCGGATGGTCGAGGTTGTTGGTGGTGACGACGATGCGCTGCGGGTTCGACGTCCAGAGGGCATAGAGCGCCTGCAGCAGGAACCATTTGCCGAGGCCCAGTCCGAGCGCATGCTCGATCAGTCCGAAATGGCTGAGCTCGATGGTGTCTTCGTCTGCGCGGAACTGCTCGAAGAAGCCAGCCGGCGCGCCGTTGACATACAGCACGCTGACATCGTTGCGCTCGTCGTGGAGCACGGCGGATAGCTCCTCGTCGCCCATGCGCAGCCGGTCGACCCACTGCCAGCGGGCACCGACCTGGCGGTAGAGATAGCGATAGAAAGGCAGCGGGATTTTCGGCGCGCGCATGACGGCGGCCTGGATGTTGATCGGGATCGCCAGGCTGGTCTTCGGCGGCGCGGTCATTTCCAGCCGGGTAATCTGCACCGGCAGGGATGCTGTGGGTGTCTCAGTCATGCGTCAGGCCTTACCGGTGGCGATGGGAGTGTCGGAACGGCTGCCCCATTCGGACCAGGACCCGTCATAGAGCCGGTTGTCGGTGTGGCCGAGAGATTCGAGCGCCAGCGTGATGATCGCAGCGGTGATGCCCGAGCCGCAGCTGGTCACGACCGGCTTGTGCAGGTCGATGCCGGCTGCTTCGATGGTTTGTTTCAGCTCGGAAAGCGACTTCAGCTTGCCGCCGGTCGAAAACGAGCCCGATGGCAGGCTGCGGGCACCCGGCATGTGGCCGGAACGCATGCCGGCCCTCGGCTCGGGTTCTTCGGCGGCAAACCGGCCGGCGCTGCGGGCATCGGCAATCTGCATGGCGGCACTGGAGACGATGTCGCGCATATCCTCGAAGCCGACGACGCGCTTGGCGTCGAATGCTGGCACGAACTGCACTGGCTCCGGTTCCGGTATTGCCGTTTCCAGCGGCCGTCCCTCGGCCTTCCAGCCGTCGAGGCCGCCGTCGAGCACCATGACGTTCGGGGCTCCCATGATGCGCAGCAGCCACCACACGCGCGGCGCCGAGAAGATGCCGGGACCGTCGTAGACGACGATGCGGTCGGTGGCGCTGATGCCGAGCTTTCCGACTTGTTCTGCGAACTGTTCCGGGGACGGCACCATGTGCGGCAGGTCGGTGGAATGATCGGCGATCCTGTCGTGGTCGAAACGGACGGCACCGGGGATATGGCCAGCGGCATACTCTGCATCGGCGTCACGCTTCTGGGCCGGCAGGTAGAATGCGGCATCGACGACCCTGAGGTCTCCTTCGCCGAGATGTTGCTGCAGCCAGTCGGCCGAAACGACGAAACGGCTTTGGTCGGCGCTCATGCTGGTCTCCATGCTGTTCAGGCTTCTGACCCCGGCGATCCGAAACGGATGCGGAAGCGCCGGTTCTCCTTGCCCTTCTTTTCGATCTTGGCGATATGGATCGCACCGACCTCCTGGGTCTCCGATACATGTGTGCCGCCGCAGGGCTGGCTGTCAACGGACGAATTCTCGCCGATGCAAACCAGGCTGACACGGCCGAGCCCGACCGGCGGCCGGACGTTCTTGGACTTGACGATGCCGGGGTTTGCCGCGAGCTCCTCGTCGGTAATCCACTGTAGCGAGATGGGGTGGTTTTCATTGACGAGCGCCATCAGCTTTGCCGTCACCTCGTCCTTGCCGACGGCGTCGCCCATGTCGAAATCGACCCGGCTTTCGTCTTCGCCGACGGCAGCGCCGGTAATGGGATAGGGACAGACGACGGACAGCAGGTGGCAGGCCGTGTGCATCCGCATCAGCCGGTAGCGACGCGGCCAGTCGATGTGCAGCACGACAGTCTCTCCGACGGCGGGCAAGGCCTCGCCCTCCAGCGGCACATGGAGGATGACGTCCTTGGTGGCGCCGTGCCGGGTCTGCCCGAGCATGATCTTGGAGCCGTCGCTGCGCTCGAGGAACCCGCTGTCGCCGGGCTGGCCGCCCGACGTCGCATAGAAGCAAGTCTGGTCGAACTCGATGCCACCGTCGTCATGTATAACGGTCACCGTCGCCTCCACGGTCGACAGGTAGAAATCATTACGAAAGAGGGCGTCGACGGCCATCGGCATCAGGCCACGGTTTCATAGGGGATGGAGATCTCGGGCGACTGGGTGAGCCACTCCGGGACCGGAAGGCCCTTGGATTTCAGAAAATCCGGGTTGAACAGCTTCGACTGGTAGCGGTTGCCGTAGTCGCAGAGGATGGTGACGATGGTGTGCCCGGGACCCATGTCCTTGGCCATACGGATCGCACCCTCGATATTGATCGCAGACGAGCCGCCGAGGCAAAGGCCTTCATGTTCGATGAGATCGAAGACGTGCGGAAACGCCTCGGCATCGGGAATGCGGTAGGCAAAATCGGGCTTGAAGCCTTCGAGATTGGCCGTGATGCGCCCCTGACCGATCCCCTCGGTGATCGACGATCCCTCGGATTTCAGCGTGCCATGTGTGTAGAACTCGTAGAGCGAGGCGCCTTCGGGATCGGCGAGCCCGATTTTGATGCCCTTGTTGAAGCGATGCAGGCCTTCCGCCGTGCCGGCCAGCGTTCCGCCAGAACCGACCGCGCAGATGAAGCCGTCGACCTTGCCGCCGGTGTCGTCCCAGATCTCGCGCGCCGTCGTTTCGACGTGGGCCTGCCGGTTGGCAAGGTTGTCGAACTGGTTGGCCCAGATTGCGCCATTGGGTTCCGTTCGCGCCAGTTGTTCTGCGAGCCGGCCGGATACCTTGACGTAGTTGTTCGGATTTTTGTACGGCGCGGCGGGCACCTCGACGAGTTCGGCACCGAGCAGCCTCAGCGCATCCTTCTTCTCCTGGCTCTGGGTCTCCGGGATCACGATGACGGTGCGGTAGCCGCGTGCCTTGGCCACGAGCGTGAGACCGATGCCGGTGTTGCCCGCCGTGCCCTCGACGATCACGCCGCCCGGCCGCAACAGGCCTTTTTTCTCGGCGTCGAGAATGATGTAGAGCGCTGCGCGATCCTTCACGGACTGGCCGGGGTTGAGGAACTCGGCCTTGCCGTAGATCGTGCAGCCGGTCGCCTTCGAGGCGCCCTTGAGCTTGATGAGGGGTGTGTGGCCGATCGATTCAAGGACGGAGGGATAAGCGCTCATGGGATCTGCCTTCTGTTTCATCTTATTGTAAGAACCGTCTTTTCTCTTCACAAGGCGGCACTGGCAAGAAATACCGTTCTCTGCCTGTGTCCGGCAGGATAAAATTCATCGGCTCGCGACAATAAGCCTGCCTTGTTGATCTGTTGATTGACAATGGCCGTATGGGTCACCAGACAGGTCGCAGCGGGTGCGCAGTCTTGGTCGGGACGGATATGGCGGGCAATCGGATCGATACTGTCGACACGCTGATGGCGCATTATGTTGCCGGTTCACTGCCAGAACCCGCCCGCGTTCTGGTCGCCTCGCATCTGGAGATGTGCCCCACCCATTCCCGCCTTGTCCACGATCTGGAAACTCTGGCAGGTGAGACCCTCGAGTCGGCCCCGCCTGTGGATATCGTTGACCGGGATGTGCGGCTTGCCTCGATTTTTGCCTCGACGGACATGACGGTCAGCCGGCCGCGTGGTGTCGACAGGTCCGAGAGCGGAAAATTTCCCGAGCCGCTCCGGGATTTCATCGGTTTTGATTTGCCCTACGTCCCGTGGCGCGCCAAGCTCCCCGGGTTCAAGGAATATTCGTTGGGCGACATCGACGGCTGCGATGTCAGCCTGATGTGGATCCGGGCGGGCAGGAGGCTGCCTACCCATACCCATCGGGGAATGGAACTGACGCTGGTGCTGGATGGCGCGTTCGCAGATGCCCATGGCCGTTACGGGCCTGGCGACATCTCGTTCGCCGATAACAGTGTCGTGCACCGGCCGGTGGCCGAAAAGGACGGACCCTGCATCGCGTTTTTGGTGCTGGAGGCACCGATTGCGTTCAAGGGGCCGCTGACCCGGCTCGTCGGGGACCTGATCGGCTGAAAGCAGCCACAATAGCGTGATATACGGTCCTAATATGCTGTCGGACTGGAACCATATGAAGACGCCTGGTGTTCAACCGAACCCGCCGAGGAGCAAGCCAAATGCGTGACTACGTCGCCCGCCCCGACCATGGAATCGTTTGGATTTCGGGAGCCAGTACGGGCATCGGCCGGGCACTTGCCCTGAAGCTGGCGGGTGAGGGCTATCGCGTTGCCGTCACCGCGCGCAGCCATGCCAAGTTGCTCGAGCTTCAGACTGAAGCGGCAGGACTTCCCGGCAGCATCATCGTGCTCGACGGGGACGTCACGAGCGCCGAGGACATGGAACATACGGTCGCCGCCATCGAGTATCAGCACGGTACCCTTGCGATGGCGATATTCAACGCCGG
>CAZZZI010000258.1:0-6813 GCA_964658415.1 uncultured Sphingomonas sp. | reverse complement strand
ACATATAGCGCTTTGCCTCGCCGATCGAATAGGTGCCGAAGTGAAAAATCGATGCGGCGAGGACGGCATTGGCATGACCCTGCGTCACGCCGTTGACGAGATCGTCCAGCGTGCCCACGCCGCCGGATGCGACGATCGGCACGCGAACGAGGTCCGCGATCGTGCGGGTCAGTGCCAGGTCGTAGCCGCTCTTGGTGCCGTCGCGATCCATGGAGGTGATGAGGAGTTCTCCGGCGCCGCGCTCTACCATCTGTTCGGCAAACTCGACGGCATCGATACCCGTCGGCTGGCGTCCGCCATGGGTGAAGATCTCCCAGCGGTCGGTCTCCCCGGCAACGGATACCTTCTTGGCGTCGATCGAGACGACGATGCACTGGTTTCCGAACTTGTCCGCTGCCTCGGCCACGAAATCGGGGTTCTTCACCGCCGCCGAATTGATCGAAACCTTGTCGGCACCGCAGAGCAGCAGCTTGCGGATATCGGCAAGCGCCCTGACGCCGCCGCCGACAGTCACAGGCATGAAGCACTGCTCGGCGGTGCGTGCCACGACGTCGAAAATTGTATCGCGATCGTCGGACGAAGCGGTGATGTCGAGGAAACAAAGCTCGTCGGCACCGGCCGCGTCATAGGCCTTGGCGGCTTCGACGGGGTCGCCGGCGTCGATGAGGTCGACGAAATTAACGCCCTTGACGACACGGCCGTCTTTGACGTCGAGGCATGGGATGATGCGGGCCTTGAGTGTCACGACGCAAGCTCCTTTTCCCGGATACCCTTGATCAGCGCCAGCGCCTCCGCCGGATCGATCCGGCCATCATAAAGGGCCCGGCCGGAAATTGCACCTTCGAGCTTGACCGCGTCTGGCTGCAGCATGCGCCTGATGTCGTCCATGGAGGCGAGGCCGCCCGAGGCGATTACGGGGATGGACACGGCGTTGGCCAGCTCCAGCGTCGAGGCCCAATTGATGCCGGCAAGGATCCCGTCGCGGTCGATGTCGGTGTAGATGATGGCGGCGACACCGGCACCTTCGAATTTCCGGGCGAGGTCGATGACACCGAGTTCCGAGGCTTCGGCCCAGCCTTCGACCGCCACCTTGCCGCGCTTGGCATCGATGCCGACGGCGACGCGGCCCGGAAATAACCGGCAGGCCTCGATCACCAGGGCCGGGTCACGGACAGCGACGGTGCCGAGGATGACGCGGGCGAGGCCGCGAGAAAGCCAGTCCTCGATATGGGCCAGCGTCCGGATGCCGCCGCCGAGCTGCACCGGGTTGCTTGTCGCCTTGAGGATTGCATCGACAGCCTCGCCGTTGACGCTCGCCCCGGCGAAAGCGCCGTTGAGATCGACCACATGCAGCCATTCGAACCCCTGGTCCTCGAAGGTTTTCGCCTGGGCGGCCGGGTCCGTGTTGTAGACCGTGGCCTGGTCCATGTCGCCAAGCTTCAGCCGCACGCACTGGCCGTCCTTGAGGTCGATGGCGGGGAAAAGGATCATCGTGTCCGTCCGTTCAGGGTGCGCGGCATCAGGGCTTCCAGCGCAGGAAATTGGCGATCAGGGCAAGGCCCAGCCTCTGGCTCTTCTCGGGATGGAATTGCGCCCCGGCCATGTTGTCGCGTCCGACGAAAGCGGTCATGGCGCCACCGTAATTTGTGGTGGCGATGACATCGTCGGGCTGGGATGCGGCCAAGTGATACGAATGTACGAAATAGGCGTGCAAGCCCTCGGCACCGGTCGGAATTCCCTCGAACAGCGCATGCGGCCGGTGCAGATCCAGCGTATTCCAGCCGATCTGCGGGATTTTCAGCGCGGGGTCATCCGGCGTCATCTCGACGACGTCGCCCTTGATCCAGCCGAGCCCTTCCGTTGTCGTCTTTTCCAGCCCGCGCGACGACATCAGCTGCATGCCGACGCAGATCCCGAGGAAGGGCCGGGCGTGTCGCTCGACCGCTTCCCGCAGCGCCTCCGTCATGCCGTCGACGGCATCGAGGCCGCGGCGGCAGTCGGCATAGGCGCCGACACCGGGCAGGACGATGCGGTCGGCGGATGCGACACGGTCGGGCTTGTCGGTCAGGTCGATCTCGGCGTCGATGCCGATTTCTCGGGCGGCGCGCTCGAAAGCCTTGGTGGCGGAGCGCAGGTTGCCGGACCCGTAGTCGATGATTGCAACGCGCATGGCTCAGCGTCCTCCGTCATAGCCGATGAGGCCGAGCGCGGCACCCCCGTGGGTGCCGGCAGCAGCGTTTCGGATATCCCAGTCGGCCGGCCGGATATCCTCGGCCTCTTCGAGCGGGATGCCGCTGAAATAGATTTCCTCCGCCTCGGCGAGGTTGCGCGCCGATACGAGTTCGACCGCATCGAAGCCGTTTGCCGCAAGCCGCGTGACAAAAAGCATCCGCCCTTCGACTGCGGTCAGCACGCTGACGGCAAGCACCAGCGAGAGACCGGCTGCCCACAACTGCGCGTTCCCCATGAACGCCATGCCGATGCCCTGAAGAAGCAGGGCGCCGATCCCCAGCAGCCAGAAGCGGTGGCAGAGAAGCCAGATACCCGGAAAGAGAAAGGCGGCCAGCGAAAATCCGTCCCGCACAAACCGGGTTTTCTCGTGATCGCGGCCCGGCCCGGTCACGGGCGTCAGAACTACAAAACTGGCCATGACGGCCCTCCGCTGAAATTCCGGCTCAGACGAGCGTGCCCTTGGTCGAAGGCACACGGCCCGCCTGGCGTGGATCGATCTCTGTCGCGGTCCGCAGGGCGCGGGCGACGGCCTTGAAGCAGGTTTCGGCGATATGGTGGTTATTGGCGCCGTAGTGGTTGAGGATGTGCAGGGTGATGCCGGCGTTCTGCGCCAGTGCCTGGAAGAATTCGCGCACCAGTTCCGTATCGAACCGGCCGATCTTCGGCGCGCTGAACTGGACGTTCCAGACGAGGAACGGTCGGCCGGACAGGTCGACGGCTGCCTTGGTCATCGTCTCGTCCATGGCAAGATCGATCGAGGCATAGCGGGTGATGCCGCGCCGGTCGCCCAGCGCCTTGGAAATCGCCTGGCCGATGGCAATGCCGGTATCCTCGACGGCGTGATGGTCGTCGACTTCGAGATCGCCATTGGTCTCGATCTGCATGTCGATCAGCGAATGACGCGACAGTTGGTCGAGCATATGGTCGAAGAACCCGATGCCTGTCGAAATCTTCGAGGTGCCCGTGCCGTCGAGGTTGACGGTCACCGAGACCGAAGTCTCGTTCGTCGCGCGGGAAATGCTCGCCGTGCGGGTGGCTGCGGTGTCTGCCATGGCCTGCTCCATCGGATAATGGCCGTCCATATCAGTCACATGGGAAAATATCCAGACGTTCAATCGCGGCGGGTGCGCCTTTGCGGCCGCCCGGGCGCGGAATCGCCGACGGGTGATATTTGCAATCGCCAAAAGCCCACTTACATAGGCTGCAACAGGGCCGATGCGCGGCCCACCGAAACCGCCCGGCCCCACGGGCAGACAGGTGCTTTATGACAACGATTATTACCGTCCGGAAGGGCAACCAGGTGGTCATGGCAGGCGATGGACAGGTCAGCCTCGGCCAGACCGTCATGAAGGGCAATGCCCGCAAGGTCCGTCGCATCGGCAAGGACGGCGAGGTCATCGCCGGCTTTGCTGGCGCTACCGCCGATGCGTTCACGCTGCTCGATCGGCTTGAAAAGAAGCTCGAACAATATCCGGGCCAGCTGATGCGCGCCGCCGTCGAACTCGCCAAGGACTGGCGGACCGACAAGTACCTGCGCAATCTCGAAGCGATGATGCTGGTCGCCGACAAGACGACGACGCTGGCGCTGACAGGCAATGGCGACGTTTTGGAGCCGGAACACGGCACCGTGGCGATCGGCTCTGGCGGCAACTATGCCTTCGCGGCCGCCCGCGCGCTGATGGACACGGACAAGTCGGCCGAGGAGATCGCCCGCCGCGCCCTCGATATCGCGGCAGACATCTGCGTCTACACCAACCACAGCATTGTCATCGAATCGATCACATCCGACGCCTGAGCTTCCTCTCCTGATCGTTTCTAGCCCCGATGGGAAACCAGAATAATGACAAATTTCTCCCCCCGCGAGATCGTCTCCGAACTCGACCGCTACATCATCGGCCAGCATGAGGCCAAGCGCGCCGTGGCGATTGCGTTGCGCAATCGCTGGCGCCGCCAGCAGCTCGAACCAGACCTGCGCGACGAAGTCATGCCGAAGAACATCCTGATGATCGGACCCACGGGCGTCGGCAAGACGGAGATCTCCCGTCGCCTCGCCAAGCTCGCCGGAGCGCCTTTCATCAAGGTGGAAGCCACAAAGTTCACCGAAGTCGGCTATGTCGGCCGCGACGTCGAGCAGATCATCCGTGACCTCGTCGAGGTCGGCATCGGCCTGGTGCGCGAGAAGATGCGCGCCGAGGTCGAATCGAAGGCGCATATGAGCGCCGAGGAACGCGTGCTCGATGCCCTCGTCGGCGCGACGTCCTCGCCGGCCACCCGCGAGAGCTTCCGCAAGAAGCTGCGCGACGGCGAACTCGACGACAAGGAAATCGACATCGAGATCGCCGACACGGCATCGGCCGGCTCCGGTTTCGAGATCCCAGGCATGCCCGGCGCCAATATCGGCGTTCTCAACCTGTCGGAAATGTTCGGCAAGGCCATGGGCAACAAGACCAAGAAGGTCCGCACCACGGTAAAGGCCTCCTATGCCGACCTGATCCGCGATGAATCCGACAAGCTGGTCGACAACGAGGTCGTGCAGCGCGAAGCCGTGCGCTCGGCCGAAAACGACGGCATCGTCTTCCTCGACGAAATCGACAAGATCGCCACCCGCGAGGGCGGCATCGGTGCCGGCGTGTCGCGCGAGGGCGTGCAGCGCGATCTGTTGCCGCTGGTGGAAGGCACGACGGTTTCGACCAAGTACGGACCTGTGAAAACGGACCATATTCTGTTCATCGCCTCGGGCGCCTTCCACGTCTCGAAGCCGTCGGACTTGCTGCCCGAACTCCAGGGCCGCCTGCCGATCCGCGTCGAGTTGAAGCCGCTCAGCAAGGACGACATGCGCCGCATCCTGACCGAGACCGAGGCCAGCCTCATCCGCCAGTACAAGGCGCTGATGGATACGGAAGGTTTCTCGCTCGAGTTCACCGACGATGCGCTCGATGCGCTGGCGGACGTTGCCGTCCACCTCAACTCGTCCGTCGAGAACATCGGCGCCCGTCGCCTGCAGACGGTGATGGAGCGCGTGCTGGACGACATCTCGTACAACGCACCGGATCGTGGCGGCGCCTCGCTCACCATCGACGCCGCCTATGTGCAGAAGCATGTCGGCGACCTCGCCGCCAATACAGACCTGTCGCGCTACATCCTGTAGCACCGGTCGAGGGTCCGGTCCTCCGCTTGCGGGGACCGGATCTTGGCTGCGCCATGAACACGGTATTCATCGGCCATTAAGCTAAATTAAATATAATCCGCTTTATCAGTTGGCTCTGATTTTGGGCAAAGGCCCGGTTCCTGAGCCTTCATGGAGGTGGCAATGTTTAAGAAGACTGTTCTATCTGTTCTCGTTCTGGCAACCGTCGCCGGGGCTGCGCTCAGCACCGCGAGCACTGCCGAAGCCCAATACCGCCGGCCGCCGCAGGACGATGGCTGGGATCGCGGCCCGCCTCCGCCGCAGCGCCGCCATCACCACAACAATAACGGCGGCATCATCGCTGGCGGCATCGCAGCCGGCGTCCTTGGCGGACTGATCGGCGGCGCCTTGGTCAACAACAACGACGGCGGCGGCTACGGCTATGCACCCCCTCCGCCTCCACCCCCGCAGCCGCGCTGCTGGTTCGAGGACCGTCAGGTCGACAACCAGTACGACGACGGCTGGCACCGCGAACAGGTTCGCGTCTGCAACTAATTCTGCGTCTTCATTGAGCGTAGGCTGACGCTTATAGAATAGACGTATCGATCGAGGGACGTGGTCTGCCGGAGGGCAGGGCGCGTCCCTTCTGGTTCTGTCGTCTGCGCTGTCTTCGCCATGCCGCGACGTTATTCCTCGCCTTTTGCACCGTACCCCCTCGACACCGGGCCGTTAACTTTTTAGGTGATGGTCACTTTCCTTTGGCGGGAAGCGTCGGGTCGGCATTATTCGGCCAAGATTGTCATCCACGCCACGGCGAAACACCGATGAACCTTCGACGGGGCAGCCGATCGTGCGACGCATTCTCATTTCACTTCTGGTTGCCGTGCTGGGCTTCGGCACGATCCCCGTAAAAGCGGCCGACGTTCTGACGGTGCCGCCCGGCAATCGAAATGCCGAACAGCCCCCCATTCCGGGCGCCTCCGTGCGCCGGACCAAGGGCACGAATTCCAGCTTCGACCGAAAATATCAGAAGGTGCGCCAGCTGCTGGCGACCGACACCAAGCTGATGTCGAAAATCAAGGCGGTATCGCGGGCCTATGGCATCGACCCGATCCACGTGGTCGGAGAGCTGGTCGGCGAGCACACGTACAATGTCGATGCCTATGACGGCCTGCAGTCCTACTACGTCAAGGCTGCCTCCTACGCCGGCGAGAGCTTCAAGTTCGCCTATGATGGCGAGAATGTCGACGACTTCGTCGCCAGGCCGCAGTTTGCGAAATGCAACGGAAAGAGCGATTCCTACGGCCTCTGGTCCTGCCGCGAGGACGTCTGGGACGACGATTTCAAAGGCAAGACGGTCAACGGCAAGGCCTTTCCCAACAATCGCTTCAGCGCCGTGTTCTTTCAGCCCTTCTATGCCGGCCAGACATTCGGTCTCGGCCAGATGAATCCCC
>CAZZZI010000257.1:0-6816 GCA_964658415.1 uncultured Sphingomonas sp. | reverse complement strand
TCATGGGGATAAATCCGCCGGCTTGTCTGCAGGCGGTACCGACATCACGAGAGCGCCGTAAAAACTCTCGCCAGAGGGGCCCGGCACCAGTGTTTTCTGCGGTGGATGTCCGTTGTCCGCAGCGTTCCATAGGTAATGAGATCGGCGTCGCCGTCAAGAGTGCCGATGGAACCAAATGGGGAGATCGGCGTTATAACCTCAGGTTGTGCAGCAGCGCAGCCGATTGCGGAGGAGGCAATCATGGATCACGTCAACCACCAGACCGAGATACAACCCAAGCGTCCGCCGTCGAGGAAATTCGGCCGGGCCAACGCCTTGCGCAAGGCGCAAGTCCTGCCGCCGCATCAGGTCGACCTCACGCTATCGCCGACCGGACGAGAGGACGTCCGTTTGCCCGCGACCATCAGCGGCATGCCGATGGGCACGCGTCCGGTCTGACGCGCGCTGATCGCGATACCGATACCTTCCGTTCGTCGAGAGGCAGTGTCCTGTCACTTCTTGGCAGGTGCACCACCGCCGGTACGGAAGCTGCCGGTGAACTTCGAATCCTTCGATTCGGCCGAGCATTCGATGACGATAGGCTTGCCGCTATAGGGATTTCCGAACGTGCAGGTGCCGGCGGCCTTGACCTGGCCGGTCATCGTCGTGCCGGCGCCCGAGACCACCATGTTCAGCGCCAGCCGGACGTTCCCGTTCGATGCAGCCTTGATCGTTTTGCCGTCGCCGGCGAAACCGAGCGCCTTGCCTTGCGATGTGAAGATGAAGGTGACCGTTCCGTTGGGTGCGGTAACGCTTGCCAGCTCGTTCTTGCAGCCCTTCGTCGCGTCCAGCTTGCCGACGACCAGCTTGGCGCATTTGCCCGCGAGCACGATCGCACCGGGGCCGCCGGGGAAGGTCTGCGCCGAGGCGGCGCCCGCCGAAAGTGCAACCAGTGTTGTTACCAATGCCAGGCTTACGGTCCGCATTCAAAGTCTCCGATTTCTCATTCGTAGCGTCGCCCGGCATATATGGGAGCGACCAAGATGGCTATGTCCCGCCATATGGGGCAAGGCCGATTTCTTTAAAGGCAGCCACATGAATAGAAAATGAAGCGCTTCGGCAGATCTATTCATTCCGCCCTGAATAAGGCCTATGATACCGCGATCCGGTACGCGCCGGTCGTAAATCATGGGGAGGGGACTATGAAAAGCAGAATTTCGGCAGCGGCCTTGGCTGCTCTGTTGCTGGCCGGTGCGGTTGCATCCGTGCCGCCAACGGCATCGGCCCAGGAAATCCAGTTCGAGATCGGACGCCACCGCCCGCCGCCACCCGATTACCAGCAGGACGATGACGAAGACGCGCCCCCCGGATATGGCTATCGCCGCCCGAGGCCCGATTTCGACCGTCCGCCTCCGCGCTATAGCCGAGGCGGCTGCGACCCGCGCCAGGCCGTGGCGTTGGCGAGCCGCAACGGATTTCGACACGCCCGTGTGGTCGATGTCTCACCACGTCAAATCGTCGTCGATGGCTTCACGCGCCGGGGTCCGGACGAGATGGTGTTTGCAAACGTCAGGGGCTGTCCGAGCCTCGATTGATCGATCGCGGCGGCATGGGCGCTGGTTGCCTGTGCCGCCCGATCCTGCGCGGGGTCGAGACCGGGAACTGCCTAGCCGCCAGAGCCGCCCGAAGCGTCTTCGAGGAATTCGGGATACTGCACGGTTTCCCGCAGCTCCGTCTCTCCCGTCTTTTCGCCGCTGCTATCCGATGGGACGCCAAGGACTTGCGACAGGATGCTGACAATGGCGTCGTCGCGGTTCATGGCGTGGTCTGCCATATAGCGTGACAGCGCGGCTTCGAGGTCGTCGGGCAAGGTGGTCACTGCACTGCTCCTCAATCGAACTCGGGGACCTGGCCATGCTGGTAGAGGATGATGGTGGGGCCTTCTTCGCCGACGGCGGGGTTCGCCTCCCGGCTCCAGGCGACCACGCCGGCGTGGTCGTTGATCAGCGTCTGGGCCGCATAGATTGCGGATTCTTCGGTTTCCATCTGGCGCGGGCCGAAGACGGGCTCCAGCCTGCCAGTGGCATCGCGGTCGAAGGCGGTCACGACAATCATCTTGCGAAATCCCGGCATATGCTTTCCCCTGGCTGCAGCGCTTATGTCTTCAAGCGGCCTTCCCGACCGAAAGGTCAACGTTGCTGATCACGCCGATGTTCCGTTCCGACAGCCGGCTTGTCGCACCGCTCCTTCACGAGACCTCACCGCAAGCTAGCCGGTTCGCGGCGTCAGAACCAGCCCAGGAGGCGGGCAGACCCGATCAGGCTGCCGACGATCGACAGCAGGGCCATGGCGATGATGATGGTAAAGACGACGGCACGTGACATGGACAACTCCTTAACGTGGGCTTAGTAACATCAGGCGCTGACCGCCTGCAATGGAACAAAAGCGCGCGGCCAGCATTCGAAACCGGGCAATCGTGCCGTTCGGTCGTGACAGAGAGAGCCATCATGAAGATTTTGCTTGGATTTGGACTTGCGCTGAGTCTTGCCTGCGTTTCGGCTGCCGCGAGCCCTGGAGAATACCAGTATTATTTTGGTGGTCCTGTCGATCAGACCCCGACGCTCGCTGCCAAGTTCGCACGGGCTTCCGACCACTGCAGCGTGGAGGCCAGCGATCCCGACCGAGGCTCCCCGGATGTGAACAGCTACATTCACACGGTCGCCATGAGAAATTGCCTGGCCCGCTACAATTTCATCGATCGCGGCGTTTATTCCGCCCTGCCGATCACGCTCGGTCTCGACCATTTCATCGACAGATAATCGGGATCTCCGCGCCGCCTGAACAGCGGTGGCCGGGTCAGGCGGTTCCGCCGCCAGCGCCACCGCTCTTTTCGATCGCAGACACCATCTCGCGAGTGTTGTCGGCCAGTATGTCGGCATTCTCGTGGGCAGCTGCGTCATCCATGCCGGATTGCAGTCCGATGCTGACCCAGCTCTCGTGGAGACCGTTGATGTAGTCGTCCCGGTCTTCCGCGTCGATTTCCAGAACGTGCATCGCAGCCGTGCGGACGAATTCTGTCATGGCCTGGTCTAGGTCAGCTGTCATTATATCCCTCGATCTGATGTAGCAGCTATTTGGCGATGCCACGACAATCGTCAAGCGCGATCGTTGCATTTGTCGTGCAATAGCGTCACGCGACCGTCGCCATCCCCGGAGCCTACCCCATGCCGAGGTGCGCAACAGGCGGAACCAGTCCGCCGTTGCGCATTCGGATAGACGACTACAGCTTCGACGGTTGATTTTTCGGCAGGATGAAATCGACGCCGAGCATGTGAAGCCACATGCGTTCGAGGATATATCCATGCGCAACGACCCCGGCGGTCGAAAATTCGATCGCAAGCCGAAGCGAAATCGGCGGAATGGCGGCGACTTTCGAATTGCGGGAAGCAAAGATTGCGCCATAGGAGAATACGCCCAGCGAGTGGCGGTCGGCCTTCTCGGCGATATCGTCGAGCCTGCAACGGCGCAGGAAATGGGCCGCGATGTTGCCGCCATCGGGCAGGCCGTGGAGAATGCGGTAGACCATCCCCATGCCGTTGGCGCCGGCATCGACGAATTCGGGTGCGCCCCAGGCGGTCAGGGAAAACCGCTCCGGGCGGACCCGCAGGCGGCCGCCCAGCTGGCTTTGGTAGTCGTCCAGCAGCGCTGCGGGCGGGACGTTGTTCTCGGCGATCCAGCACCACGACAACGGCTGTACGTCGTCCCAGTCGCGCCAGTTCTTCAGCAGCTCGATGAAATCGGGGCTGTGGGCATGCGGATCTGCCTGCGCGTAGACCGTAAAGTCCTGATCGTTGCCCACCTGGGTCATCATGTGATGCAGATAGGTCTCGGATTCGCGGCCGACATTCGGCCGGTCGATGATTCGGGCAGCCCGGTTGATGATATCGGGCGCGTCGATCTTCTCGCCCTTGTTGTAGATAATGATATCGAAATCATCCGGAATTTCATGAATCCAGTCCAGGGATTCATTGTATCTTGCCAAAATCACGGAATTCACGAGCGATGCCTCCTATAAGCCTCTCGATCACGCGTTCTGACGAGAGTAGTTCAATGATCGGTCGCCAGTTGGCCAAGGAGAAGTGTCGGCGGTTCGCTCCTCCGCATGATCTCTAGTCGGTGGGCTGTATCCACAGGCGGCTGTCGAACGGAATGGGGGAACGCGCGTTCAGCTGCGTCAGTTTTTCGAGGTAGCGCCCGCGATAGGCGATCTCGTCCTCGTATTCGACGTTCGTCAGAACGATGTCGGCACCGATTTCGTAGTAGATCTCCAGGTTCCGCAGATCCGGCACGGGCGTTTCGCCGCGCTCGGCTTCACCCTGCATCTGCCAGTACAGCTCCTCGAGGCGCCTTGCGAGGCCGGGAATGTCGCGCAGGACGCTGGTTTCGCGCTGGCTCTGAAGCGAGTCCTTGACCGCTTTCAGGCTGTCGGGATCCCGGGCGAAGGCGATGGCACGGCGGACATATTCGTCGGGGCCGCCGCAGATCAGATCCTCGAGGCCGGCGGCTGCGACGATGCTGCCGCAAAAGCGGGAGGCGAAGGTCTTGCCGGACACGGTGAGGATCGGCAGTCCGACGGTGATGGCATCTGCGGCCGTCGAATGAGCGCCGTAGGGGAAGGTATCGAGGAACAGGTCGGCAAGCCCGATGCGCGCCAGATGCTTCGGATTGGGCGCCTTGGCCGCGAAGATGATGCGCTCGGCATCGACGCCGCTCTTCTTTGCCACGTCGCGGAGGCGCTCATTGACGTGGTCGTCGTCGGCAAGCAACCACAGGACGCTGCCCGGCGTGGCGGCCAGGATAGTCATCCAGCGATCGAAACAGTTTGCCGTGATCTTCTGCATTCCGTTGAAGCAGGCATAGACGAAG
This sequence comes from uncultured Sphingomonas sp., assembly GCA_964658415.1. Taxonomy (GTDB): domain Bacteria; phylum Pseudomonadota; class Alphaproteobacteria; order Rhizobiales; family Rhizobiaceae; genus Rhizobium. The sequence goes on along the minus strand of CAZZZI010000257.1, from coordinate 1,911 downwards.
GCATCTTCCGGCAGGCCGGCCTCCGCGCGGGTGGGCCGCGCCGCAATATGACGCTTGCGGTCGATCGGCTGGTTGCAGGCGATGCGCAGCACTTTTTCGGTGTAGTAAATCTCGTTGGCCGGCGGGATGATGTGCTCGTCGGCGATGATGTATTGGTGGACCGGGCTTGCCAGCGAGCCGGGATAACCGCAGAAATTGACGATCACGGGCGCGGGGCGGTAGGTGAAGATCTTGGTGCGGGCGAGCTTGGTGTAGCCGTTGACGTCGATCAGGATGTCGATGTTGTCCTTGGCGATCAGGTTTGCGGCATCGACGTCGCTGAGGTCGGCGATGTCGCGCCAGAAATCGACGGCAGCCTTGATGCGCTCCTGTGTAGCGTCGTTGGTGCGGACGTCCCCGCAGTAGTAAGCGAAGACCTCGACACTGTCCTTGTCGTGCAGTTCCAGAACCTCGCGCAGCGCGAAGCCGACGGCGTGGTCGCGCAGGTCCGACGAGACATAGCCTACGCGCAGGCGCTGGCCTGTTCCGGTCTTGTGATGAACAGCCCGGTTGGCGGGGACGCCATCGACGTCGGGCTCGCCGATCAGGGACTTGTTGTAGCGATGGGCCTTGGCGAGCTGAAACAGCGGGTCGTCGGCGTAGCAGCCGAGCGTCAGGGGGGAGACCGCATCCAGCAACTGCCGGAGCGAAACATGCTCCGAAGGCACCAGCACCGGCCACTTGCACTGGCGCTGGCGCAGGGATGTCCAATGTTGGCCGGCATCGGTCTTTTCGGGCTGCAGTTCCATGGCCTGCCAGAGCACCTTTTCCGCTTCCTCCATGCGGTTGGCCCCTTCCAGGACGCGACCGATGTGCTTGAGCGTCATCAGCCGGTGGCCCAGGCGGTCCGCCGTGATGTCGGCGGTGATCTCGGCGTAGGCGCGCCATTGCTCGACCGCCGGGTTAATCAGCCCGCAGTCTTCGAGGACGCGCCCGAGGTTGATATGCGCGGGTCCGAACTGCGGATCGAGCTTGAGGCAGGCGCGGAATGCGTTGATCGCACCTGCGCGGTCGCCGATCTGGTTGGATGCGACAGCGTAGTTGAAATAGGCGAGATGCAGGAGCGGATTGCCGTCGTTGAAGGCGATCCAGCCCTTGTACAGCTCGACTGCCTGCGCCTGATGGCCGCCGTTTCCGAGGATGGTTGCGATGTTGAAGAGGTCGCCGAGAGCGAGCTGCCGATGCCGCGCCTTCTCGAGCGCGTTGGTGAGCAGGGGTAGCTGAGCCGTGGCCGATGCGACATTGATGGTCATGACGATCCTACGAAGATGCGGCCTGGCGGCCAGAGTGTGAGCCGGCGCGCAAAGCGCTTGCGTCTTGCTACCTGGACTAGCTTGCGTCTGGCTGGCGCTCGCCTTTTCGCAGTCCGGGAGGGGCCTCGCAGGCGACACGACGCAAAAAAAGCGCCGCGCAATGTCTTGCGCGGCGCGTGGTCTGGTCGGAGCGGCTTGTGCCGCGCCTTATGGCTTACACTGCGTTGTAGGCGGCGATGACCGCGTCAACCTGCGTGGTGGTCAGCGACTGTACCTGCGTCGAGGTGAGGGCGGACAGCTTGGCGGAGCTCAGTGCCATGATGTCTTCCGTCGAGAGGCCGGCCAGCGCCTTGGTGGTGATGGCTGCAAGTCCCGATGTCGTCAGGGCCGCGATGTCGTCCGTCGACATCACCGCGATGTCCTCGGAACCGAAGGCGGCGATCTGCTTGCTGCTCAGCTGCGAGACTTCCGTGGATGTCAGAGCCGCGACCTGGTCGGTTGTCAGGGCGTTGATCTGCGCGGAGCTCAGGCCACCCAGCTGTGTGCTGTTCAGCAGGGAGATGTCTTCGGTTGTCAGGGCGGAGATCTGCTTGGTCGTCAGGGCAGCGATCTGCGTGCT
>CAZZZI010000256.1:0-6821 GCA_964658415.1 uncultured Sphingomonas sp. | reverse complement strand
GGTCGAAGGCCGCAAGATGTCGAAATCCGACGGCAACTTCGTCACCATCGCCGAGTTGCTCGAAACCGACAAGCTCGGTGGGCGGACTTGGCCGGGCGAAGTCCTGCGGCTGGCGATGTTGATGACGCATTACCGTGAGCCGATCGATTTTTCGGTGAAGCGGCTGGAGGAAGCGGAGCGGCTGATCGCAAAGTGGCCGGTGGCAGGCCCCTCTGACGCCGTACCGGATGCCTCGGTGGTCGATGCGCTGGCCGACGATTTGAACACCGTTGCCGCCGTTCAGGCCTTGCATGCGCTTGCCCAGGCCGCCAATGCCGATCCGGCGGTGCTGCCGGTGTTTGCCGCAAGCGCTGCGCTGCTCGGTGTGCTGCCCGCGAAAAAGGACGTCGGTGCCGATCTGACGGCGGCGATCGAAGCCCTGGTGCAGATGCGGCTCGAACTGCTGAAAGCAAAGAATTTTGCCGAGGCGGACCGGGTGCGCGACGAGTTGTCTGCCAAGGGCGTGCAATTGAAGGACGGCAAGGACGCTGCGACGGGCGAGCGGGTGACGAGTTGGGAGATCAAGCGGTGACTTCAGCGGCTGCCGCAGGATACCCCCCTCTGTCACCTTCGGTGACATCTCCCCCACAAGGGGGGAGATTGGGTGGGTGCGGCAGCTGCGATGTCTTTTCAAGCCGCTCTCTTGATCGGAAAGAGAAGTTGCTGAAAACTCCCATGATCGGTGTGTGGCAAAAAGGCGCCGCCAGCCAATCTCCCCCCTTGTGGGGGAGATGTCACGCAGTGACAGAGGGGGGTAACGTGCCGCATACGCCCATCCCTCCAAAAATGCGCGTTAACGCCCGTCAGATGCGAAAGACCATCACCGACGCAGAACTGAAACTCTGGAACGAGCTGCGGGCCCACCGCCTGATGGGTCTCAGTTTCCGCCGCCAGATGCCCATCGCCGGCTACATCGTCGATTTCGCCTGCCCGAGCCATCGGCTGATCATGGAAGTCGACGGTTCCCAGCATGGCGCCTCGGAGGCAGTCTCCTACGACCAGCAGCGAACGATCCACCTTCAACAAGACGGCTGGACAGTTCTGCGCTTCTGGAACGACGACATCCTCAAGGACATCGACGCCGTCTGCCTTCACATCGTCCTCTCAACGGGAGACCAGAGGTCATGACCCAACGTGCCTTTTCCGGCGGCTGCCAATGCGGCGCGGTGCGGTTCCGCGTCGAGGGATCGCTCGACGACGCTTCGATCTGTCATTGTCGCATGTGCCAGAAGGCCTTCGGTGCCTATTATGCGCCGCTCGTTTCCACACGGAAGGCGACGCTGCAATGGACCCGGGGGACGCCGAAGCGCTTTCAGTCGTCAAATCTCGTTTCGCGCGGATTTTGCGGCGAATGCGGCACGCCTTTGACCTATGAGGCGCCCGATGGCATCGCCCTTGCCGCTGGCGCTTTCGATGATCCGGCCGTTCTGCCGCCAACGCTGCAATACGGCACCGAGGCCAAGATCGCCTTCGTCGACCATCTGTCGGCGCTGCCCGGTCACCCGACGGATGAGGACATCGCCGCCCTCCCTTTCCTGTCTGATCTCATCTCCTACCAGCATCCCGACCACGATACGGCCCAATGGCCCCCGGAGGCAAAGCATGACTGAGACAACGAGAAGCGGCGGCTGCCAATGCGGTGCGGTGCGGTTCCGGATTTCAGGCGCTCTCGGGCGGCCGTCGATCTGTCATTGCCGCATGTGCCAGAAGCAGTTCGGCGGCCTGTTTTCAGCGCTGGTGACGGCACCGGACGATGCGACGGAATGGACCCGGGGCGGGCCCAGCTACTTCCGCTCGTCGGTCAATATCGAGCGCGGCTTCTGCAGCGATTGCGGCACGCCGCTCACCTATCGTCATCCCGGCGGCCTTGAGATCGCCATCGGCGCCTTCGACGAGCGCGACGATCTGGCACCGCAGATCCAGGTCAACCATGCCGCACGCCTGCCGTGGATCGAGACGGTCTTCGAGCAGCCCGTCCATGCCGACCCCGATTTCTATGCCCGCCAGGAAGCCATCATCTCCTTCCAGCACCCCGACCACGACACCGATACCTGGCCCTCCAAAGGTTTGAACCTATGACGCAAGTTTTCCTCACCCTCTATCCCGAGATCGAACCCTATGCCTCCGGCCACCTCGACGTCGGCGACGGCCATGTCGTCTACTGGGAGCGGATCGGCACACCGGGCGCCAAGCCTGCCGTCTTCCTGCATGGCGGCCCCGGCGGCACGATCTCGCCCAGCCATCGCCGCCTGTTCGATCCGGCACTTTACGACGTGACGCTGTTCGACCAGCGCGGCTGCGGCAAGTCGACGCCTGCGGCCGATCTTACCGCCAACACCACCTGGCACCTGGTCGACGACATCGAGCGGTTGCGGCAGATGGCCGGCGTGGAGAAGTGGCTGGTATTCGGCGGTTCGTGGGGCTCGACGCTGGCGCTTGCCTATGCCGAAAAATTCCCCGAGCGGGTGAGCGAACTGGTGGTGCGCGGCATCTACACGCTGACCAAGGCCGAACTCGACTGGTACTATCAGTTCGGCGTCTCGGAAATGTTTCCCGACAAGTGGGAGCGTTTTGTCGCGCATATTCCGGCAGAAGAGCGCCACGAGATGATGCTTGCCTATCATCGCCGCCTGACCCATGAGGACAGCCAGGTGCGCCTTGCCGCCGCCAAGGCCTGGTCGATCTGGGAGGGCGAGACGATCACGCTGCTACCGGAACCGTCCACCAGCACGGCCTTCGAGGGCGATGAGTTTGCCTATGCTTTTGCCCGCATCGAGAACCATTTCTTCGTCAATGCCGGCTGGCTCGAGGAAGGCCAGCTGCTCCGCGAGGCTGACCGCCTCAAAGATATTCCGGGCGTCATCGTGCACGGGCGCTACGACATGCCCTGCCCGGCCAAATATGCCTGGGCGCTGCACAAGGCCTGGCCGAAGGCAGAGTTCCACCTGATCGAGGGCGCCGGCCACGCCTATTCCGAACCCGGCATCCTCGACCAGCTGATCCGCGCGACGGATCGGTTTGGCGGCAAGGCGTAAGTCAGCCCCAATGGCTTCGCGATAGAATAATCGCGCAGCCAGGGACCGACCACAAATTGATCTCCCCCCTCGTGGGGGAGATGTCGGCCCGGCCGACAGAGGGGGGCAACCCTCCGCACGCAGCACGATTCCCGGGAGGGTCCCCATGACACGTGAAAAAATCTATCTCTTCGACACGACGCTGCGCGACGGCCAGCAGACGCCCGGCGTCGATTTCTCCGTCGAGGACAAGATCGCCATCGCGACCCTGCTCGACGACTTCGGGCTCGATTACATCGAGGGCGGCTATCCCGGCGCCAACCCGACCGACACCGCCTTTTTCAGCCAGAAGCGCACAAAAAATGCCTCTTTCGTCGCCTTCGGCATGACCAAGCGGGCCGGCGTCTCGGCATCCAACGACCCGGGACTGGCCGGTTTGCTGCAGGCGAGCGGCGATGCCATCTGTTTCGTCGCCAAGAGCTGGGACTACCATGTCGAAGTCGCGCTCGGCATCTCCAACGATGAAAACCTCGATTGCATCAGCGTAAGCGTCAAGGCGGCGGTTTCCGCCGGCAAGGAAGCGCTCGTCGATTGCGAGCACTTCTTCGACGGCTACAAGGCCAATCCGGGTTACGCGCTTGCCTGCGCCAAGGCTGCCTATCAGGCCGGCGCACGCTGGGTGGTTCTCTGCGACACCAACGGCGGCACGCAGCCGTCGGAAATCCGCGCCATCATCGAAGCCGTCATTGCCGAAGGTGTGCCCGGCACGACGCTCGGCATCCACGCCCATAACGACACCGGCCAGGCGATCGCCAATTCGCTGATCGCGGTCGAGGCCGGCGTGCGGCAGATCCAGGGGACGCTCAACGGCCTCGGCGAGCGTTGCGGCAATGCCGATCTGGTAACGCTGATCCCGACCCTGGCGCTGAAGAGCGCCTACAACACCCGCTTCGAGACTGCCATCGACAGCGAGCGGCTGATCGGGCTGACAGGCCTGTCGCATGCCTTCGACGAACTCCTCAACCGCTCGCCGAACCACCAGGCGCCCTATGTCGGCGGCTCGGCCTTTGCGACGAAGGCCGGCATCCACGCCTCGGCGCTGCTGAAGGACCCGCGCACCTACGAACATGTGCCGCCGGAAAGCGTCGGCAACTTCCGCAAGGTGATGGTCTCCGACCAGGGCGGCAAGGCCAATTTCATCAACGCGCTGAAGCGCCGCGGCATCATCGTCTCCAAGGACGACCCGAAGCTCGATCGGCTGATCTCGCTCGTCAAGGAGCGCGAAGCCTCCGGCTATGCCTATGAGGGCGCCGATGCCAGCTTCGAGCTTCTCGCCCGCCGCACGCTCGGCACCATCCCCGAATTCTTCTCGATCGACGGCTTCCGGGTGATGGTCGAGCGGCGTTTCGATTCGCACGGACGGGTGAAGACCGTCTCGGAGGCCGTGGTGCGGCTGATCGTCGACGGCAAGACGATCATGTCGGTCGCCGAGGGCGACGGCCCGGTCAACGCGCTCGACCTGGCGCTGCGGCGGGATTTCGGCAAATACCAGTCCGAAATCGAGGACCTCGTGCTGGCCGACTTCAAGGTTCGTATCCTCAATGGCGGCACCGAGGCGGTCACGCGGGTGCTGATCGAATCGAACGACAGCGACGGCGTGCGCTGGTGGACGGTCGGCGTCTCCGAGAACATCATCGACGCCTCGTTCGAAGCGCTGATGGATTCGGTCGTCTACAAGCTGATGAAGAACAGGCAGATGGCCGGCAAGATCGCGGCAGAGTGAGCGGCACGAATAGGTCGGTCAAGGAAATGAATTGGTGCATCGGCGCCGCTTCGGCTAATCGGACCATAACAAGAAAATATGGAAACATCCGATGTCCGTCGACGCATCCCTTGCTGCCCCCAAGAACGAAGACAGCCCGCGCGGCTTTGCCTTCGCACTGACGGCCTATCTGCTGTGGGGCTTCCTGCCGCTCTACATGAAGGCGCTGGCCCATATTCCCGCGGCAGAGGTCATCGCCCATCGCATCGTCTGGTCGGTGCCGGTGGCCGGCGCTGTGCTGCTGTTTCTCGGACGGACGGCTGACCTCAAGGCGGCGCTGCAGAGCCCGCGAACCATCGCACTCGCGACAATGACGGCGGTGCTGATAACGATCAACTGGGGGACCTATGTCTGGGCGATCGGCAACGGCCATTCGCTGGATGCCGCCCTTGGCTATTTCATCAATCCCTTGTTCAGCATCGCGCTGGGCGCGTTGCTTCTCAAGGAGAAGATGACGATGCCGCAGGTCGTTGCAATCCTGCTTGCCGCCGTCGCCGTTGTCATCCTTGCGGTCGACGCGGGACGCCCGCCATGGGTCGCCTTGCTGCTGACGCTGTCCTGGGGGCTCTATGCCTTTTTCCGCAAGACCTTGCCGGTTGGCCCGAACCAGGGATTTTTCCTCGAAGTTCTGCTGCTGAGCCTGCCGGCGCTCGCCTATATCGTCTATCTCGAAAGCCGTGGCGAAGGCCATCTGCATGCCACCGGCCTCACCGACACGGCGCTGCTGGTCGGATGCGGCCTTATCACGGCCCTGCCGCTGATGATCTACGCCAACGGCGCCAAGCTGCTGCGTCTGTCGACGATCGGCATCCTGCAGTACATCGTCCCGACAATGGTATTCCTGCTGGCCGTCTTCGTGTTCCACGAGCCGCTCGGCACGGCCCGCATGATCGCCTTCCCGCTGATCTGGGCCGGGCTGGCGCTTTACACCTGGTCGATGCTGAGGGCCAGCCGGAGACGCTGATCCCCGCAGTCGATTTACATCTTGGAAATGACGCGCTCGTCCCCGGCGCGACCGGACTTGGTCTCGGTGGCATGGGCGAGAACTGCCGGAATGATATCGGCGACGGCGTCGATGACCATCGGCTGGACGCGGTGGGCGGTGTGGACGAAGCCCTCGCCTGTCATGTGGCGGATCAATTCCATCATCGGATCCCAGAACCCGTTGATATTTGCAAAGACCATCGGCTTCTCGTGCTGGCCGAGCTGCGCCCAGGTCATGATCTCGACGATCTCTTCCAGCGTGCCGATACCGCCCGGCAGGGCGACGAAGGCGTCGGCCCGTTCGAACATGCGATGCTTGCGGGTATGCATGTCGGGGGTGATGATCAGTTCGTCGAGCTGGCCCAGCGAATGGCGGGTCGCTTCCATGTCGACGAGGAATTCCGGGATGATCCCGGTCACCTTTCCGCCGTTCGACAGGACGCCTGAAGCCACGGCACCCATGATGCCTTTCGTGCCGCCGCCATAGACGAGACGAAGCCCGGATTCGGCGATGGCCTTGCCCAGGGCGCGGCCGGCTTCCATATGAGCGGGGTCACGTCCGGGGCGCGAGCCGCAATAGACGCAGATGGATTGAATTGGCAAAGAATCTTGATTCATGCCTTCAAACAACAATGCGGCAGATGCCCAGTCAAGAAATTTAACGGAAAACTTGTGCCTCATTTCCCGGAAATGCCTGAGAAAGCTTGTAAAACCAGCGGAAATCGTTAGCAATTTTTCTAAACGCGACGACGACGCCGCCTGGAGACCTTGATGATGAAGAACCGCGCCGGCTTGCTGGCACTGTTGGTGTTGGTAATTGCGACCGTTCTGATGGTCTTCTTCGTGCTGCCGCGCATCGGCAGCGACAAGAAGCCGATTGGTGATGCCATCAACCAGGCAAGCTCGCAGGTGGGCAACATCATCGCCGACAACACCGCGAAACCGGCGGACACACCGGCAAA
>CAZZZI010000255.1:0-6851 GCA_964658415.1 uncultured Sphingomonas sp. | reverse complement strand
AGGCAGGATCAGATGGTCTTGATGTGGGACTGAATTTAAACCGGACAGCCGTGCCCTTGTGGCGGGGATCCAGTCAGCTCAAGTCCTTGAGCGAAAAGAGTCTTTTGACCCGACAGACGTCGGGCCGCTGGATCCCCGCCACAAGGGCGAGGATGAGGGAGACTGGGGTATCGCTCTCGTCAAACAGCTTCTTCAGGGTTGTCAGTCGTCTGAAGGCGGCCGGTAAGCCGCCCCGCCTTTCGCGTTTCGCCGCCTAGTGCTCGACCTTGGCATAGACCGAGCGCTTCACCAGGTACATCAGCACGGTGAAGATCAGCAGGAACACCATCACCATGAAGCCGGTGTGCTTGCGCTCCTCCAGATGCGGCTCGGCGGCCCACATCAGGAATGCCGAGACGTCGTGGGCATACTGGTCGACGGTCTGCGGCGCCCCGTCGTCATAGGTCACCTGGCCGTCCGACAAAGGCTTCGGCATGGCCAGCACGGCTGCGGCATGGAAGTACGGATTGTAGTGGCCGCCCGGCGGCACCTGGAAGCCGGCCGGGGCATCCTCGTAGCCGGTCAGCAGCGAGTAGATATAGTCCGGTCCGTTTTCCTGATACTGGGTGAAGATATCGAAGACGAAGCGCGGGAAGCCGCGTTCCACTTCGCGCGCCTTGGCGATCAGCGAGAAGTCGGGTGGCGCGGCGCCGTTGTTGGCGGCAGCGGCCGCCTCCGTATTCGGGAACGGCGACGGAAAGTGGTCGGACGGCAGCGCCTTGCGGGTATACATCTCGCCCTGCGCATTGGGCCCGTCCTGCGTCTCGTAGTGAGCAGCGAAGCTCTTGATCTGCGCATCGGAATAGCCGAGATCGCTGAGTGTGCGGAACGGCACGAGCTTCATCGAGTGGCAGGCGGAACAGACCTCGGTATAGACCTTCAGGCCGCGTTGCAGCTGGGCCTTGTCGTAGGAACCGAAGGGACCGCCGAAGGACCATTTCTGCTCGCGCGGCTCCTTGATCGGATACACGTGGACCTCGGACGCGGCCGCCGGCTTCGTGTCCTCCGCGCGAAGCGCCGTACCGGCTCCCCCCGCAATTGCCAGCGCCAGTATGCTGGCAGCGAACGTGTTCATCATCGTCTTCCCCATCGCCGCCCTCATGCCCCGACCACGACCGCCGGAGCGGACTTGCGGTTCTTCTTCTCGAGCACCGCTTCGGTGATCGAGTTCGGTATTCGCCGTGGCGTCTCGACCAGGCCGAGGACGGGCATGATGATCAGGAAGAAGGCGTAGTAGTAGAGCGTGGAGAACTGCGAGATCGTGACGAACTTGCCTTCGGCCGGTTGGGAGCCCAGCCATCCCAGCAGGATGGCGTTGGCGACGAACAGCCAGAAGAACAGCTTGTACCAGGGACGGTAGACCGCCGAGCGGACCTTGGACGTATCGAGCCAAGGCACGAAGAACAGCACGACGATGGCGCCGAACATGGTGAGCACCCCGGCGAGCTTCGAATCGATCGGACCGATGTTGAAGGTGATCGAGCGCAGCATGGCGTAGAAGGGCAGGAAGTACCATTCCGGCACGATATGGGCCGGCGTCTTCAGGGGATCGGCCGGAATGTAGTTGTCGGCATGGCCGAGATAGTTCGGCAGGTAGAAGACGAAATAGGCGTAGACCAGCAGGAAGACGGAGACGCCGACCGCATCCTTCATCGTCGCATAGGGCGTGAAACGCACCGTGTCCGTCTTGGTCTTGATCTCGACCCCGGTCGGATTGGTCTGGCCGGCCACATGCAAGGCCCAGATATGCAGCACGACGACGCCGGCGATCATGAAGGGCAGCAGATAGTGCAGCGAGAAGAACCGGTTCAGCGTCGGATTGTCGACGGCAAAGCCGCCGAGCAGGAACTGCTGCACCCACTCCCCGACATAAGGCAGCGCCGAGAAGAAGCCGGTGATGACGGTGGCACCCCAGAACGACATCTGCCCCCAGGGCAGAACGTAGCCCATGAAGCCGGCCGCCATCATCAGCAGGAAGATGATGACGCCGAGGATCCAGAGGATTTCGCGCGGCGCCTTGTAGGACCCGTAGTAGAGACCGCGGGCAATGTGCAGGTAGACGGCTATGAAGAAGAACGAGGCGCCGTTCGCATGCATGTAGCGCAGCAACCAGCCGTGGTTGACGTCGCGCATGATCTTTTCGACGGAGTTGAAAGCGACGGTCGTTTCGGCGGCGTAGTGCATGGCCAGCACGACGCCTGTCAGAATCTGCAGCACCAGCATGACCGACAGCATCGCCCCGAACGTATAGGCGTAGTTGAGGTTGCGCGGCACCGGATAGGCGACAAAGCTGTCATAGACCAGACGCGGCAAGGGAAGCCGCGAGTCGATCCACTTTTCAAGTCCCGTGGATGGCTCGTAGGTTGATTGACCACTCATGTTTCAGTACCCCCCTCAACCGATCTTGATCACTTTGTCGGATGTAAATGCGAACGTCGGAATGGCGAGGTTCATGGGTGCCGGCCCCTTGCGGATGCGCCCGGCCGTATCATAGACCGACCCGTGGCAGGGACAGAACCAACCGCCATATTCCCCCGATGTGCCGAGCGGCACGCAGCCGAGATGGGTGCATGAGCCGATCATCACGATCCAGTTCTCCTTGCCCTTGCCGGCCGAGCGGGCAACGTCGGTGGCGGCGGCATCCAGCGGTAGGTTGGCATTGCGGGCGACCGGGTCCTTGAGCTCCTCCACCTTGGCCGCATTGGCCTCGGCGATCTCTTTCTCGGTCCGGTTGCGGATGAAGATCGGCTTGCCCCGCCATTTGGCCGTCAGCGACATGCCCGGTTCGAGGCTCGAAATATCGACTTCGATAGAAGCCAGCGCCAATGTCGATTGATCCGGACGCATCTGGTCGATAAACGGCCAGACCGCCGAAACGGCCCCGACCGCACCGGCCATGCCGGCTGCTATGTATAGAAAATCGCGGCGCGTCGGCTCGCCCAAGGTCTCGCTCTTCGTGTCGTGCTCGCTCACGCGGCCCCTCCTCTTCACGCAGAACCGCAGATATGTCGCGGCAATCCCTTAACTCCGGCGAATCGCCCAGGCCACAATTCTGCCATAGATTTTCTCCGCCCCCAGCCGGTTTCTAAGCTTGATCGCCCGACATGTCCAGTCTTGCCGATAACGGTGGGCACAATGTCGCGGGCAAAACTACAGTTTTGTGGCCGGCCGAAAGATCAAAACCGAAAAAGCGCCCTTCTTCATGGTAAGCGCATGAATTGCCGAGGGATTCGGAAAGCAAAATACGGCATTGCACTGCAAAAATAACCATGCCGGACTTGCTGCATTGCAACAACGCCGGGCCCGTGTTAGTCGCTTAGCACGAGCGCCCGCCCAGAGGTCCCCGCAGTCATGAGAGACACCGTCTATTGCGCAATATGCGTGATCACCACCTGCATTCTCGGCGTGGTGGCGGCCCGATATGTCAGCGATATGTGGATTCTCGCCTTCTTCGAAAGCCTGCAGACGCATATCGGCATCGCCTGCATCGCAGCCGCGCTGCTGGCACTCGCCGTCCGTCGCCACTGGTACGCAGCGCTGATGCTGCTTGCGGCTATCGTCGTCACCGGCCATTCCGTCGTGCTCCTGCACGCCCAGTCGGGGGTCCCGACAGCGGATGGCGCCCAGCCGTCCTACCGCCTCCTCTCGTTCAACATCGACGGCGACAATTTCAGCAATGCGGAGAAGATCGCCGACCTGATCCTTAACTCGAAGGCCGACGTCGTCGAGGTCTTCGAGGCGCAGCCGATGCTGTCGCAAATGGCCAGACTGACGGCACTCTATCCCTATCGCATCGGCTGCGGTGTGATGACGGAGGGTTGCGACAGCCTGTTGATGTCGAAGCGTCCGTTCGTGTCGCAGTCTGTCCGCAGCATGAGCGGGTTGTGGAAAGATCGCCTCATCCTTGCGACGATCGATTTCGACGGCCAGAAAATCGCCTTCGCGTCGGCCCATCTGAGCAAGCCCTATTTCGACGATTTCCATGCGGACGAACTGGCCGACCTGACGGAAGTCCTCGACGCTATGCCCGAGCCGCTGTTGCTGGCCGGCGATTTCAATGCCGCCGTGATCGAACCCGACATGCAGGCATTTCTCCGACGGGGCAAGCTTCGCCACGTCTTCCCGGAGCCGTCGACCTGGCCGGTGGAAGCCGGTGCCTTCGGCATCGCCATCGACCATGTCTTTGCAAGGGAGCCGCTGCGGCTGGAATCCGTGCACCGGATCGAGGATGCGATGGGCTCAAACCATTATGGACTGATTACAGATTTCACCATCGTCCGCTGAGAACGACCCGCCAGGAGTCATGTGAGAAATGCGGCCGTGCATCTCGGCATTTCCCTGAAACGCCGGAATGCGTCAGCCCTCGTCCTCGGCATCTGCGGCGATAAAACCACCGGATTGTCTTGCCCAGAGTTCGGAATACAGTCCGTTTCTGGCCAGCAGTTCCGCATGGGTGCCATCCTCGACGATCCGTCCCTTCTCCAGCACGATCAGCCTGTCCAGGGCTGCGATCGTCGACAGGCGATGGGCAATGGCGAGCACCGTCTTGCCCTCCATCATCGCCAGCAGATTGGATTGCAATGCCGCCTCCACTTCCGAATCCAGCGCCGAGGTCGCCTCGTCGAGCACCAGGATCGGGGCGTCCTTGAGCATGACCCTGGCAATCGAGATACGCTGGCGCTGGCCGCCGGACAGTTTTACGCCGCGCTCCCCGACATGGGCGGAATATCCTTTCCGGCCGTTCTGGTCCTCAAGGTTGGCGATGAACCCATCCGCCTCGGCCCGCCGGGTCGCCTGCAGCAGCAGGTCCGCACCCGCATCCGGGCGGCCGAACAGGATATTGTCGCGGATCGAGCGGTTGAGCAGCGCCGTATCCTGCGTCACCATGCCGATTGCCGACCGCAGCGATTGCTGCGTGACCTCGGCTATGTCCTGCCCGTCGATCAGGATGCGGCCGGCTTCGAGATCGTAGAAGCGCAGCAGGAGATTGACGAGGGTCGTCTTGCCGGCACCGGAACGGCCGACGATACCGACCTTCTCGCCAGGCTTGATGACCAGCGAAAAATCCTCGAGCAGACCGCTGCGCCGGCCGTAGCGAAACCTGACCTTCTCGAAGCGGATCTCAGGCCGTGAAACCACGAGGTCCGCAGCTTGCGCCCTGTCGGTCAGGCCGATCGGTTGCGCGATCATTTCGGCCGCGTTCTGGATGGTGCCGAGATTGCGCATGATCGAGTTGAACTGCGCCATCATGCGGCCAAACAGCATGTTGAGACGCAGCACCATGCTGAGCGTGAACGCAACGCCACCCGTGGTGATCTGGCCTGAGAGCCAGAGCTCGACGGCAAAGGCGGCAATGGTGGTGATCATCACGCCCGACAGCAGCGCCAGCGACGAGCGTACCCCCGTCAGGAGCCGCGTGAACGGCATGACCGCCGCCTGGAACCGGTCGAAGCCGTCGCGGATGTAGAGGTCGTTTCGGTCGTCGCGGCCGAACAGCTTGAGCGTCTGGATATTGGCATAGGCATCGACCATGCGGCCGTTGAGCATCGACGAGGCCTCGGCCGCATCCCGCGCATGGCGGCGGATGCGCGGCACGAAAAAGCGCGCCAGCAGGCAGAACAGGGCAATCCAGACGGCAACGATCAGCGCCAGCCGCCAATCCAGCCCGCCGACCAGCGCAACCGTAGATGCCGCGTAGATGATGATGAACCAAACCACCTGCAGCAGCGAGACGACGAGATCGCCCGTCGACTGGCCGGCCGACCAGACCTTGGTGACGATCCGGCCGGAAAAATCGTTCTGGAAGAAGCTCAGCGATTGCCGGGCCACGTGCACATAGGCCTGCCAGCGGACCAGGTTGAGGAAGCCGGGCACCACCACCTGTTCCTCGACCAGCGCGCCGAGGCTGACGACGACGAAGCGCACGACGAGCACGACGAACACCATGCCAAGAAGCGCGCCGCCGTGATCGGCCAGCAACCCGTGCCAGCCGGCACCCTTCGGCACCGTGTCGAGGATATCGACGAGGTGGCCAACGAACCAGAACAGCGCCGCCTCCAGCATGGCAACCGCGCCTCCCAGCGCCGCCATGGCAAGGAAAGGTCCCTTGGCCTGGCGGACATAGAACCAGATGAAGGCGTAGAGCGACCGTGGCGGGCGCAGCTCGTCGCTGCGATAGAAGGGATCGAGCCAGGTTTCGAAAAGGCGAGCGACGGTGCGGATCAACATGGCGGCGATATAGTCCGTTTTGACCCGAGGGCAACGCAATGGGCAGGCACCCCGACAGTGGGATGCTGCGAATTTAAAGCAGGCGAACCCAAAGGCCCGCCTGCCCTACATTCCTATTCCGCCGCCGCTTCCGTATCGGCGGAATGATCGGCGAGAAAACCGCCGGACTGCCGGCTCCACAGATCGGCATAGATGCCGCCGCGGGTGATGAGGTCGGCATGGCTGCCGGTCTCGATCAGCTTTCCCTTGTCGAGAACCACGACGCGATCCATTTCCGTCAGCGTCGACAGCCGGTGGGCAATGGCGATGACCGTCTTGCCCTGCATCAGCTCGAACAGGTTCTCCTGGATCGCCGATTCGACTTCGGAATCCAGCGCCGAAGTCGCCTCGTCGAGCACCAGGATCGGCGCATCCTTGAGGAACACCCGCGCGATCGCCACCCTCTGCCGCTGGCCACCGGAGAGCTTGACGCCGCGCTCGCCGACCTGGGCATCGAGACCCCGGCGGCCGTTCATGTCGACCAGGTTCTCGATGAACTCCCAGGCATTCGCCCGCTTCGTCGCCTGGATGATTTCGGCATCCGT
>CAZZZI010000254.1:0-6866 GCA_964658415.1 uncultured Sphingomonas sp. | reverse complement strand
AGGGCTTCGTCGGCGATCACCTGCTCCTCGTTGGTGGCGACGACATGGATTGCGAGCCGGCTGTCAGCCTCGCTGATGACGAATGCGTTTTTGGCGTTTGCAGGCGCGTCGATCCGGGCCCCGAGCCAGCCCAGGCGCTCGATGACTTTCGCGCGGATGACCGGCTGATGTTCGCCGATCCCGGCGGTGAATACCAGCGTATCGATCCCCCCGAGCGTGGAGGCCATCCTGCCGATCTCGCCGGCGATCCTGAGCGCGAAGAGATCGATCGCTTCCGCTGCTTCCGGGCTGTCGTCCGCCAGAAGCACCCGCGTATCGGCGCTCGTGCCGGAGACGCCGAGCAGGCCGGAGCGATGGTAGAGAAGGTCCTCGACGTCGGCATAGGCCATTTTCTTCTGCCCGATCAGATGCAGCACGACACCGGCGTCGAGCCACCCCGGACGGGTCGCCATGGGAATGCCGTCCAGCGTGGAAAACCCCATGCTGCAATCGCGGCTGACCCCGTCATCCAGTGCGCAGAGGCTGGCACCGCTGCCGAGATGGGCAATCACCGTCTTGCCGACCGGCTTTCCCGCGCGCCGGTCAAGCTCCGCTGCGACGAATTTGTAGGATAGGCCGTGAAACCCGTAACGCTTGATGCCCGCATCATGCAGGGCGCGCGGGATGGCAAGGCGCCGCACCAGCGCGTCCTGCGTGCCGTGAAACGCGGTGTCGAACGAGGCCGTCTGCGCCAGATCCGGCCGCAGATGCCGGACGGCGCGGATGAAGCGCAGGGCCTCCGGCTGGTGCAGCGGTGCCAGCGGCGTCAATGCCTCGATCGCCTCGATCGCACTGTCGTCCAGCGCAACGGGGCCAACGAAGCGATCTCCGCCGTGCACGACGCGGTGGCCGGCCGCAACCACCTCATCCATTGCGAAATGGTCGGCAAGGATCTTGAAAGCTTCGTCGATGACCTCGTGCAGATCGGCCGTTACGGCGCTTTCCATCTCGGCCTCGAAGGGTTCGGGCCCGTGACTGACCTCGAAGACGAGCGGCTTTGCCCTGAGGTCGATGACCGCCTTGCCGATCATTTCTGCAGTCGTCCGCTCGATCCGGAAGATGCCGATCTTGACGGACGACGAGCCCGCGTTGAACGTCAGGAGAATGCTGGGTAACGCCATGTTCGACATGCTCCGCTTCCGGCCCAAAACCGGTGTTGCCGCGACGGTATCAGATGACGCGCCGGCATGGGAAAAGATCGTCGACAACGGACGGGCGCTAATTGCAGCCTTTGCGCCCAGCAAGACAGCAGACGTCGCAAGACGATCACTCCGATCCCCCGTTCGATGAAATAATGTTCCGGCGACGACCCTTATTGGCAATCCAATGGGCGAAAATCGCGCTACGATCAGTTGCCTGCATCGAGAGGAGTCGATCAGGCAAGCAACGGAGGAAGTCATCATGAGCAAGAACAGAGGCGTCGTCTATCTGAAGCCCGGCAGCGTCGAGGTCAGAGATATCGACGACCCGAAACTCGAGGCCCCGAACGGAAGGCGGATCGAGCACGGCGTCATCCTGAAAGTCATCTCGACCAATATCTGCGGCTCCGACCAGCACATGGTGCGCGGGCGCACGACCGCATTGCCGGGCCTGGTGCTCGGTCATGAAATCACCGGCGAGATCATCGAAAAGGGCATCGACGTCGAGATGCTGGAGATCGGCGACATCGTCTCGGTGCCCTTCAACGTCGCCTGCGGCCGCTGCCGCTGCTGCAAGGCGCAGGACACCGGCGTCTGCCTGACCGTCAATCCGGCCCGCGCCGGCGGCGCCTACGGCTATGTCGACATGGGCGGCTGGATCGGTGGCCAGGCCCGTTACGTCACGATCCCCTATGCCGACTTCAACCTTCTGAAATTCCCGGATCGCGACAAGGCCATGGCCAAGATCCGCGACCTGACGATGCTGTCCGACATCCTGCCGACCGGCTTCCACGGTGCCGTCCGGGCGGGCGTCGGGGTCGGGTCGACCGTTTATGTGGCCGGTGCCGGGCCGGTCGGCCTTGCCGCAGCAGCCTCCGCCCGTATCCTCGGTGCGGCCGTGGTGATGATCGGCGATTTCAACAAGGATCGCCTGGCCCACGCCGCCAAGGTCGGCTTCGAGCCGATCGATCTGTCCGCCAGCGACAGGCTAGGCGACATGATCGCCGAGGTGACCGGCAGCAACGAGGTCGACAGCGCGATCGATGCGGTCGGCTTCGAGGCCCGCGGCCACTCCGGCGGCGAACAGCCGGCCATCGTCCTCAACCAGATGATGGAAATCACCCGCGCCGCAGGCTCGATCGGCATTCCCGGTCTGTATGTGACCGAAGATCCGGGCGCCGTCGACAGCGCCGCCAAGCTCGGCAACCTGTCGATGCGGTTCGGGCTCGGCTGGGCGAAGGCACAATCCTTCCACACCGGCCAGACGCCCGTCATCAAGTATAACAGGCAGCTGATGCAGGCGATCCTGCACGACCGCCTGCCGATCGCCGATATCGTCAATGCGAAGATCATCTCGCTCGAGGAAGCGGCGCAGGGCTACGAAAGCTTCGACCACGGCGCCGCCCAGAAATTCGTGCTCGATCCGCACGGCATGCTCGCCGCCTGATCACCAGACAAGACATGCGCGAGACGGATTTCTCGCGCATGTCACAATTCCGGACGATCTCGCGAGAGTGCGGACGGGGTTGCCGCTCGGCCTTCCGCCCGTAAAAAAGGTTCGATCACGGAGAAATCCGCGCAGACCCAACGATTGGTCGCAAAATTCCAACGCGTTCGAATTGCAAAACATTTGCATTCGTAGTTTTTGTTCGCCGCGATGGAAGTTATCGAACCGAAGGACCAACGTCACGTGGACGTCATTACCACCGCCCTCATCCTGTTGCTGGCCATCGTCGTCAGCGGCTTCGTCTCTCGGATCATTCCGGTCACGCTCCCCCTGCCGCTCATCCAGATCGTGCTGGGTGCCGCCGTCGGCTTGTCTGCCGATCTCAGCGTCACGCTCGAGCCGGACATCTTCTTCCTGCTGTTCCTGCCGCCGCTGCTGTTTCTCGATGGCTGGCGAATTGCCCGCGAGGAGCTGGTACGCGACCGCAACGTCGTGCTGGAACTGGCGCTCGGACTTGTGATCTTCACGGTGCTCGGCGTCGGCCTGTTCGTCCACTGGCTGATCCCGGCCATGCCGCTGGCGGTCGCCTTCGCTCTCGCAGCCGTGGTGTCGCCGACGGATCCGATCGCTGTTTCGGCCATTGCCAAGCGCGTCAAGATCCCCCCGCGGATGATGCATATCCTGGAAGGCGAATCGCTTCTCAACGACGCATCCGGCCTCGTCTGCCTGCGCTTTGCCATTGCAGCCGCCCTGACCGGAACGTTTTCGCTCTACAACGCGACGCTGAGCTTTCTCTGGGTGGCCGGCGGCGGGCTTGTCATCGGCATCGCGGTGACATGGACGATCAATGCAATCAGCGCCCGCCTCTCGCAGCGCTACGGCGAGGAAAGCGGCTCGCAGATATTGGTAAGCCTGCTGATCCCCTTCGCCGCCTATCTGCTGGCGGAGCACCTGGAATGTTCCGGTATCCTTGCTGCGGTCTCTGCCGGCGTGACCATGAGTATTGCGGAGAATTCGGGCAAGGCGCTGGCCGTCACCCGCGTTCGCCGCAGCGCCGTGTGGGACATGATCGCTTTTGCGCTGAACGGCACCATCTTCGTCCTCCTCGGTGAACAGTTGCCCAGAATTCTGTCGCGTGCCGAGGAAACGGTGAAGCTGACAGGGCATTCCAACCCCTGGTGGCTGCTCCTCTATGCCGTCGTCCTGACCGTTGGCCTTGCCGGCCTGCGCTTTGTCTGGACCTGGGTGTCGCTGCAACTGACGCTGCTGCGCGAAAAGCGGCGGCAGGACTCCCCGAGCTGGCGCATCGTCGCAGCCTTTTCGGTGGCCGGCGTGCGTGGCGCGCTGACGCTGGCCGGCGTCCTGACGCTGCCCCTGACCATGAACGACGGATCCGCCTTTCCAGGTCGCGACCTCGCGATATTCCTGGCGATGGGGGTCATCATCTTCTCGCTGATCGCGGCCACCGTGCTCCTGCCGCCCCTGCTCCGCGACTTGGAGTTTCCGCGGGAAACCAGGCACGACGAGGATGAGAGCGCAGCACGGGCCGCCGCGGCGCAAGTCGCCATGTCTGCAGTCGAAGAGGTCCAGCACACGCTTGCGAAAGGCCGGGAGGATTCCGACCTCTATATCGAGGCTGCGGCCCGGGTGACGGAATTCTATCGGCGAAGACTGGATAACCATATCGGCGCAGACGATGCGAGTGTCGTATCCCGCGAGGTCACCAGAATAGAAATGGAATTACGGCTGGCAGCGGTCAGGGCCGAGCGCGGCGAGATCTTTCGCAAGGTCCGGTCCCGTGAACTGGGCACCGCAACCGGTCGGAAGCTGGTTCACGAACTCGATCTGATGGAAGCCCGGTTTTTGAGCTAGGCCTCCGAAAGCATTGCGAAGCGGGCCCGGGCGTTGCAAAACAGGGCGCCAGAATCATCGCAATCGGAACCAGCTTGGAAAAAACGCTTTATCTTCCCGTGAAGGCCTTTCTCGAAAAGGCCGGATACAGCGTCAAGGGCGAGATCGGCGGCTGCGATGTGGTCGGGCTCAGCGATGGCGACCCCGGCATCGTCGTCATCTGCGAACTGAAGCTGACCTTCAACCTCGAGCTCATCCTGCAGGCCGTCGACCGGGCTGCTGTCTGCGACGAAGTCTGGATTGCCGCCCGCATCTCGGCCAAGGGCAAGGGTCGCGAGTCCGACAGTCGTTACCGCGATCTCTGTCGCCGGATGGGCTTCGGCATGCTGGGCGTTTCGGATGCAGGCGCGGTCAGCGTCATCGTCCAGTCGGTCACCCCCATGCCCCGGACCAACCCGAAACGGCGCTCGCGGCTGGTCCGCGAGCACCAGCGGCGGCGCGGCGACCCGATGCTGGGCGGCTCGACCAAGATTCCCGTGATGACCGCCTATCGCCAGCAGGCACTCGCCATTGCCGCGGCGCTCGAGGCAGGGCCGTTGCGACCGAAGGACATGAAGCTGGTGGCGCCGGATGCCGGAAAAATCCTGCTTCGCAACGTCTATGGCTGGTTCGAGCGGGTGGAGAAAGGCGTCTATGCCCTGACAGAGGGTGGCCGGCAGGCGCTGAAGCAATGGCCGCAGGTCGCCGTCGTCGAGTAGCCACCGTCGATGCGTCCGGCAAAGTGATTGCCCTTGCCGCAGGCTGTCTGCTATCAGCGTGCATGTCCGTGTCGAAGAGGAGCTGGCCGATGCCTGCAACGCCAACCCCCAGGGGCAACCTGTGACGGAAACAGCATCGCTTGCCGCACTCGGCTGGTCGGAATTTTTCCAATCCCAGATCGAGGACGAGGAAGCCGGCCTGGAGCCAAGGCGCATTTCCGGCGTCCACCGCACCCGCCTCGCCGCGATCTCGGAGCATGGGCCTGAGCAGTTGGTTCTCGGGCCGCATGCCAACACCGGCGAATTCGCCGTCGGCGACTGGGTGCTGGCCGAACGCGATACCGATCTCGTGGTCCGCCGCCTGGAGCGCAAGGCGCTGCTGCAGCGCCGCACCGAGGGCAAGGACAACCAGCTGGCTGCTGCCAATGTCGACACGCTGTTCATCGTCACGTCCTGCAACGCCGACTTCAATCCTTCGCGGCTCGAGCGCTATCTGGCGCTTGCCAACCAGGCCGGCACCGAGCCGGTGATCCTGCTCACCAAGGCCGATACGGTCGACGATGCTGAGAGCTACAAGCAGCAGGCGCAGGCGCTGCAGCGCGATCTCGCCGTCCTCGTCCTCAACGGCCGCTCTCCGGATGCGGTCGGCGCGCTAGCGCCCTGGTGCGGGCCTGGCCGCACGGTGGCGCTGGTCGGCTCATCCGGTGTCGGCAAGTCGACCCTCGTCAACACGCTGGCAGGCCCGGATCGCGAGCAGACCCAGGAAACGGGCGGCATCAGAGAACAGGATGCCAAGGGCCGACATACCACCACCTCACGGTCGCTACATGCGACCGCCGGCGGCGGCTGGGTGATCGATACGCCGGGCATGCGCACACTCTACGTCAGCGACGCCTCCTTCGGCATCGAGACGCTGTTTGCCGAGATCACCGATCTCGCACCCTTCTGCAGGTTCCGCGATTGCACCCACGCCCATGAGCCGGGCTGCGCAGTCCAGAAAGCCGTCAAGGACGGCACACTTTCGGCCGACCGCCTCGACCGCTGGCGCAAGCTGTCGGAAGAGAACGTCCAGAACACGCCCGTGCAGACAGGACCGCGCGGCAACAAGATGCCGGCCGGCCGCAAAAAGAAGTATTAGGTTCCCCACAGTCGCTTCACTGCAACGGACGAAATGAGGCGCGCTCGGAAGCCAAAAACTCTGCGGCCCCTGTCTTCGTTGCCAGCTGGCAACCTTTCGAAATGTCATCAGCTGCGCTACCTACACACGTCAAATGTCCATCCGATGGCGCAGGTGGAGAGCACCATGCATACGACAAAACTTTTCAAGAGCGGGAATTCCCAGGCCGTGCGCATCCCGGCAGATCTCGCCTATCCACAAAGCGACCTCGAACTGGAAATCGAGCGCGTTGGCGAGGAACTTCGCATCCGCCCAAAGCGTCCCTCCCTCGATGGTGTGCTTGAGCGGTTTGCTCAATTTGGGCCATCCTTCATGGCCCATGGTCGTGACGAACACCAGCAGTCGGATCGGGACGCTCCTTAATGGTCGTGCGTTAGCGATCGCCGTTGGGAGAGCTCAGGCGGATTTGCCCCGGCAAGCACTGCCGCCGAGACTGGAGGCTAGTCCCGTTTCGC
>CAZZZI010000253.1:0-6898 GCA_964658415.1 uncultured Sphingomonas sp. | reverse complement strand
ATCTCGTTTTCGCCGATCCCGTAGGAGCGCAGCGCCATCTGGTAGAGTTCCGGCAGATTGTCGTTGCTGGCGGTGGAATCGGCGGCATTGCTGGCGAAGAAATCGTTGATGTTCTTCACCTTGGCAATGCGTGTCTCGTAGTTGGCCACGGCCTCGGACTCGGCGGTCGCCTGTTCCGATTGGTAGTTGCTGGAGAAGGCAGCGGTGGCGCCAGCCAGTTGCTCCGACGTCTGGGCCGAACTGCCTGCAGCCACCGTCCCGTCGGACTGGAAGTTGAACTCGGCCACGACGTTCGAAAATCCGGAGACCTTGGCGTAGCTGGAATCCTCCACCGACGTCTCCAGGTCGTATTTCAGCGTGTTGTCGGAGGCCTGCGGATCGAGGGACTGCAGATTGTAGGCAACCTTCACGTAGTCGAAGAGGCGCGTATCGGAGGTGAGGTCCTCGACCGAGGTAACGGAGCCGATATGCGCCTTGTAGTAGGCGGCGTCGTCGGCTGCGGCAACGGTGGTGACGAAAGACGGAACGGTGGTGTTGTAGGCCTCCATGACGGCTGCCTTCTGGCTCAACGTCTGGATCTTGCTGGTATAATTGGCGACGTAGTTGGTCGACGTGGTGTCGATCTGATCGGTGGTCTGGGCAGACGAGCCTGTCGCCACCGTTCCGTCGCTTTGAAAATTGAACTCGGCCATCACGCTGGTCAGGCCGTTGTCGGCGGCCGTTGACGGGTCCTTCACCGACGCCACGAACCTGTCCCCCGTCAGGCTCGGATCGAGGCCATAGGCGGTCTTGACGTAGTCGAAGAGGCGCGGATCGGACACCAGCTGGTCTGCCGAGGTGACGTTGCCGATATTGTTCTCGTAGTAGGTCTTGTCGGCATCAGGGGTCGTGGTGGCGATCGAACCGTCGGCATTGAAGCTGAACTGCGCGGCCATCGCCTTGTCGGCGGCGCTGCCGTTGACATTGACGAAGCTATTGGGATCGGACACGTCGCTGGTCAGCATCGACTTCAGGAAGCTGTCGGAAACATTGGTCGGGTCGATGCCGTAGCCCTTCAGCATATAATCCTTAAGGTCGGTGTCGCTCAGGAAATCGTCGACATTCTTGACCGAGGCGATGCCAGCGTCATAGGCGTCGGTTGCCGTCTTTGCAGATGTTTCCTCGTCGGCAAAGGACTGCTGATAGAGGCCGAGCGCGGCGTCGGTGGTATCGGTCGTGTCGGATGTCGTCGTGGAGCCGAACATCGTCGCCAGGGTGTCGCTCGACTGCGCAGTGGCCTTGCCGGAGGCCCCGAAATTGAACGCTGCCGCGATCTGCTTGTACTTGGGGTCGTTGAGCCGATTGGCAAAGCTGCTGCTGTCGCTGAGGTCGCTGGTCAGGACCTGTTTCATGAAGGCCTTGGCATAGGTGAAATCCTCCAGCCCGTACGCTTTCATGGCGTAGCTGTAGAGCTGGTAGTTGTTCATCAGGTCGTCGACGGTTTTGACCTTGCCGATATTGGCATTGTAGTAGTCGATGTCCCGCTTCGTCGTCGGCTGGGAGGCAACGCGGGCAAGGGTCGCCGTCATGTTCTTGGTGTCGAGCGTGTAGCTCAGATAGGTCGATGTCATCAGCGCGCGCCCTAAAGACTTGCCTTAAAATCATAAATCAATCGGCGGGATTATCGCCCTCAAACCTTACCCGGGACTTTACATCTGCCGCCACCACGTTGCCCCGGAGTGGCACGCAGCGCATCGGCACATCTTCACATTATGGAAACCCTGGCGGCTTCGTTTTTGCTAACCATTTGACGACGCAAAGTTTTCTTAACCGCAATTTTTAAGCTGTCTGGAAGGGGGTGCGCCTAGTCTGAGGTCATCGAGAGGACGAAAGTTCTCCGTCAAGAAGACCGGAAAACCGGCTCTCATGATAAGACAAGGGTAGAAAACGATGACCAATACCGTCCTTAAGCCTGTCTGGGCTGGAACGACACTGCGGCTCGATCCAAACCGCTTTCCGCAGCATGTCAGCTATGCGATGCGCAATGCAACCGGCGACGTTACGATCACCATCGATTCTCGCGGCGCAGTGCTGCGCAAGGTCCTGCCATCGAGCGGCCTGCCATTGTCGATCGCCCTTCCCAAGCGGGCCTTCAAGGGCGTCGCCGCCCGGGCCATCGACCACGGCGACGGTGAAGTCACCGTGACGCTCGAACTGCATCACGACGATCCCGATCTCTGCATTCCGCTGCTCGTTGCCCACGATCTCAGCGATATCGCTGCCGATTGGCGCACCTGGTCGGAAGCCTTCAACATTCCGATGATGATGATCGAAGCGGATGGCGTCGCCCGCCTGCTGGAAGACCATCTCGGCGGCGTGCGCACCCACGAGACCCAGCCGCGCCGTCGCCATTCCTTTTTTGCCGATCGCCGTCCACGGTTCCTGGTTCGCCGCATATCGGGAAAGATGGGCGTGACGCTCAAGATCGCCGGTCGCGAGATCATCGCCCGCGACTGAAGACCGGCCGCACCCCTCCCCCGAACCCGGCGTCCGCGCCGGGTTTTCGCGTTTTGTCAGTACGCGGTCACGATGAACGACAGCAGCAGGCCGATGAAGATGATGAGGCCGACCTTGCCGTTCGACCGGAACAGCGTCAGGCATTGGGGGGCATCGTCGATGTCGAGGACAATGATTTGATAGGCGAACATGCCACCTGCGACGACAAGGCCGAGAAAAGCAAACAGGCCGGCGCCGGCCAGCGCGAAGGCAAGGAACATCAGCACCAACGTCCCGCCGTAGAGGCCGACCAGCCAGGCTTTCGTCCTGTCGCCGAACAGCCGCGCCGTCGAACGGACGCCGATCAACGCGTCGTCCTCCTTGTCCTGATGGGCGTAGATCGTGTCATAGCCGATCGTCCAGAGGACGGCGGCGATGTAGAGCAGGATCGGCGGCAGCGACAGGCTGCCGAAGATGCCGGCCCAGCCCATCAGCGCGCCCCAGGAAAAGGCCAGCCCCAGAAAGAACTGCGGCCAGTCGGTGAAACGCTTGGCGAACGGATAGAGCGCCACCAGCCCGAGCGACAGGAGGCCGAGCAGGAAGCAGAACCAGTTGAGCTGCAACAGCACGAGCAGCCCGACCACCGCCTGCAGGGCGATGAACTTTTTGGCCTGGCTGCGCGAAACCCTTCCCGACGGCAGGGGTCGAGACCGGGTGCGGGCCACGGAGGAATCGATGTCGTGGTCGATGAGGTCGTTGAACGTGCAACCGGCGCCGCGCATGGCGACGGAGCCGATGAAGTAGAGAATAAGATGATACAGCAGCTGCGGGCCGACGAATTGCCCGAGCTGCGCTGCGGCACCGGCCGCCAGCGTCACCGACCAGACGCAGGGCAGCAGCAGCAGCTGCCAGCCGATCGGCCGGTCCCAGCGCGCCAGCTGCGCATAGGGCCACAGCCAGGGCGGCAAGGCCCGGTAGACGAAGTTATCGGATGGCGCATCGGCGACGCGACCGCGGAAATCGGGACTGTTGCTCATGACTGATGTCTAGTGCGTTTCGCGTCAGTCTGGAAGAGAGTTCCGTTGCCGGATTATGCCAGGCGAGCGCAGCCCGCCTGCCCGTATCCGTGGCCTCAGTTGAGCGTGAAACCGAAGCGATAGGTCGCCGAAAGGCCGATGACCAGCTGGTTCTTGTCGCCACGCTCGCGCACCAGGCTGCTGTCGGCCGCGGAGCCCTTCAGACGCGTGTATTCCACGAAGGAGCTGGTGCTCAGGTTCTTGGTCGCCTGCCAAGTCAGCGCGCCGCCGACGCCGACCGATTTCAGGCCGCCGCCCGGATTGTCGCGGTCGAGTCCGCTGGCAGCCGATTCCTTGGCGTCGACGCCATAATAGGCATCCATGTATTTCGCCGTGGCAAAGGTCGCCCGTGGTCCGCCGGACAGGCGCAGGTCGGGCGCGATATCGGTAAAGGCGTCGACGGCGACATCGGCGACCAGCCCGTTATGGGCGCGGATGCCCTGGCGCACCTCGGCGCGGGCGCGGATCCAGTCGGTCGGATAGACCTCGACGAAGCCACCGGCTTCTGCACCCCATTTGACTTTCTTCAGGCCTTTCAGCTCGCTCCCGTCGCTCGAATCCCGGCTTGGCACGAACTTTCCGACGATACCGGCACGAAACGTCCCGGTATCGAGCAGCGCGAACGCGGGATTGTCGTTGCGCGACGCAAATCGCGGTGCCGGCCCCTGTTTGCCGAGCGAAATCAGCGGCGAAAACTGTAGTTTGTTGTGCTTGGCGCCCTCGAACTTGGGGCCGACGAAACCGGCGGCACCGACGCTCACATACCAATCGCCGGACCACCAGGCGTGGCCGTCCTGCGCCGCCGCAGCGCTCGCCGTTGTCGCAAAAAAGGCGAACGAAATCAGCAGACGCGATGTCTTGGCCATGGGAGATCCTATACTCGATACAAAGGCACGTGCCCGGAATACGGGCACCGTATCCGGATCGCATTACCACTTGCTTAACCAAGACGGCGAAGGTACCCGCCGGCTTTTCAAAGTGCGCTCCGGGTTCGGAACCGTCGACGGTCAGAAGACGACCTTTTCCAGCGGTGTCCGGGTTGCCTCGAACGCCTTCAGCTTTGCCTCGCCCTCGGCGATGTAGTTCCTGTTGTCGGGAACGGCGAACTGGTCCTTGGTGATCTGGATCTGGAAGATGAACAGCTGTTCCCAGCGGAACGCCATTTCGGAGCCTGCCAGGTAGAACTCCCACATCCGGAAGAACTTTTCGTCGTAGAGGGCGACGGCCTCCGCCTTGCGGGCGACGAAACGCTCGCGCCAGTGGCGCAGCGTATAGGCATAGTGCATCGGCAGGATTTCGATGTCCTTGACCAGCAGGCCGGCCTTTTCCAGGGCGGGTGTCGTCTCGGCCAGCGACGGGATGTAACCGCCCGGAAAGATGTATCTCTCGATGAAGGCGTTGGTGGAAAAGCTCGGCTTCGGGCGGCCGATGGAATGCAGCACCATGACGCCGTCGTCGGCCAGCAACTCCGAGACCTTGTTGAAGAACTTGCGATAATTGCCGATCCCGACATGCTCGAACATGCCGACGGAAACGATACGATCGAATTTCCGGCCGCGGAGGTAGCGATAGTCCTGCAGTTCGAAGCGCACCCGGTCCGAGAGGCCGCGTTTGGCGGCGCGTCCGCGCGACACTTTGAGCTGCTCTTCGCTGAGCGTGATACCGGTGAAATCGACGTTCTCGGTGGATTCGGCGAGATACATGCCCATCCCGCCCCAGCCGGACCCGATCTCGAGTACCGACTGGCCCGGCTCGAGCAGCAGCTTGGCTGCGATGTGACGCTTCTTGGCGAGCTGCGCTTCATCGAGACCGATCCCGGCCGGCTCGAAATAGGCGCAGGAATACTGCCAGTCCTCGTCGAGAAACAGGTCGAACAGCTTGGCCGACAGGTCGTAGTGGTGGGCGACATTGTTCTTGCTGCGATTGACCGGCATCCGGCTCTTGATCTGCTGCCAGGCGATGCGGCCGATCAGCTTCATGGCGATCTTGAAATCGAACAGCTCGTCCGTCGTGTTGAGCTTCACCAGCGAGAGAAAATCGTAGATGTCGCCCTGCTCGAGGATGAACCGGCCTTCCATGAACATTTCGCCGAGCTTCAGGGTCGGATCGGTGGCAATCGCGTCTTCCGCTTCCCGGTCGGCGCTGCGCACGGCCACGGTCTGGCCGGTGCCGTCGCCGAGCAGATGCGTCTCGCCGTTCGAGAGCGTGATCTGGAGGGAGCCTTTGCGGACAATTTTGGTGACCAGAGAAAGCAGTGACGACGCCATGACGCCTCGCAATGATTATGACAGACAATCAGGGGACATTATCGTCTCCTGATTGTCTGGCAAGCCGCGCCAGCATGCACGCAGCCATCCGCCAACATCATTGGCGGAGTGTGACATTCTTGCCAATATATAAGCTAAATGCTTATTTTCGCTTGAGTGCATCGGCCAGCGCCGCGCCGAAACTCCCCTGCGCCTGCGGTGCCGGGCGATTGCCCTGCTTGGCCGGCATCACCCGCGTCTCGGGTCCGCTGCGGTTCTCGCGGGACGGCGGCGCGGCGTCGTCGCCGGCATCCTTGCGCATGCTGAGGGCGATCCGCTTGCGCTTGGCGTCTATGTCGACGACGCGGACTTTGACCACGTCGCCGGCCTTCACGACCTCATGCGGGTCCTTCACGAAACGATCCGCCAGTTGCGACACATGCACCAGCCCGTCCTGGTGGACGCCGATATCCACGAAGGCGCCGAAGGCCGCCACATTGGTGACGGTGCCTTCCAGCATCATGCCCGGCTTCAGGTCGCTGATCTCGTTGACGCCCTCTGCAAAGGTCGCGGTCTTGAAGCTCGGGCGCGGGTCGCGACCAGGCTTTTCCAGCTCGGCCAGGATGTCGCGCACGGTCGGCAGGCCGAAACGGTCGTCGACGAAGGCGCGCGGATCGACCGCCTTCAGCGCCGCACTGTCGCCCATCAGGGTCCTGAGATCCCGGCCACAGGCGGCGACGATCTTCTTGGCGACGCCATAGGCTTCCGGATGCACGCTGGAGGCATCGAGCGGCTCCTTGCCGCCTGATATGCGCAGGAAGCCGGCGCATTGCTCGAAAGCCCGCGGCCCGAGACGGGCGACCTTCAAGAGATCGCGGCGGCTTTCGAAGCGACCGGCCTCGTCGCGGTGGCGGACGATGGATTCGGCAATGGAGGCACCGAGGCCGGAGACGCGGGCGAGAAGCGGTGCCGAGGCGGTGTTGAGATCGACGCCAACCGCATTCACCGCATCCTCGACAACGGCATCCAGCGAGCGCGACAGCTTCTGCTGGTCGACATCGTGCTGGTACTGGCCGACGCCGATCGATTTCGGCTCGATCT
>CAZZZI010000252.1:0-6906 GCA_964658415.1 uncultured Sphingomonas sp. | reverse complement strand
GTGAGCGAGAAGAATGTCTGTTTGCGAAGGCGGCCGAGAATACAACTCTGGGCGAACTTTACACCATTCTCGACCTTGGCCTTGTCCTTCGGGCGTCGCGGACGTGCTGGCAGGACGCCAACACCATAATGAGCAGCCATCACCCCGTAGCTGCGGTTGATCTCCGGATCGTAGAAGCTGGCGCGGTTGACGCCGGACTTCAGATTATCGGGCACGATCAGCCGGGGCACACCGTCGAAGAAGGTGAACATGCGGACGTGTGACCCAATCCAGTCCGGCAGGGTCTGGGTCCATGTGGCTTCCGCGTAGGTGTAGCTCGACGCGCCGAGCACGCCGAGGAACAGTTCCGCCTCGCGGATCTCACCGGTCTTGCAATCGACGATCGGCACCTTCTTGCCGGAATAATCCACGAAGACTTTGTCGCCGGCGACGTGTTCCTGGCGCATCGTCGGTGAAAGGCACTTCTCAAAGCCACGGAACAGCTCGCAAAAACGGCTATATCCATACCCATCTGGATGAATGCTGCGGTATTCTTCGCAAAGGATAAGCACCGTAACGCCTGGCTTCTTCAGCTCTATCGAAAACGGGGCCCAATCGGGCTCTTGGCGCAATCGCTGGCCCTGCTTGACGCCGGGGTGGACGAAAAGCTTGGCCTCAAGGACATCGTCTGTCAGGTCGCTGGCGAGCGGCCAAATCAGCCCCGCCATCGCAGCCCGCTTCAAATTGTCCTGCACGGTGCTGCGAGCAATGCCAAGTATCACCGCGATCTCGCGGCTACTCGTTCCGCTACCCGCAAGCCGCAGCATTTGTCGAATGTGTCGCATGGTCAGCTTTCTTTTTGCAGGCATTAAATTCCCCTCGTGGATATCGAGGGGACACATGCCAAGGTTGCTGACCCAGGGGAACTTAAGTGCCGGAAACTGGCCGGTTATTGATTGGAATGGTGGCCGGCTTCAAATCGGAATGGTGGCCGGTCAATGATTGGAATGGCGGCCGGCTTCAGAGCGGAATCCGCAGAACGTCCATGAATGAGATTAGCATCATCGGCCTAGATTTGGCGAAGAACGTGTTCCAGATACATGGCGCGGAACCTAACGGAAACGTTGTTCTCCGCAAGAAGTTGAACCGCGGTAGATTGCTCGCGTTCTTCGCCGACCTTCCCATCTGCGTCGTAGCAATGGAAGCCTGCACCAGCGCCCACTATTGGGGACGAGAGATCGGAAAGCTAGGGCGTGAGATCAGGCTGATTAATCCTTCCTACGTGAAGCCGTTTGTTAAACGCCAAAGGAACGATACCGCCGACGCTGAAGCTATTGCAGAGGCTGCCGCGCGACCGACAATGCGGTTCGTGAGCGTCATAAGTGCCGAGAAGCAGGCTTCCTCCATGGCTTTCAAGGTCCGCTGTTGGTTTTCACGCGGAACTGAGCCGCCTAACCGGCTCAGTTCTGAGTGGAGACCAACAGCTACAGACCAATTAAGTTGTTAGAGTCTATATTCCAATGGTGATTGCGATATGCGCAAAGGCATGCAGGGTCTGGCGCGTCTCGTCCGTTCTGTATTTTCAGTTTGCCTGCGGCTACCAAAAAATAGACGCAATTTGGGCGCTAGCTTTTAAAGCACAATTTGACTTTTGAATAGAACTTGTGATACATTATATTTCAATGCCATCATGTTTATTTGGTGGCGTTGCTTTCGCCAGCAATGCTGATCTACTTGGGCAAAATATTTGCTCTCCAAGCATCACAATATACCAGCTGGCGACAAATTAGAGAACAAAAACCGCGAGGCAATCTATGCAGGCCAAAGATTTTACGGAAATATCATTCGCCGACGCGGCTGATCAGAACTCATACGGCGAGATCGAAGAATATAACCCTGGAAATTTCTTGGAAGCGTTCGTTGAGGTCGTTACGCATGAAGCGAGGCAGTATGGATTAACTCCCAGTGAAATGATGGTTGCGGGTGCACTCGGTGAAACAATGTGAGGATTCTCAAATGAGATCGGATGCTGTTCAGCGTTTTCAGACATCTAGTGTGGTAGCCACTCTACTAAATGCCGCCAAGCATCCCTGCTATGCCACCAAATGGGGCGCCGATACCCTTCAAATCTTGAAAAACTCTGACGGTTGCTCAGCCACAGTATTGCTCAGCAATCTACCGGTGTCTGATAAAAGCGACCTGAGGGAACGACTACCACCTATCCTCAACAAGACCGATCGTGTTGCCTCGATTGTTTATACCACTGGGTCTACTGGGCCGGTTGCCTATCGCTACCGCTCAGATAGGGAGCTTGGTGAAATAGGTCAATTGTATAGATCCGTTGTGAACGCCGCTCGAACATCCGACCGTCCGAGTATTTTGGTGCTCTATGGTCCATTCCATGGCCAGGAGCTAGGATCCTCAGCAAGCGTACCCACACAATCTTCACCGCAATATTTCCGGGGAGGCGTGTGGGACGATGTTTTCCTTCAGCAAGCCATCCAATTATTGAAGCAGAAGTTCAACATCCCATATTTGAGACCTCGCGTTGAGGGCTTAGCCGGTGCCGTTAGATTTTTACGCATATTTACCCAAGTCCTGAAAGACCAGAACATTTCGTCGGAAGCATTTGGAGTGAAGTATGTTACCGCGTTCGGCGGGCTGTTGACGAACGATGTCCGAATATTTTTGGAAAATTATTGGCGCGTGCCCATAGTTGAGATCTATTCTTCGTCAGAGCTGATAGGAGGAGCGCGCAAATGCCCAGATTGCGGCGCCATGTCGTTTGATCCGCATTTAGTTGCTCATATTGTTGGCTTGGACAGCGATAAACCCGTTGAAGAAGGGATCGGCAGATTGATCTTAACCGAACTTCTCCCCTTCGGCAGAGCTCAACCGCTAATACGTTACTATAATGGCGATATTGCCGAAATTAGGAATTTCGAATGCAAGAGATGCGGTACCGGTAAGAAAGTTCGGCATTTGGGTCGCGAATCTCAAAGCATATTTATTAAAGAAAACGGGTCCAGGACGCTTGCTTTAGCTTCAAATGAGCTCCGAGAAATTGCTTACACCGATGGTGTCGAACGCACAATTGAGTATAGCCATCTAACCATGCTGAAAGATCGCAGTACCCATGTAGGCGCGCCGCGGCTGCGGATTGAGCACGTTCAGACCGACCACGAGCTAGTTTTAAAGGTAACGTTTCAGCCCCGTCACGTTGAAAATTTCACTCTGGAAGATATTAAGAAGAACGTTAAAGAACGTTTCGGTGCCTTGTCTCCTTCATTGCGGCGGTTACTCGACAAACAGCTCGTTACCCTTGAAGTGGATATTGCCGAAAGTGTCCAAGAGTCACTATCCAAGTGATTTTTAATGTAACCGCCCGATTGCTACCGCGTAGATTTTGCTTTGATGCGAGCAACGAGTTCCTTGTCGTCGACGAAACTGTCGAGGAAGTCGTGCCATTCTTTGGGTGAGCGGCGGGCGTCTTTGAGCATCTGCTCCAATTCGTCCATGCCGTCGTCTGTCAGCGCGGTCACGGATTCGTCGTCTCCTGTGTACACGGAGATGATGCTACCGTAGCTCAGATTATCATCGTTGGAGACGATTGCCTGAAGAAGCTCCGGGTCCTCTTCTAGAATTTCGGCAACAAATTTGATTGTACGGACGTAGGTGACTGTCGCCATCAGGCTGCCTCGGCGGAGATTGTGACGAGCGGCGACCAGTTCCACGGAAGCAGCTCGTCGAGTCGGTTGATCTTGTGATCATGGATGCGATCGAGCATATCGGCCAAGTATGCCTGCGGATCAAGGCCATTCATCTTGGCCGTCTCGATGATCGTCATGGCCCGCGCCAAGGTCTCAGCCCCTGTGTCGGCTCCTGCGAATAGCCAGTTGCGTCTTCCAACGCCTATCGGACGAAGAGTCCGCTCGGCGGCATTGTTGTCGATCGCGACACGACCGTCTTCGAGGAACCGGCAGAGTGAAGACCATCGGCTCAAACCGTATCGAAAGGCGCCGCCAAATCACTCTTGCCTGGTATGCGGGTCAGTTGGGCTTCGGCCCAGAGACGGAATGCTTCAGCCTTGGGCTTGCTCTGTTTTTGACGCGCGGCAAGGCGGATCTCGGGAGGCTGACCGTTGATGTCTCGCTCTATGTCGTAGAGCGCACCGATACGATCGAGGGCTTCCCGCGCGATCTCGGATTTGTTCGATGTTTAGACTATCGTGGAAGTCCCGTCGCCAATGCGCCCAGCAGGCAGCTTCTTTGAAGCGCGCGAGAGCCCATCCGCTCCAGGTGAGTACAGCTTCCCGTATCCTTTGTAGCCGTCAGCCTGAAGGATACCGCTTGATTGCCCGAGGTGACGATGAACGTGCTCTTCTTTCCAGTCAGGCGCAAAATAGTAGACCGCACCCGGCGGGGAGGCTCCAGCCCAGGGACGTTGATCGCGAACATACGTCCAGATCCTGCCCTTCTTCACGCCTTTACCCAGCCCTTTGTCTCGCAGCGAGCGATCCAACACCCGGATCGGGGTATCGTCCGCATGAAGAAGGTCGCTTGCCATGATTGCAGCTTCGATCCGTTCGATAAGAGGCTGAAGGACCTTCATGGCGCGACCACACCAATCGCCCATCGTGCTGTCGGGAATGTCGACGCCCATGCGGGCGAAGATCTCGTTCAGACGGTATAGCGGCAAATGATCATCGAACTTCGAGACCAGAATGTAAGCCAGGAGGCCAGCGCCCGCCATGCTGCCAGGGATCGGACGGCTGGGCGCAGGCAACTGCACCATCTTCTCGCAGCAGCGGCAGGACTTCTTCAATCGGGCGACCTCGATCACCTTCATCTGCGCCGCAATCATGTCGAGGATTTCGCTGGCGTCCTCACCGACAAGACGCAACTCACCTCCGCATTCCGGGCAGCAGGTGCCAGGATCGAGTTCTCGGCGCTCGCGCACCGCCTTGTCGGACACGCGTGGGCGTCGGCGCATGATCTTTTCCGACGCATCCGCCAGGAGCACAACAG
Organism: uncultured Sphingomonas sp.; assembly: GCA_964658415.1. Classification (GTDB taxonomy): domain Bacteria; phylum Pseudomonadota; class Alphaproteobacteria; order Rhizobiales; family Rhizobiaceae; genus Rhizobium. The sequence continues at coordinate 1,900 of CAZZZI010000252.1, read as the reverse complement.
ACGCCGTCTCATCGGCTTCATCGATCGGGGCCGTATTGCTCTCAGCGGCGGCGATCAATAAATCCTCAAGCGCCAGTTCCAACTGTTCGATTTCACGCTCGATCTTTTCGGAAGACTTGCCGAAGACCTGTTTCTTCAGCTTGGCGATGCGCAGCCGCAGCGTTTGGATTAACTGGTCGTGCGCTTTCAACGTCGCCGACATCTTCGCATTATCCGCCAGCAAAGTGGCAATCATTGCCTTGAGCAAGGCAGGATCGTCGGTCAGATTTGTCGTTGCGTTTGACATGATCCTGACTACCATAAGTCAGGATAAATTGCCATAAAAACGAGTGGTTTCAGAGGGATAAAATCACCCGACACGAGCCGGTGGCGCTCCCCAATCTGGACGACGCCAATCGATCCCTTCCCACAACATCGCCAGTTGCGCCGACGTCAATCGCGCCGTCCCGTCGGACGCAGACGGCCAAGGAAACCGCCCCTTCTGCAAGATTTTGTAATACAGGCAGAAGCCTTGGCCATCAAAATACAGCAGCTTCAAACGATCACCACGTTTACCGCGAAAGGCAAAGACCGCGCCGCCCGTCGGCTTCTGGCGCAGGACATCCTGGGCAAGGGCTGCCAGGCCTTCTATTCCTTTGCGCATATCCGTGATCCCGCACGCAAGATAGACCCGAACGCCGGTCCCAGGCCCGATCATGCTGCTTCTACCGCCCGAATAAGCTGGGTCAGGGCGGCGGTATCGACCGCGCTGCCGAAGCGAAGGGCGCGACCGCAGCTCAATCGCAGTTCAATCATCCCGGAGCGGCTCTCCCTGTCTTCCTGAACATCGGTTTGTACAGAATTCATATCGACGGGAATGAACAATGTATTTTTAGACGCCGACAGCAGCCCCTTCTTTTTGAGTTCGCCGCGCCAGGTGTAGATCTGCTGACGCGTGATATCGTGACAATGAGCAACCTCTGTAATTGTGGCTCCCGCAACCCCAACCGACATGACAATCGCGAGCTTCTCATCGTCGCGCCATCGACGCCGACGTTCCTGCCCAAGAATCTCAACGCGCATCGCAACCCCCGCCTAAGACACGTCGCTAACGACGTCGTTAAAGACATGTCTTAGTCGACCAAGCCGCTAAGCGGCAGGCGGTGCCAATCGGGTGGTTACTTTTTAATCCTTTTTTTGTGTCTGTTCAAGAATGGCGCGGCGGGCGCGGGGTTGAGTGAACGGCGGCAATCAGTTTCTTTGTATTTTCCGACAAATACGGAGAGATCGAATGGTCTGGACACCCCCAACCCGGCGTCAACATGACAAAAGGCGCATGCGCTACGCGAGCGACCTGATTGATCGTGATTGGAGTCCGAGCGCATGTGGCTGCGGTCGACCAGATACATTCGGACCATACACCGATCGATGTTTTCGACCCTGGGCGGGGCAGGACTAATAGCAACGAGCGCTGATTACGACCTATGCGCCCACTGACGATGCCCGATGGACATGATTTTCAGAGCTGGCTCGGGAAATCTGCACAGCTAGGGTAAGTGGAATTTCTGCCTGACTTCGGCTTAGATGCCGGGAACAGGAGATACCATGACGAGACGACCGCGCCGGAACCACAGCCCGGCTTTCAAGGCAAAGGTGGCGCTCGCCGCCATCCAAGGTGAGCAGACACTGGTGGAGTTGTCCCAGCAGTTCGATGTGCACGCCAACCAGATCAAACAGTGGAAAGACGAGCTCCTTGAGGGGGCGACAGGCGTTTTCGGTGATGAAGCGAAGGCGGAACCGGCGGGTCCAACCGTCGATGTCAAAACACTGCACGCCAAGATCGGCGAGCTGACACTGGAGAACGATTGGACGCCTCTAAAAACCTCCCCCTTTCGTTTGTTTTCTGATTCAATCGGCCTGT
>CAZZZI010000251.1:0-6925 GCA_964658415.1 uncultured Sphingomonas sp. | reverse complement strand
TGATGATGATCGAGGTGATGCCCTGGTTGCGGAACTCGATCAGCAGATTGAGCAGTGCATCCGAATCTTTCTCGTTGAGCGAGGCCGTCGGCTCGTCGAGGATCAACAGCTTGACGCTCTTCGACAGCGCCTTGGCGATTTCCACCAGCTGCTGCTTGCCGACGCCGATATTGGTGACCAGCGTCTCGGGCGATTCCTTCAACCCGACCTTGTCGAGAAGTTTGCGGGTCCGGGCAAAGGCTTCCTGCCAGCGGATGACGCCGTTGGTGGCGACCTCGTTGCCGAGGAAAATGTTTTCGGCGATCGACAGCAGCGGCACCAAAGCCAGCTCCTGATGGATGATGATGATGCCGATCGCTTCACTGTCCTTGATGACCTTGAAGTTGCGAACGTCACCTTCGTAGACGATGTCGCCGTCGTATGTTCCGGCGGGATAGACGCCGGAGAGAACTTTCATCAGGGTCGACTTGCCGGCCCCGTTTTCGCCCACCAATGCGTGGATCTCACCTTGGCGAACCTTGAGGTTCACATTCTCAAGCGCTTTCACGCCCGGGAACGTCTTGGTGATGTCCCGCATTTCAAGGATAATATTGTCCATAATCAAAATCCAACGCCGGAAGCCTGAGGGTGGCACGACGATCATAAATGCGAAGTCCGGAACCCGCAATCTGCGGGTCCCGGTGGTTTTGCGTGCTTACTTCAGCTGATCGGCCTTGTAGTAGCCGCTGTCGACCAGAACCTTCTGGTAGTTGTCCTTGGTGACGACGACTGGCTTCAGGAGGTAGGAAGGAACGACCTTGACGCCGTTGTCGTAGGTCTTGGTGTCGTTGACTTCAGGCGTGGCGCCAGAAGCAACGGCAGTGACCATGGCAACAGTGACCTTGGCGAGATCGCGGGTGTCCTTGAAGATCGAAGAATACTGTTCGCCAGCAATGATCGACTTGATCGAAGGAATTTCGCAATCCTGGCCGCTGACGATCGGGAGCTTCAGAGTGCCCGAGCCGTAGCCGACGCCCTTCAGCGACGACAGGATACCGATGGACAGACCGTCGTAAGGCGACAGAACGGCATCGACGTGTGCATCCGTGTAGTAGGCCGACAGGAGGTTATCCATACGAGCCTGGGCCGTTGCCGGATCCCAACGCAGGGTACCAACCTTGTCCATGCCAACCTGGCCGGACTTTACGACCAGCTTGCCGCTGTCGATGTAAGGCTGCAGAACCGACATTGCGCCGTCATAGAAGAAGAAGGCGTTGTTGTCGTCGGGCGAACCGCCGAAGAGCTCGATGTTGAACGGGCCCTTGCCGTCCTTGAGGCCGAGGCCGTCAACGATGGTGCCAGCCTGAAGAACGCCGACCTGGAAGTTGTCGAAGGTTGCGTAGTAGTCGACATTGGCCGAATCGCGGATCAGGCGGTCATAAGCGATGACCTTGATGCCGGCGTCATGGGCCTTCTGCAGAACGTCCGACAGCGTCGTGCCGTCGATCGAAGCGACGACCAGAACCTTGGCACCCTTGGTGACCATGTTCTCGATCTGCGACAGCTGGTTCGGAATATCGTCGTCACCGTACTGCAGATCCGTCGTGAAGCCGGCTGCCTGGAGCTGCTTGACGATGTTGTTGCCGTCGTCGATCCAGCGAGCCGAAGACTTCGTCGGCATGGCGATCCCGACCAGACCCTTGTCGGCTGCCATTGCAGGCACCACGAACGACGCAACACCGAAGGCCGCTGCGGCCATCAATGAGATGATGGATTTCATTGCTCTCTCCCGTTTTTTTAAAAATTTGGCGTACGCAAAAGCGCCCACCCCGAAACTGTGGCAGGTTCCGTTGATTGGATATTACTTCAATATCAATACGAAGTAGTCTCCTCCACGATCCCACACGTGTCATGCTGCTCCCAGCACGGCGGCAAACTGGAATCAATTCGTATAACTGTCAAATAGAATAACTGGCATGCACTATGACATTTTTGGTATAATGGTAAAAAGTACTACTTTTCGGCCCCGTAAGCAGGAAAAATGCAACTATGGAGAAAATATACAACGATTATTCTCGTGATGGTATAGAAATCCACACAGATAATTTTCGCGACGACAGCCTGCTGCGCAACGGTCTGAAGCTGAATCACCTCCGCATGATCGTGATGATCGAGGATCACGGCCAGATTTCCGCCGCAGCAGAATCTATGAATATCTCCCAGCCGGCGGCGTCCCGCATGCTGTCGGAGATGGAATCGATCACCAAAACATCGCTGTACGAACGGGTAGCCCGGGGAGTCGAGCTGACTGCGTTCGGTGCTGCGCTCGCCAAGCGCGCCCGCAAGATCCTCCTGGAGTTGCGCGAAGCGAGTCGCGAGATTGCCGAACTGCGCACCGGCAAGGGAGGTTCTGTCCATCTCGGGGCGGTGGCGGCTCCGGCGATCAGTCTCGTCGTGCCGGCGATCCAGCGCGTGACGGAAGCCTTCCCCGGCATCGAGATCAACATCCAGGTCGACAACAGCAACGTGCTGGCGCGTGAACTGCTCGCCGCCCGCCACGACTTCATCATCAGCCGCATTCCCGACGAACTGAACCCGCGCCTCTTCACAGCCCATCAGATCGGCATCGAAAAGGCCTGCCTCATCGTGCGCAGGGGCCATCCCCTGCTGCGCAAGGGGGTGGTGGGTCTATCGGATCTGACGGGGCAGGACTGGGTGTTCCAGCCGCCGGGCACGCTGCTGCGCCGCCGGCTGGAGGATATCTTCATGTCTGCCGGCGTCCCTTTGCCCGAGAACATCGTCAACACCTCGTCCGTGGTGCTCACCCTTGCCGTCGTTTGCAAGACAGATGCGATTTCGCCCATCGCGCTCGACATGGCGGAGTTCATCTGCGGCCAGAGTTCGCAGGCCGGCGAAGCCTGCATCCTGCCGATCGACTTTGCCATCGATGTAAAGCCCTACAGCCTGATTACGGCGCGCGAGCGCGCCCTGCCGCCGAGCGCCCTGCTCCTGTACGACATGATCCTGCAGGAGACGCGCCGAATGGCTGCCTGACGGTCCGGTCAGCCCGACACCACCTTCGGGCGGTAGCGTCGGCGCATTGGGAGACGTCATGCTGTTTGGACAATCTATATTTCAGTCTGTTCTCGACCGTCTCGACGCAGAAGAGGAAGAGGCGGTCGCGCCAGCCCCTGTCGCGTCACATCGCATTCATGGATTGAATTCGAGCTTTGCCGCCGATGTGCGCGGTGGCGTTTCCGCCTCCAGCGCCCGCCCCGGTCAGGCCTATTTCGACAATCTCGAACCGGCGTGCGAACCTCTGGACGTTGCGCCGCCTACACCTTCGGCGCCAGCACCCGATTTGAAGCCGGACGTTTCGCCGCCGGTCATGCCGGCCCATCTCAAGCGGGTACTGCCGCAGGAGGTGGCAGGCGAACTTGCTTTGTCGTCTGCCGATACCGTGCAGACGCTCAGCGACAAGCGCCGGAGTTTCGCCAAGGCCAATCATCCCGACGGGGTCGACCGCTTGTTCCGCGAACAGGCGACGACGCGCATGAAGATCGCCAATCTGCTCATCGACGAGGCGATACGCCGACTGGAAATCCGTGCCAGGCTGTCCCGCTAGATCAGGCTTCCGGATCGCCATCTTCGCGCGGCGGTGGCGCGGCAACCTCTTCGGGCGACGGCGTGTAGTTCAGCAACAGCATCCATGCCGCATAGACGCCGACCGCTCCGACGGCCACGCCCCAGATCGGCTCGCCCGTTGTCGCCTCGACAATCGCCCATCCGAGGCATAGCGCCACGATGGCGATGCGCACATAAAGTGGACGATAGAAGCGGTGGCTGGGATCGATCATTTTCATGCGCTGGTATCCACTCGGTTGTTGGCCCCTGTCCATAGGCCGAATTTCGCAGATGTGAAACCCCGGCGGCTTGACGAGCGAGTTGGAAGATGGAATGAAAATTCCACTATTTGAGTACGACGGTTTATTTGTTCCGAATCTGGGAGGATGGAAGATGACGGTAAGATTTGGTCTGCTTGGCGCCGGCCGTATCGGCAAGGTTCACGCCAAGGCAGTGAGCGAAAACGGCAATGCGAAGCTGGTGGCGGTGGCCGACCCCTTCGCGGCCGCAGCGAACGCGATCGCTTCGGCCTATGGCTGCGATGTCCGTACCATCGAGGCGATCGAGGCCGCCGATGACATCGACGCGGTGGTGATCTGCACGCCGACAGACACCCATGCCGATCTCATCGAGCGCTTCGCACGTGCCGGCAAGGCGATCTTTTGTGAAAAGCCGATCGATCTCGACACCGGTCGCGTCGAAACCTGTATCGATGTCGTTGCGAAGGCCAGCGGCAAGCTGATGGTCGGCTTCAACCGGCGCTTCGACCCGCATTTCATGGCGGTGCGCAAAGCCATCGACGACGGCAAGATCGGCGATGTCGAGATGGTGACGATCACCTCGCGCGATCCCGGTGCGCCGCCCGTCGACTACATCAAGCGCTCCGGCGGCATCTTCCGGGACATGACCATCCATGATTTCGACATGGCGCGATTCCTTTTGGGCGAAGAGCCGGTTGCCGTCAGCGCCACGGCCGCCGTTCTGGTCGACAAGGCTATCGGCATTGCGGGCGATTACGACAGCGTCTCGGTCCTGCTGCAGACGGCGTCGGGCAAGCAGGCGATGATCTCCAACTCGCGCCGCGCCACCTATGGCTACGATCAGCGAATCGAGATCCACGGCTCTAAGGGCATGGTGACCGCCGAGAACCAGCGTCCCGTCTCCATCGAGATCGCCAATGGCGACGGCTATACCCGTCCGCCGCTGCATGATTTCTTCATGACGCGCTACACGGAAGCCTATGCCAACGAAATCGCCGCCTTCGTCCACGCAGTCGAGACGGGGACCGTCATCAGCCCGTCCGGTGCCGACGGGCTTGCCGCGCTGAAGCTCGCCGACGCGGCCCTGCGCTCCGTCAAGGAAGGCAAGCTGATCAGCATCGCCTGAGCCGCCGTCGATCTGACACCCAACGCCGGGGCATGCCTCGGCGTTGACTTTGCCTCATGCCCTACCCGGCCTTGTCCCTGAGATCGAGATCGGTGGCGGTCCGCAGCAGGACGATGTCGCCGTCGATGGCATCCAGCGCGCGCCGCAGATGTCCTTCGAACACCAGGGCCTGCTCGTCCGCCATGATCCGCATCGCCGGCAGCCCGCCCATGCGCACGATCTGCGACTGTCGCAGCCCCTCCTCCATGCCCTCCCTGAGCAAGTCGACATAGCGCGTTCCCGGACCGGTCAGCACGATCGGCATCCGCTCGTAGAGGCTGAGCACGCGCGACAGTCCGTTGCCGAGCACGAGGCCCGCCTGATGGAAGGCGAATCGGTTGCGGCGATTGCCCTGCCGGGCGCTGACCGCGATCTTGTCGAGTTCGGCCACCGGCACGAACTTTGCCGGGATGGTGTCCAGCGGCACGGCGAAGGCATTGCGCAGGATCGCGTAGAAGCCGGCATAGGCCTCGATGCAGCCGCGCGTTCCGCACCGGCACAGGCCGCCGTTCGCTTCGTGCAGCATGTGACCGAAATTCGGGGCAGCGACCTCCCGGTCGCCGTTGGCCGTGCGCCGGACGATGCCGAGCCCGATGCTGTGACCGAGCGAAAGCGCTGCCAGCGCTTCGACGCCGGGCGCCTGCTCCTCGCGCTGCTCGGCTGCATCGGCCACCAGCAGCGTCTCGTTGCTGAGGATGACCTTGGCGGTCCATTCACCGCCCAGCATTGCGGCAAAATCGATCTCCTCGCCGCCGAAGATCGGCGACCAGCGGAGAACCGGGGCTTGCCCGTCCACCAGACCCTTGCTGCTGATCGAGACGATCAGCACGTCCTGCGGCGCGATCTTCGATCGGGCGACGATCCTTTCGAGCCCTGCCCTGATGGACTGGACGAAACGAGTGATGCCGGTCCCGTCCTGCGATCGGCTTTCGGAGAATCGATCAAGCAGGGTGCCCGCGTAGTCGACGAGCGAATATTGCACGGCATCCGATGAAATGATGATGACGATCAGGTAAGCGCAGTCGCGGCGCTGGGCAAAGGCCACCCGCGGCCGGCCGCGGCCGCCGGCCAGCTGCTGTTCCGTCTTGACGATGATCTGCGCCCGCTCGAGGTCGGCCGTTATGGCCGAGATCGTCCCCGACGACAGGGTCGTGAAATCGGAGAGTTCCGTATGGGCCAGCGGCCCGTGGCGGCGCAGCGCCCGGAGCACCATCACGCTGTTGCGGCGGCGGACCCACTCGGCACTGGACTTGCCCTGCATCAGGCGTTTCTCCCCTCTCCCGGTTCGTTGCGCAGCGGGCACCTGCGGTTGGGTATCAGCTGCCGACAAAACCTTATCGTGCAGAGTTGACAGCCTGAAAAATCTCTGACACTTAATTTCTCGACTGTCGAGAAAAAAGGAGTTTTCTCGTCAGCGCAGTCGCGGCGGCCGGGCGGGAGCTTTAGAGGTGCGTGCGGTCGCGTTTCACTCGGGAGGGTATTATGAAAGCTTTTATTCGGCTGGCCGCAGGCGCAGCCCTTGTTTTGACGATGCAGACAACCGCCTTCGCCAAGGACCTCGTCGTGGGCGTTTCCTGGTCCAACTTCCAGGAAGAACGCTGGAAGACGGACGAAGCCGCCATCAAGAAGGCGCTGGCCGCAGCGGGTGCCAAGTACATTTCCGCCGATGCCCAGTCGTCTGCTTCCAAGCAGCTGACCGACGTCGAATCCCTGATCTCGCAGGGCGCCAACGCCCTGATCGTTCTTGCACAGGACAGCGATGCGATCGGCCCGGCCATTGAAAAGGCTGCCGACGAAGGCATCCCGGTGGTCGGCTACGACCGCCTGATCGAGAACAAGGCCGCCTTCTACATCACCTTCGACAACAAGGAAGTCGGCCGCATGCAGGCCCGCGACG
>CAZZZI010000250.1:0-6932 GCA_964658415.1 uncultured Sphingomonas sp. | reverse complement strand
TGGAGATCATGGGCCTGCACATGCCCGGCGCCTCCTTCGTCAATCCCGGCACGCCGCTACGCGAAGCGCTCACCCGCGAGGCGACCAAGCGGGCGCTGGCGATCACAGCACTCGGCAACGAATACACGCCGGCCGGCGAGATGATCGACGAACGCTCGATCGTCAACGGCGTCGTCGGCCTGCATGCGACGGGCGGATCGACCAACCATACGATGCACCTGGTGGCGATGGCCCGCTCGGCCGGCATCATGCTGACCTGGCAGGATATTTCCGAACTCTCCGACGCCGTGCCGCTGCTTGCCCGCGTCTATCCGAACGGCCAGGCCGACGTGAACCATTTCCACGCTGCCGGCGGCATGGGCTTCCTCATCAAGCAGCTCCTGAAGAACGGTCTCGTCCACGACGACGTCAGGACCGTCTTCGGCCATGGGCTCGAGGCCTACACGGTCGATGCCATGCTCGACGGCAACGGCGCCGTCGTCCGTCAGAAATCCGCCGAGAAGAGCGCCGATCCGAAGGTGCTTGCCAGCATCGAAACGCCGTTCCAGGGCAATGGCGGGCTGAAGATGCTGCGCGGCAATCTCGGCAAGGCAGTCATCAAGATCTCCGCCGTCAAGCTGGAGCGTCATATCGTCGAAGCGCCTGCGGTGATCTTTCACGACCAGAAGGAGCTGCAGGAGGCTTTCAAGGAGGGCAAGCTCAACCGCGATTTCGTCGCGGTCGTGCGCTTCCAGGGGCCCAAGGCCAACGGCATGCCGGAGTTGCACAAGCTGACGCCGGCCCTCGGCGTGCTGCAGGATCGCGGTTTCCGCGTCGCCCTGCTCACCGACGGGCGCATGTCCGGCGCGTCGGGCAAGATTCCGGCGGCCATCCACGTGACGCCCGAGGCTGTCGACGGCGGCCCCATCGCCCGCATCCGCGAAGGCGACATGATCCGCATCGATGCCATCGCCGGCACGCTGGAACTGATGGTCGACGCCGCCGATCTCGCGGAACGCACGCCCGTCATGATCGACCTCAGCGACAACGAATTCGGCATGGGCCGCGAACTCTTCGCCCCCTTCCGTCGCGCTGCCGGACCGGCAGACCAGGGCGCCGGCGTATTTGCCTGAGGCAAGACGCGGCTAGCCCGCCGGGTTGGCCGTGTGGCAGTTGCGCATTTCGGTGTGACCGCTGAAACGGGCGGCGGCACATCCGAGATTGTCGGCTCGAAGTGTCGGATCGTTGCAGGCTGCTCGCGTGTACAACGCTGGCTAGTATAACCGTCGCGCGAGCAAGAAAAATCTCCTCCTATACGTTGGATGTAACAACGAGATTTTGCACGTTTCCAGCGAATGGAGATAACCTGTGCTGAAAGAATACAACCGCACTTGAACGTTACTCAAAATCGCCAAAAGAAATAGTGCTTTAAAAACAGAATGATAACCGCATGATGGCGGCAATTTCTGGTAGCATCCCATTTCGTCAGCGTGTACCCTGTCGCCCCAAGCCCAATTTTGGCTCCAGCGGCAAGGCGAGAAACCATTGGTCTCAGACACAGCTTCACCCACCACCGCCGATACGGCTTCACCCACCATAATCTCGCAGGAGATGTCGAGCCGGATCAAGATCGCCCGGGTCTGCTGCATCCTGGCTGTCATCTACATGCATATTCCGCCTTACCTGATGGATCCTCCGACGGAAGCGTTTTCAAGCTCCGGCGTCATCTGGATGATCCGCGAGATCATCGGCCGCTCGAGCGTGCCGCTGTTGAGCATCGTCTCCGGATATCTTCTCGTCATGCTCGCCGGATCGAAATCCTGGACCGATCAAGTGGGCAAGAAGATCCTGACGGTTGTCGTTCCCCTCGCCCTCTGGAGCGCTGTCATCATCGCCAAGGACGCGGTGCTGGATGGGACGGCCACGCTTCCCACCGTCAGCGCGATCCCACAGCATCTCTTCGGCATCTCGGGCTACCCGCGCAACGGTCCGCTGTATTTCCTTCGCGACGTCTTCGTCTGCGTCCTGTGGACGCCGGTCCTGCTCTACGGGCTCCAGAGAAAAGCATGGTTGCTGTTCGCGCTGCTGATCGCCAACGGCATCTTCAATCTCGATGGCGTGATCTTCACCAACAGTGCAATCGTGCTGTTCTTTGCGATCGGCCTGGCCTTTGCCAAGGGACTGGCGTCGCCCGATATCATCGATCGCCACAGCCGCATTCTTGCGCCGCTGTCGTTGGCCATCCTGATCGCGATCGGCTGCCTGCCCTTCTATGCGAACTACGACTGGATCGGCGACAGCCAGAACGACTGGGCGCTTCGCGTGCTGCAGCTCGCCGACCGGTTCGCGGGCGCCATCCTCTTCTGGTGCGCGACGGGGGCGCTGCTGCGCTTCCCCAGGCTGGTCGCGTTCACCGTTGCGTTCGAGCCGGTGATCTTCTTCGCATTCTGCGGCCATACGCTGATCGCCGGCGCTGTCTGGATGTGCTTCGAAACGCTCGGGTATCGGATCGGCGGAACCGCGCACATGCTGTTCTTCGCCACCGCGCCGTTCGTCGGGCTGGCCGCTTCGGTCTGCGCCACCTTCGTGATGAGCCTTGTCGCACCCGGTTTCCTCGCCCTGCTTCTCGGCGGCAGAAGCCCGACGCGTGCGCAGTTCTGGACCATGCTCGCTTTCGGCAGACGGACACCCCTGCCGGCCGCCGCGAGGTAAGAGCGGCAGGTGCGGCACAACGGTATTCCTATCGAAAAGCATCGGTGTCTACCCTTTGCAGAACCACGCGGAGGCTTTCGGTGCTACTCCGTCGGCGCCATCGGGCGTCGACGCGGAATGCCGTGGAGGTGGAGATAGCCGCTCCTGCCGCGCAGCTCGTGGAAGCCGAAGCTGGCAAAGCCGATGAGACATTCGGCCTGCGCTTCCAGACGCACCTTGTCGATGACCTGCGCCGTCACCAGCACCTCGGCGTCGAGACAGCGGCACTTGCCTTCGACACGGCTCGCAATGTTGACCGTATCGCCGAAAATTTCCATCTCGCTCCGGAGTGTTCCACCCACGGGGGCGATGATCACACTTCCCGAATGAACCCCGATGGCGACACGGATCTCGTTTTCGTCCCAGCGCCCTGCGGCATCGTTCCATCGCCTTACCGCTCCGGTCATGGCGAGGGCGTAGCTGACGGCGTTCGATGCGTCTTGCGACCGGCAACGCGATCCGTCGAAGAAGGCCATCAGCCCGTCGCCGAGAAATTTCTCCACCGCGCCGCCATGCCTGATGACCTCGTCGCTGAGGAGGGTCAACAATTCCTGAAGGACGGCGCTGACGGTCGCCGGATAGTTCTGCGCGCAGAAAGCGGTGAAGCCGATCATGTCGACGAAAAGGACCGTCGCCGGTCGATGGATGTCGACCACGGCCCGAGTCTTGGCCGGAGCCTGGGGTTTCGAATGATGCAGGACAGCAGCCTGCGAGGCACGGCGGGTCATGGCACTGCTTCCTTGCTTCTGGTGGGACGACGACGATGGGGTGGCTTGGGCCGGACAATCGGCGACGGGTGCCGCCATGCCCGTTCACCGGGAGGGACGGCTGCCCTGCTGATCGGATGCTGCTCAGTGGAGCGGCGGAGGCGGAATGACGATACCGAAGCGCGCGGCCACTTCGGTGATCTTCGGGACATCAGGCGGGGTCATTTCCGGGAACGCGGTGGCGCCGAAATCGAGCCGCTCGCCCACCGCCTGGAAGAACGCCTCGTGCAGATCTCCGGGAAAGTTGATGAGCAACATCCGGGAGGGTTTGGCCGCGATGTTGCGAAACAGGTGGAGCTCACCCGGCGGGACGTAGACGAAGTCCCCCGGGCCGCACTGTGTGATGCGGTCGCCGACGGTGATTTCATAAAGACCCTCCAGCACGAGAAAGGCCTCCTGATCGGTCTGGGTATGGGGCGGCGCGCCGGCACCGGGTGCGGTGATCATATCGATGACCGTAAAGTTTCGGCCGGTATCGGCGAAACGCGCCCGAAAGGTGAAAATATTGCCGAGAAAATGGAGTGTCAGGGGATCACGCGGGCCAGCGTGAACGATCGTGTTGTCAGTCGGCATTTGACTTGTGTCCTTTGCTGCTTGTGATAAGTTAAAATCTTAATGAGACATTCATCTCATAAAAGGACGACCATGGACAGTCAAGCGAAAACTTTCGAACGGATCAACCAGAAGAGGAGAACCCGCGCCGAACTCCTGCGGGCAGCGCGGGAACTCATCCAGAGCGGCAATCACAATCCATCCGTGGGAGAAGTCGCCGATCAGGCGCAGATTTCGCGCGCCACGGCCTACCGCTATTTTTCCGCCTCCGAGGCAATGATCCGAGAGGCAGTGCTCGACGGGGTCGCTGGTGTGATCGAGGTGCCGCCCGCCGGCGATGGCGACGGCCCCGACGCCACGGCTGCCCGGCTGGATACGCTCGTTTCGCAGGTCTTCGACATGGTCCTTTCCAATGAGAGCGTCTTTCGGGCGATGCTTGCAACCTCGGTCACCGGGCAGTCGGGCGCCCGTCGCGGCGGACGTCGTCTGACGTGGCTGCGGGCTGCGCTCTCGCCGCTGGCCGACAAGATCCCGCCCGGGGATTTCGACCGGCTGGTCAACTCGCTTTCGCTGGTCACCGGCATCGAAGCGCTCGTCGTGACGAAGGATATCTGCGAGCTGGAAAACGACGACGCCGCCGAGATGCTGCGCTGGACGGCGAAGACGCTGCTCAAGGGCGCTCTCGCCGAGAGCTTCCGATAGCGCGCCACCGTCGTGGAACGAGCGTCGAGGCATGGCATCGTCGGACGGGGGGACTGCCTGCCTGGAGCGGCGGAGCGGTGGAATTGACCAATCCCGTCGAAGCTTTTATAGCATTTGCCTCTGCGGCACTCTGGATCAGACCTCGATATTCCCGATAGATCAGGAGCTTTCCAGGGTCGCACCAATTCATGATCAAGGCGCCGGCGGATCGGCGTGGCGACAAAGCCCGGCTGTCGACATCAGCCATGGAGAAACGACATTATCAAGATCATGGTTTTGCTGCACAGCGCCATCGGCGTGGATTGGCAGCTTCCGCCGAAGGGCACGAGTCTGAAGACATTGAAGGAAGCCGAGGAGCAAGGCTTCATCCTGATCCGCGGCGAATTCCAGAAGCGGGAATTCCGGCTGACCGAGCGCGGCGCCGAGCATGTCGAGCGCGACAAAAGACGGCTGGCGGCGCGCAGGCTTTGAAGACGGATTGGCCTGTCTCTTCGCTTTGACCCTTGGCCGACACGACGTATAGACCGGGAGGATGCCATGGCGCATGTAATCTTTCTGCACGGGGCTTCGAGCAGCGGCAAATCCACTCTTGCCAGAGCCCTGCAGGATCGGATCGAAATGCCGTTCTGGCACATTTCGATCGACCATCTGCGCGACGCGGGCGTGCTGCCCACAAGGCGCTTCAAGAGTGGCGATTTCCGCTGGTCCGACTCACGGGCGGGCTTCTTCGAGGGCTTTCATGCTTCGCTGAAAGCCTATGCGAACGCGGGCAACAACCTCATTCTCGAGCATATTCTCGACAATGACGGCTGGTTACCGGCGCTCCGCAGCCTTCTTACGGGGCATGACGTCTTCTTCGCCGCAGTGCATTGCCCTCTCGCGCTCCTCATCGAGCGCGAAGCCGCGCGCAGCGACAGACCTCTCGGCAGCGCCAAGCGCGACTTCGAGACGATACACATCGGCAAGACCTACGACATCGAGTTGCAGTCGACGGCGGAAACTTCCGCGAATGTCGACGCCCTGCTGCTTGCCTGGCGGAGCGGGAGCCGAAACTCAAGCTTCACACAAAGCTGAAATGGGCTGGGAGACCGGTTGATGCGACGGGTCGTATCTACGCAGAATGCTCCCCAACGCAGGAGACCTCGGGCGACGCATCGTGAACTGCACAATCTGAGTAAGGAGGGCAGCTTCACCGGAGTAGCAAAGGCTTCACGTGACAATCCTTAGCGCCCGGTTATCATGTCACTTTCGCAATGTGCTCCTAAGCACATCCCCAGTACACGTCATCCTTGAGCGCTTTCCATGACCCTTACATTCGTGACGACAAAAGAACGGCGGGACCTCCTGGACACGACCGCGACCTGGCGCTGGGAGGAATTTTACGAAGGCGGCGACGTCACCAGGGAGGAGATGTTGGTGCGGGAAATCGAGGCGGCGGATGTTTCGGGGTTGTTGCCGACGGTGATTGTCATGCTCGAAGACGACGTGCCGATCGCGATGTCGGCCATTTGCCTGGATGATCTCGAAGGGCGCCCCGAGCTGAATCCCTGGTTGGCCGGCGTCTATGTCGACAAGCCATACAGGGGCCAGGGATACGGAACACGCGTCATAGCGGAGCTTGAATCGCTCGCTCGCCGGGAAGGCGTTCGGCGGTTGACGCTCTACACCCCCAACGCGGAGGGGTTCTACAAGAAGTCCGGCTGGACGACGATCGAGACCCTCGAAAAGTCGGGAAAAACCTACTCGATCATGCAGAAGCACTTGTAGCGGGGACACATCGCGTGGCCCCGATCAAGCTTCCCACACCGCACCGAGCGCCCTACCCCCTGATATCCAGCACATGGTTCCTGTGCGCCGGGTGGGTGCTGTAGACGAAAATCTTGTTCATTTCCTTTTCGCTGAGGAGCGAGAGGAAGCGGACTTCGACCGTGTTGTTCGGGAAAACCTTCATCAGCACGCAGCCGACCTTCTTGATGCGCGCGTCCGGGATATCGAGGTAAAACTGCTTCGGCAGATTGTACTGCGTCAGGATCGCCAGGATGGCTCCGCTCATCGAGATCTTGACGATGTCGCAGCGGCGCGACGCCAGATGCATCACGCCCTTTTCGGTGTATTCGATCCGCGCGGCATTCATCGTGTCCTGCATCTTGTAGCGACCTTCGCGGTCGTACATGAAGGACT
>CAZZZI010000249.1:0-6951 GCA_964658415.1 uncultured Sphingomonas sp. | reverse complement strand
TGACCATCAAGAGCGAAGACCTGCAGCCGGCACCGGAAATCATCCCGGAAGCCCAGCGCGCCTTCTGCCGCGGCATCGTCGCCCTGGAAAAGACCATGGTCTGCTTCCTCAACCTCGACACCGTCATCGCCGACGAACTGGCCCAGGCCGCCTGAGCCAAGCCATTCCGCGGGACACTCAAGTCCTGCGCACCGATCGTCGCCTCCGCGCCGATCGTCCTCCTCGGGCCTGACCCGAGGATCTAACCCACTGATTTTACGCCCATTCGCAGATCCTCGGGTCAAGCCCGAGGATGACGGCGGCTGGCTGCTGCCGGCCACGCGCCTCTCGGCAACACAAATCTCCAATCTCGCGTCTCGTCATCCTTGGGCTTGACCCAAGGATCTAACCCGCTCCCTTTTGTCGACCTGCACATCCTCGGCACAAGGCCGAGGATGACGACGGCTGGCTGCGTCTCCCGATTACGGCTTGCCCTTCGTCCACGTCACCTGCTGGCCATACAGCGGGATGGTCGAGATCGACATCTTGGCAGAGCCGTCGGTCAGCTCGCGCGAGTGGGCGAGATAGATCAGCGTGTCGTTCTTCTTGTCGTAGATGCGGTTGACGACGAGCTTCTTCCAGATCAGCGACATGCCCGACTTGTAGACCTCCTCGCCGCCCTGCGAGAGATTGATGTCGCCGACCTGGATAGGCCCGGTCTGGCGGCAGGCAATCGAATTGTTGGACGGGTCCTCGAACCACTTGCCCTTGCGCAGCCGGTCGATGACGCCGCGGTCGAAATAGGTGACATGGCAGGTAACACCGGTCACTTCAGGATCGGCAACGGCATCGACGAGAATGTCGTTGCCCGTCCAGTCGACCCCGACCTTGCCGACGACTTCGGCCGATGCCGAACCGGCGATGAGCGTTAAAACGGAAACGGCGGCAAGAGCAAAGCGGCGCATGGAAAACTCCCTGTTGTTCCGCCGCCGAAGATAAGACGCAGGCTGAGCTTTGCAAGGAGAGAGGTCAGCGCTTGCGGCAGGTGCAGGGCTCGTAGCCGCGCGACGTCAGGCGACCAATCTTCATGCCGATCGCAGCCGGGATGCCGCCGACGTCGATAGCCTTCACGGCCCTTGCCATCTCGATCGCAGCCGACGCGCAGATGGCGGCGTCTTCAGCGGCATTGTGATGCTTGAAACGCAGCGCCAGATGCTCGGCGATAACGTTCAGCCGGTGCGACAGCAGCTGCGGCCAGATCCGCTGCGCCATTTTCAGGCTGCAGAGATAGGAGAGCTCCGGATAGGACTGGCGGTAATGATCGAGGCTGGCGCGCCAGACGCTGAAATCGAAGGAGGCATTGTGGGCGATCATCGTCGCGCCCCGAAAATCGTCCTGGAACTCTTCCATCACTTCCGGAAAGGACGGCGCATCCTCGACATGCTCCGGCCGAATGCCGTGGATGGCGATATTGAAGCCGGAAAAGCGCATCTCCTTCGGCCGGATCAACCGCTCCTCGACCCGGCTCACCCGCCCATCCTCGATCCACGCGAGCCCGACCGAACAGGCACTGCCGCGCTGCTCGTTGGCCGTTTCAAAGTCGATGGCGATGGTTTTCAAGCGGGGGTTCCGATTCGTCCTGTTCCAGCAGGGATACAACGGTGGCGGTGACGGCGCAAATCCGGCCTGTGCTATGCGGCAAGGGCGTAGGGTTTGACGAGACAATCCGTCGGCACCCCCCACGCCCTATTCAGCTTGAAAATCATATCGACCGTCAGGGCCCGCTTCAGGTTCAGCACCTCGGACGCCCGGGACCGGGAACCCAGCACATCGCCCAGCGCCTTCTGGTCGCGACCCGTCAGCGCCATGAATGCCTTGAGAAAGGCCACCGGCTCCTGTTCCTCGATTGCGAACGCGCGCCCCTCGTACGCCTCGATCAGATCGGCCAGCACATCGAAACGATCGGCGTCCTCCGTCCCGGGCTGCGGAGGCTGCGCAAAATACGGCTCTATTTCGCCGATCGCCCAGGCGAGGTCGGAAGGGGTCCTGATGGGCTTTATGTTGTTCATCGCACAGTCTCCGGATCTATCCTGTCATAGTCGGCATGGGTGCCGACGAACTTGATGAGCACGCGCTTGTAGGGATAGGATATGTGCACGATCAGCCGATACCTGTTTCCGCTGATGTCGAAAATCACGCGATTATCGCTGATGAAATCGACCGTCGCGCCAAACTGCCGCTTGATATCCGAAGGCCCCGACCACGCACTTTTCGCAGCGACGGCATACCAGGTTTCGAGCGGAATTCGCGCCTGCGGGTGACGTTCCCAAAAGGCCCGAAGCGTCGTCTTTGCTACAATCTGCATAAAAAATCATAATCCCAAAACGGGAACGCGTCAACGCTGCCGCTATGGCGGTTGACATTCGTCGACGGATGTCGAAAACTTTCCGGATGATCGGTTCGCTCAACATCACCATGCTTCACGTCACCACCACCCTCCCAGGGTGTGGGGATGCGTTGACGGGTTAGCACCCGACCGATCGTCCCGACAACCCTGCCCGAGGCGAGCAGGGTTTGGGAACCGGCTCTCCTCTTTTCAAATGGAGAGAACCGTGAACGATATCGAGAAACAAGACCCCGCAAGAAAGCCGCCCGCCGGGCTGTGTATCCGTTCCGCAGAGGTCAACGATGCAGAGGGCATCGCGGCAATTGCCAACCTTCCCGGCTACCGCGCCGGCACCCTGCGCCTGCCCTACCAGACGGTAGAGGATACTCGCCGCTGGCTGGCCAAACCGCAATCCAACTCACCGGCCCTCGTCGCCGTCCTGGATGGCGTCATCGTCGGAAATGCCGGTCTGCGCCGGTTCGAGGGGCGACGGCAGCACGTTGGCAGCATCGGCATGGGAGTCCATGACGCCTACACCGGTCACGGCATCGGCAGCGCCCTGATCGGCGCATTGCTGGATTGCGCCGACAACTGGCTGAATATCCGCCGCGTCGAACTGACCGTCTACACCGACAACGTGGCCGCTATCGCGCTCTACAAGCGATTCGGCTTTG
This sequence comes from uncultured Sphingomonas sp., assembly GCA_964658415.1. Lineage (GTDB taxonomy): Bacteria > Pseudomonadota > Alphaproteobacteria > Rhizobiales > Rhizobiaceae > Rhizobium. The sequence continues at coordinate 3,912 of CAZZZI010000249.1, read as the reverse complement.
TCGAGGAAGGCCGGTGCAAGGATTTTGCCTTTCGCGACGGCTCTTACGTCGACGCCCTGTCGATGGCGCGCCTGCGCGGTTGAGGCGGGACGAGGGGCCGACGCCCCTCACCCGATCAGCGCCAGCCATTCGTCCTCGTCCATCGTCTGGACTCCGAGCTCGCGGGCCTTGTCGAGCTTGGAACCGGCGCCGGGGCCGGCGACGACGATGTCGGTCTTTTTCGAGACCGAGCCGGATACCTTGGCGCCGAGGCTTTCAGCGGTGGCCTTGGCCTCGTCGCGCGTCATCTTTTCGAGCGTTCCGGTGAAGACGACAGTCTTGCCGGCAACCGGGCTGTTGGACGCCCTCGGCTGTTCGGCCGCCTGCGGGCGGACTTCCCTCAGCAGGCGTCCGATCACCTCGCTGTTGCGTGGCTCCTTGTAGAACTCGACGATGGCCCGGGCCACCACTTCGCCGATGCCCTCGATGGCGTTGAGCTCGTTCCAGGCATCGCCGGAAAGCGGTGCCGCCTCGCGCATCGCCTCGCCGAAGGCCTCGTAGGTGCCGTAGGAGCGCGCCAGCAGCTTGGCATTGGTCTCGCCGACATGACGGATGCCGAGCGCGTAGATGAAACGCTGCAGGGCGATCTCGCGGCGCCCGTTGATGGCGGCATAGAGCTTGCCGACGCTGACCTTGCCGAAGCCGTCGATGTTCTCGAGCTTGGCGAGCGACGCCTTCTGGCGTTCCTCCAGCGTGAAGATGTCGGGCGCGGTGCGGATCTGCAGGGCCGGGTCTTCGCTTTCGAAGAAGAAATCGATCTGCTTGGCACCGAGCCCCTCGATGTCATAGGCATTGCGCGAGACGAAATGCTTCAGATGCTCCTTGGCCTGCGCCTGGCAGGCAAAGCCGCCGGTGCAGCGGGTGACGGAATCGAGCTTGCCGGTCTTCTCGTTGAGTTCCCGCACCGCATGGCTGCCGCAAACCGGGCAGATTTTTGGGAATTCGTAAGGAACGCTCGAAGCGTCGCGCTTCTCCAGCACCACGTCGACGATCTGCGGGATCACATCGCCTGCCCGCTGGACGATGACGATATCGTTGATCCGGATGTCCCGCCCCTCGCGCAACATCTCGCCGCCATTGCCGATGCCCTTGATATAGTCCTCGTTGTGCAGCGTCGCGTTGGTGACGACGACGCCGCCGACGGTGATCGGCTCGAGCCGCGCCACAGGCGTCAGCGCCCCGGTGCGGCCGACCTGGATGTCGATGGCTGTCAGCCGCGTAAACGCCTGCTCGGCCGGAAACTTGTGCGCCGTCGCCCAGCGGGGCGAGCGCGAGCGAAAACCGAGCCGGGCCTGCAGGGCCAGCTCGTCGACCTTGTAGACGACGCCGTCGATGTCGTAGTCGAGGTCGGCGCGCTTGAGGCCGATCTCGTCGTAATGGCTGAGGATGTCGGCGACCGATTGCAGCCGCTTCATCAGCGGATTGACCGGAAAACCCCAGCGCCCGAAGGTCTCGACCATGCCGAACTGCGTATCGGCCGGCATCTCGGACATCTCGCCCCAGGCATAGGCGAAGAAGCGCAGCTTGCGGCTAGCCGTCACCTTGGCGTCGAGCTGCCGGAGCGAGCCGGCTGCCGTGTTGCGCGGGTTCACATAGGTCTGCTTGCCCTCCGCCTCCATCTGGGCGTTCAGCGCCAGGAAGTCGCTTTTGGCCATATAGACCTCGCCGCGCACCTCGACGATATCGGGCGCGTCCTTCGGCAGCGTGTTCGGAATTTCCTTGATCGTGCGGATGTTCGCCGTGACGTTCTCGCCGGTCGTGCCGTCGCCGCGCGTGGCAGCACTGACCATGCGGCGATTCTCGTAGCGGATAGACATCGACAGGCCGTCGATCTTCGGCTCGGCGGTAAAGGCGATCGACTGGTCCGGCAGACGTCCGAGAAAACGGTAGATACCGGCCACGAAATCCTGCACGTCCTCTTGCGAAAACGTGTTGTCGAGCGACAGCATCGGCCGGGCATGGGTGATCTGCGCAAAGGTTTCGGATGGCGCAGCGCCGACATGCCGCGAGGGACTGTCCATGCGCACCAGTGCCGGAAAGCGCGCTTCAATGGCATCGTTGCGCCGCTTCAGCGCGTCATAGTCGGCGTCGGAAATCTCAGGCGCGTCCTTGCCGTGATAGAGCGCGTCGTGATGGCCGATCTCTGTCGCCAGCCGCTCCAGCTCAGTGGCAGCATCGGCCTCGGTCAGGTCCTCGACGGATAAAGCTTCGCTCGGCATCGATATCACTCCACAGATTCTGCGGATCTTTTTAGAGCAATTTCACGCGATGGAAAGATGCCCTGCGACAGCAGCGCTCAGCCGTTTCCGGATAGCAGCCGGGCAGCGGCGGCCCTCGCCTCGTCGGTGATCGAGGCACCCGCCAGCATCCGGGCGATTTCCTCCGTCCGGTCCTCCGGCGCCATGGTTGCAACGCGCGTGGCGATCTTTTCGGACCCGTCCGCTGCCGGCCCCTTGGAGATGAGCAAATGGGTCGCCGCGCGTGCCGCCACCTGCGGCGCGTGGGTGACGGACAGAACCTGCACCTTCTCGGACAGCCGCTTCAGCCGCTGGCCGATGGCATCAGCCACAGCCCCGCCCACACCGGTGTCGATCTCGTCGAAAACCAGCGTCGGCGCCGAGCCGCGGTCGGCCAGCGCCACCTTCAGCGCCAGCAGGAAGCGCGAAAGCTCGCCGCCCGACGCCACCTTCATGATCGGACCCGGGCGGGTGCCCGGATTGGTCTGGACATGGAACTCGACGACGTCGATGCCCTCGGCGGCCCCGGCCGCTGGATCGGTGGTGATCTCGACCATGAAGCGCGCCCGCTCCAGCTTTAGCGCCGGTAGCTCCGCCATCACGGCGTCGCTGAGCGCCGTTGCGGCATTGTGGCGCTTTTCGGAAAGGCTCTCTGCGGCAAGATCGAAATGGCCCTTTGCAACGGTCAGCTCGGCGTCGAGCTTGGCAAGCTTCTCCTCGCCGGCATCGACCTCGGCCAGATCGGCCATCATCTTCTCGGCAAGATCGGGCAGGCCGGTGACGGGTACGGAATATTTACGCGCAGCACCGCGCAGCGCAAACAGCCGCTCCTCGACGCGCTCCAGCTCGCGCGGATCGTATTCCGTCTTGCGCAAAGCCGTCTCGACTTCCATCTGGGCGTTCGAAAGCTGATCGAGGGCGGCATCCAGCAGCGCCACGGTGTCTTCCAGAAGACCGGGTGCCTCCTGGCTCTTGCGCTCGAGACGGCGCACCAGCGAGGCGATATGCGGCACCGGCGAGGCATTGCCGTTCAGGAATTCGGAGGCTTCAGAAATATCGCCGGCGATTCGCTCGGCCTTCATCATCTTCGAGCGCCGTTCGGCCAGATCGTCCTCTTCGCCGTCCTGCGGCGATAGCGCCTCCAGTTCCTCGACCGAGGCACGCAGGTAATCGGCCTCGCGTGCGGCAAGTTCGATCTTCTCGCGGTGCTTCCTGAGCGCCCGTTCGCTGTCGCGCCAGATGCGGTAGAGGCCGGAGACAGTCAGCACTTCCTCGGTCAGACCGGCGAAGGCATCGAGCAGCGTACGGTGGGCATTGGTATCGACGAGCGCGCGGTCGTCGTGCTGGCCGTGGATCTCGACCAGCAACTGTCCGGCCTGGCGCATCAGCTGGACGCTGAGCGGCTGGTCGTTGACATAGGCCTTGGTGCGGCCGTCTGCGGATTGGGTGCGGCGGAAGATCAGGTCGCCATCGTCATCGATGCCGTTTTCGCGCAGCAGCTTGCGGGCGCCGTGGTCCATGGCGACATCGAACACGGCGGTGATCTGGCCGCGTTCCTCGCCGTGACGCACAAGTCCGCCATCGCCGCGGCCGCCCATGGCCAGCGACAGGCTGTCGAGCAGGATGGACTTGCCGG
>CAZZZI010000248.1:0-6954 GCA_964658415.1 uncultured Sphingomonas sp. | reverse complement strand
AGCCCAGCAGCCTCGAAAGGGCTTGTGTCGCGAGTTGCGACGGCGAGGCCGTTGGCTGCCGCTGTGGCTGTAGCCGTCAGCCGTGCCGATAGCAACCCCGCGGACCCTAAGCAAATTACCTGAAAATAGTTCGGGTTGGCAGCTGGCCGCCGCATTCCGATCGGCCTCTGAAGAGAAAAAATTTCTGCAAAGTAGTCTATAAAAATTATAAACTAACTGTTTTTAACAAATGCTGCCGGCTAGGTTTGACTTCCATTCAACGACCAGTCGGAGCCGCCATGTCACGCGCCATTCGCTTCAATGCCTTTGACATGAACTGCGTCGGACATCAGTCCCCCGGCCTGTGGAAGCATCCGCGGGACAAATCTTGGAAATACAAGGACCTAGACTACTGGCAGGATCTTGCTCGGACGCTCGAGCGCGGTATTTTTGACGGCATCTTCATAGCCGACGTGATCGGTTATTACGACGTCTACAAGGGATCGAACTATCATGCCATCGAACAGGCAGCGCAGATCCCGGTCAACGATCCCCTGCAGCTTGCGGCACCCATCGCGCTGGCGACGGAACATCTCGGCATCGGTATCACTGCCTCGACGTCCTTCGAGCACCCCTATACTTTCGCCCGCCGGCTGGCGACGGCCGACCATCACACGAAGGGTCGCGTCGGCTGGAACATCGTAACCTCCTATCTGGAAAGCGGTGCGAAGAATATTGGCCAGGTCGGCTTGAAGGGTCACGACAACCGCTACGAGATCGCCGCCGAATATGTCGAGGTCCTTTACAAGCTGTTCGAGGGCAGCTGGGAAGAGGCGGCGATCCAGCGCGATGCGGTCCGCGGCATCTTCACCGATCCGAGCAAGGTTCACGAGATCGGCCACAAGGGCAAATACTTCGACGTGCCGGGCTATCATCTCAGCGAGCCCTCGCCGCAGCGCACGCCCGTCCTCTACCAGGCTGGCGCCTCCGGGCCCGGTAAGGCCTTTGCCGCCGGCCATGCGGAATGCGTCTTCGTCGGCGCGCCGAGCAAATCGCTGCTCAAGGCCTATGTCGCCGAGATCCGCCAGAAGGCGGCAGACGCCGGCCGCGATCCGCGCAAGGTGCTGATCTATAATCTCTCAACGCTGATCATCGACGAGACCGACGAGAAGGCGCAAAAACGCTTCGAGGAATACCAGACCTACAGTTCCTATGATGGGTCGCTGGTGTTCATGTCGGGCTGGAGCGGCATCGATTTCGGCCAGTACGCGCCGACCGACGCGCTGAAGAAGGTGGAGACCAATGCGATCGTCTCTATGGTCGAGCATTTCGCCGGCGAGGACAAGGCCTGGACGGTCGAGGAGTTGGCCAAATGGGGCGGCATCGGCGGCGTCGGGCCGGTCTTCGTCGGCTCGCCTTCGACCATTGCCGACATCCTGCAGGAATGGTCGGAGGAAACCGATGTTGACGGCTACAATCTTGCCTATGCGGTGACACCAGAAAGCTTCGAGCAGGCCGTCGACTTACTCGTGCCCGAATTACAGAGGCGCGGCGTCTATCCGACAGCCTACCGGCCGGGAACGCTGCGCGAAAAACTGTTTGGCGACGGTCCCTATCTTCCCAAATCCCATCCCGCCGATGCCTATCGCGACATCGAAGCCGTCAAGCGGCGCGATGCAGCGCGGGCGGCAGCGCCGCAGCTCAGAACGGCGGCCATCTGATGTCCGCGCTTCTGGAACTGCACGAGGTGTCGCTTTCCTTCAAGGGCGTCAAGGCGATCAGCGCCTTGAGCTTTTCGGTCGAGCCCGGCGAGATTTGCGCCCTGATCGGCCCGAACGGCGCGGGAAAGAGCTCGCTGCTCAACGTCATCAATGGTGTCTATCGGGCCGATGCCGGCGACATCGTCTTTGACGGCCTGCGCTTCGAGGCCATCCGGCCGCGCAAGGCCGCCCGCCTCGGCATCGGCCGGACCTTCCAGCACAATGCACTGTTTCGCCGGCTGTCCGTCCGCGAGAACGTGCTGGCCGGCCTCTCTAGGCATGGCAAGGCGAGCTTTGCCGAAAACATCCTGCGCATCGGCCGCGACCGCGAGGAGCGGCAAACGTTTCTTGCCCGCGCAGAAAAGATCATCGCCTTCCTCGGCCTGGAGCGGCATGCCGAGACCATCGTCTCCACCATGCCTTACGGCCTGCAGAAGCGGGTCGATCTCGGCCGCGCCCTGGTCGCCGATCCAAAGCTTCTTCTCCTCGACGAGCCGATGGCCGGCATGAACCAGGAGGAAAAGCAGGAGATGAGCAGGATCATCGCCGAGGTCAACCGCAGCTTCGGCACCACCGTCGTCTTGATCGAGCACGATGTCGGCATCGTCCTCAACCTCGCCAATCATGTCGTCGTCCTCGACTATGGCCGCAAGATCGCCGATGGCCCGCCGTCCGAGGTGCGCGCCAATCCGGATGTCATCGCTGCCTATCTCGGCACGGTTCATTGAGGAAAGCCCATGTCGTTTTTCTTTGAAACTCTGGTCACCGGACTGTTGGCGGGTCTGATGTATGCGCTCGTCGCCATCGGTTTCGTGCTGATCTACAAGGCCTCCGGAGTCTTTAACTATGCGCAGGGATCGATGGTGTTCCTCGCCGCCCTCGCCTTCGTGACACTCGTCGAAGACGGCGTGTCCTTCTGGATCGCCTTCGCGCTCACTGCCTCGCTGATGGTTGTCGTCGCTGTTATCATCGAGGCGACGGTGTTGCGGCCATTGCGCAACCGTGATCCGCTGACGCTGTTCATGGCGACGCTGGGGCTCAGCTTCGTTGTTGACGGCGCGACGCAGTATTTTCTCGGCACCGATGTCCACATGCTCGACCTCGGCGTCGAGGACATTGCCGAGAGCTATGGCGGCATCCTCATCAGCCAGTTCGACATCGTGGCATCGACGATCGTCGCGGCGCTGGTGGCGGTGTTGGCACTGGTGTTCAGCAAGACCCGCATGGGTATCTCGTTGCGCGCCGTCGCCGACGACACGCTGGCGGCCCAGTCGATCGGCATTCGCCTGCCGGTCATCTGGCGGATCGTCTGGAGCGTCGCCGGCATCGTCGCGCTGGTCGCCGGCCTGCTCTGGGGCGCCCGCCAGGGCGTTCAGTATTCGCTCTCGCTGATCACTCTGAAGGCCCTGCCGGTGCTGATCATTGGCGGCTTCTCGTCGATCCCCGGCGCAATTGCCGGCGGCCTGATCGTCGGCGCCAGCGAGGCGCTGGCCGACGTCTACATCGGCCCGCTGGTCAACGGCAGCGTCTCGACCTGGTTCGCCTACATCCTCGCCGTCGCCTTCCTCTTCGCCCGGCCCGCTGGTCTGTTCGGCGAGCGCGCAATCGAAAGGGTTTGATCTTGACCATATTCCAGGACACCAGCCTTGCTGCCGGCGCACGCATCGTGCCAAAAGCGCGCTATCTTGGGATCGCTGCCGGCCTTGCCGTCGTCTTTGGCCTCGTGCCGGCCACCGCCAACGACTATTGGCTGAGCTCGATCATCATCCCGACCATCGTAATGGGGCTCGCCGGCATCGGCCTCAACCTGCTGCAGGGCTATACCGGGCTGGTATCGCTGGGCTCAGCCGCCTTCATGGCGATCGGCGCCTTCTCGGCCTATAACTTCATCCTGAGAGCGCCCGGCCTGCCACTGCCGATCGTGTTGTTGCTGTCGGGGCTGGTCGCGGCCTTTGCCGGCGTCGTCTTCGGCCTGCCGGCGCTGCGCATCAAGGGTTTCTATCTCAGCGCCTCGACGCTGGGCGCGCAGTTCTTCTTCGAATGGCTGTTCAGTAACTTCAACTGGTTCTCCAACGACAGCCAGTCGCTGACCATCTCGGCGCCGCGTCTCGCCCTGTTCGGCTACGACCTGCAATCGCCGCTCGGCCGCTATCTGCTGGCGGCCGTCGTGACCGGCCTCTTGATCGCCCTTGCGCTGCTTATCGTCCGCAGCCGGCTGGGGCGCGAATGGATGGCGATCCGTGACATGGAGACGGCCGCATCGGTGCTCGGCATCAACGTCGCGCGGCGCAAGCTGCAGGCCTATGGCATCAGCTCGTTCTTTCTCGGCATCACCGGCGTTCTCTGGGCCTTCGCCTATCTCGGCACCTCGGACGCCCACACCTTCAACATCGACAAGTCCTTCCAAATCCTGTTCATCGTGCTGATCGGCGGCGTCGCCACCATCTTCGGCAATTTCCTCGGAGCCGCTTTCATCGTCCTGACGCCGATTCTGCTCGATCGCGTTGTGCTGGCCGCCCACCTCTCCTTCCTCGGTGACCAGGGCGCCCTCACCAATCTGCAGCGCATCATCTTCGGCGTCATCATCATCGTCCTTTTGATCAAGGAACCGGACGGCCTGGCGGCGCTCATCCGCCGGGCGGCCAGCGGCCTTCGAACATGCCTGTCCAAATGATCAGTCGCCGGTGGCCAGCCCAAATGCCTGCCATCCCGGCCGATCGTCCGTTTCCATCCATCAACCAAGATATCAGGGAGTTACCATGTCTCTATTCTCCAAAACCTTGGCGCTCGGTGCCAGTGCATTGATAGCCCTATCCAGCCTCGCGGCGACAGCCCGAGCGGAAGGGGGAACCGGCCAGCAGCTCTTCCCACTGTTTTCCTACCGCACCGGCCCCTACGCGCCTTCAGGCATTCCGCAATGGGCCGGCTATCGCGACTATTTCAACTACATTAACGCCAATGGCGGCGTGAACGGCGTCAAGATTTTCGTCCAGGAATGCGAAACTGCCTATACTGTGGAGCGCGCCTTCGAATGCTATGAGCGCTATAAGAACGGCTATGCCGGCGCACCGTTGGCCGTGCTTTTCACCACCTCGAGCGGCTTTGACGCCGCCATCTCCGACAAGGCCCGCCAGGACAAGCTGCCGGTCGTCTCGGTCGCCGGCGGCCGCGGCGATGCCGTCGACGGCAGCGTCTTTCCCTATCAGTTCCCGCTGCTGTTCGACTACTGGACCGAGGCGTCGATCGTCGTCGAGCACATCGCCAACACACTGGGCGGCTACGACAAGCTGAAGGGGCAGAAAATCGCCACCCTCTACCACGACAGCGGCTACGGTCGCGAAACCATCCAGCCGATGTCGATCCTGGCCAAGAAATACGGTTTTGAGGACATCCAGATTGCGGTTCCTGATCCGGGCGAGCAGCAGCAGGCGCAGTGGCAGCAGATCAAGCGCGCCGGCGCCGACTGGGTGTTCTTCCGCGCCTGGGGCGTGATGTCGCCGGTCGGCCTGAAGACGGCCGCTCGCGTCGGCTTCCCCGCCGACCACATCATCGGGGACATCTGGACCGGATCGGAAGAGGATGCGCGCCCGGCCGGCGCAGCCGCCAAGAACTATCTCGCCGTCTCCGTCTTCCCGGCCGGCACCGACTTCAAGGTGAGCCAGGAGCTGAAGAAGAACATTCTCGATCCCGGCAAGGGCGATCTCAAGGACCAGTCGAAGTTCGGCTCGGTCTACTACAATGCCGGTCTGGTGCAGGCGATCCTCTATACCGAGATCCTGCGCACCGGCCAGGCGAAATTCGGCAACCGGCCGTTAACGACTGCCGAAGGCCAATGGGCCGTCGAGCACCTGAACCTCACCGCCGAGCGCATTGAGCAGCTCGGCGCCACTGGACTGATCAGCCCGATCAAGGTGACGCCAGAAGACCATGAGGGCAGCCCCGCCGCCAAGATCGTCCAGTGGGACGGCACCAAGTGGACGGCGAAGACCGATTGGCTGAAGGGCGACCGGTCGCTGTTCAAGGAGGCTATCTACGCTAGGGCTGCCGCCTACGCGAACGAAAAAAACCTGCTGCCGCGTGGCGCGGGCGCGGTCAATTGACAGCTGACAGCTGAGGAAGGATTGGACATGACCACGCAGACGGAAGGATTTCTCGACGTCAAGGGGATCGAGGCGGTCTACGGGCAGGCCATTCTCGCCGTGCGGGACGTCTCGCTTTCGGTCGAGGAGGGCAAGATCGTCGCCCTCCTCGGCGCCAACGGCGCCGGCAAGACGACGACATTAAAGGCGATCTCTAATCTTCTGGGGCCGGAGCGCGGAAAAGTCAGCCGTGGCAGCATCAGCTGGCGCGGGCAGTCGGTGGGGGCGCTGTCAGCCTCCAGGCTTGTGACCAAGGGCGTCGTTCAGGTGCTCGAGGGGCGCCATTGCTTTGCGCAGCTGACGGTCGAGGAAAACATCCTCGCCGGCGGCTTCGTCCGAAAACCGTCGCGCCGGGTATTGCTCGACGATCTCGAGCAGATCTACACCTGGTTTCCGCGTCTGCGCGAAAAACGCTGCACCAGGGCGGGCCTGACTTCGGGTGGCGAGCAGCAGATGGTGGCGATCGGCCGGGCGTTGATGGCCAAGCCCAGCCTCGTGCTCTTGGACGAGCCGTCGATGGGCCTGGCACCGATCATTGTCCAGGAGATTTTTGAGATCATCCGGACGCTGAACAAACAATCCGGCGTCAGCTTTCTGCTGGCCGAGCAGAACGCCAATCTGGCGCTCCGGTATGCCGACTATGCCTACATCCTCGAGAATGGCCGCATCGCGCTTTCCGGCAGTGCCGCCGAACTGCGCGCCCGCGAGGATGTCCAGGATTTCTATCTCGGCGGCGCCGCTGCCGCTGCCATCAACTGATGGTTCTCCACGAACCGATATCGACAAGGACTGAACAATGACGACGCAGATCGAGCGCGCCTGGGGCGCCGGCCCAACTGAACGCTATGAGCAACTGGCCTCGCGGTTTCGCCCGCTGTTCGACGAGATCGCCAAAGGCGCCCTCGACCGCGAGCTCAGCCGAACATTGCCGCAAGGCGAAATCGACCGGCTGAAGCAGGCGGGGCTGGGAGCGCTGCGCATACCGGTCGCCGAAGGTGGGCTGGGCGCCACCCTGCCGGAACTAGAGCGTCGGGCGATTAATGTGCAACGCAACCCGCATGGCGGAAGTAATTCCA
>CAZZZI010000247.1:0-6983 GCA_964658415.1 uncultured Sphingomonas sp. | reverse complement strand
GGATTGCCATAATTTGCCAATAATCAATCGGTTATGGTCCGCCACGGTGCCTGGCGCCGGTACCGGCTTTGATTCTGCGGCGCCGACAAGCGCCTTGTTCCGGGAACGCGACAGGGCAGTCGAGGGAGGAGCGCACGGGATGACGATGAAGGGCCTGCGGGCGGTCAGCTTGAAGAATGTGGCGATTACCTTCGGCCAAAAGGGAAGTCAGCGATACGAAGCGGTCGCGCCGACCAGTCTCGATGTCGGCGAGCGGGAATTCGTTGCCATCGTCGGACCGACGGGATGCGGCAAGTCCACACTCCTCAACGCGGTGGCAGGCCTTCTGGCACCGGCCGCAGGCACGGTCGAGATCTTCGGCCAGCCTTTGAAAGGGCTGAACCGCGACGCCGGCTATCTTTTCCAGCAGGATGCCCTGATGCCGTGGAAGACCGTTCTCGAAAACGTCGCCATCGGCCTGGAGGTTGCCGGCACGCCGTCGAGCGAGGCCCGAAAGAAGGCACTCGAATGGCTGGAGCGGGTCGGGCTTGGCGCCTTCGCCGGCCGTTTTCCGGCAACCCTTTCAGGCGGACAGCGCAAGCGAACCGGCCTCGCCCAGGTGCTGATCCGCAACCCGAAGATCCTGCTGATGGACGAGCCCTTCGGCCCGCTCGATGCCCAGACCCGCCTGATCATGGGGGATCTGCTGCTAAGTCTCTGGTCGCAGGATCGCAAGACCGTCCTCTTCGTCACCCACGATCTCGACGAGGCGATCGCCCTTGCCGACAGGGTGGTGATCATGTCGGCCGGCCCGGGGTCGCGGATTATCGGCGATTTCAAGGTGCCGCTGGACCGACCTCGGGACATCGCCGATATCCGCCACGATCCGACGTTCAATCGCCTGCACAGCAAGATCTGGAATGCGCTCCGAGACGAGGTCATGATCGCCTACCGCCAGACGAGCGGGGTCGGCCGATGAACCGTTTGCTTCTTGTCTGCCTGCAGTTGCTGGTCGCGGCCGTCATCCTGGCGATCTGGCATGTGGCAACGGCCACGTCGCTGTTCGGCAACCCGAAGACGATGGCCTTCTTCTTCGCCGATCCATGGAAGGTGCTTTTGCGCGTCGTCGACTGGTTTGCCAGCGGCTCGATCTGGTACCATCTCTGGATCACGCTCTCGGAAGCGATGCTTGCCTTCCTGCTCGGTTCCTCCGCAGGCATCTTCATAGGCTTCTGGTTTGCACGCCAGCCGATGCTGGCGGCCGTCTTCGATCCCTATGTCAAGGCGGCAAACGCACTGCCCCGCGTGGTCCTCGCCCCGATCTTCGCCCTGTGGTTCGGGCTCGGCATCTGGTCCAAGGTCGCGCTCGGCTTCACGCTGGTGTTCTTCATCGTCTTCTTCAATGTCTATCAGGGGGTCAAGGAAGTCAGTCAGCCGGTCCTGTCCAACGCCCGCATGCTCGGCATGAACGAGCGGCAGCTGCTTCGCCACGTCTATCTGCCCTCCGCCCTGTCATGGATGTTCTCGAGCCTGCACACCTCGGTAGGATTTGCCGTGGTCGGCGCGGTCGTCGGCGAATATCTCGGCTCGGCCGCCGGCCTCGGCTATCTGATCCAGCAGGCCGAAGGCGTGTTCGACATTACCGGCGTCTTTGCCGGCATGTTCGTGCTGATGGCCTTCGTGCTGATCGTCGACGGGCTGGTGACTGTCGTCGAACGCCGATTGCTGGCCTGGCGCGAACGGTGAGCGGGCCCCGAACCCCGAAATCGACACCCAACGGAGCAGAAGACATGGAACGCAGGACTTTTCTGATAGGAGCGACGGGCGCGATCCTGGGCGCATCGCTGACCGGCATTTCGTCGGCATCGGCGCAGGATGGCAAGCCTGAGAAGACCGACATCCTGATCGGCGTCGGTGGCAAGTCTCTCCTGTACTACCTGCCGCTGACGATCGCCGAACGCAAGGGCTTCTTCAAGGAGGAGGGCCTCAACGTCACGATCAACGATTTCGCAGGCGGCTCGAAGGCTCTCGAGGGGCTGATCGGCGGTTCGCTGGATATCGTCGCCGGCGCCTATGAGCACACGATCCGCATGCAGAACAAGGGACAGGACATCGTCGGGGTCTGCAATCTCGGTCGCTTTCCGGGCATCGTCATCGCCGTGCGCAAGGAGCTTGCGGGCGAGATCAAATCGATGGCGGACATGAAGGGACGCAAGGTCGGCATCACCGCCCCGGGTTCCTCGACCGCGCTGATGTTCCAGTACGCCATGATAAAGAGCGGCCTGAAGGCCGACGACGCCGCACTGATCGGCATCGGCGGCGGCGCCAGCGCGCTTGCCGCGGTCAAGAGCGGTCAGATCGACGCGATATCGCATGTCGATCCCGTCATCGCCCAGCTTCAATACGACAACGACATCGCCATCCTGCTCGACACCCGCACCGAGGCCGGCACGCGCTCCCTGTTCGGCGGCCCCAATCCGGCGGCGACGGTCTATACCAAGAAGGACTTTGCCGTCGCCAATCCGGTGACCACGCAGCGCACGGTCAACGCCTTCATGAAGGCGCTGAAATGGATCGGCCAGGCCAGCCCCGAGGATGTCGCCGGCGTCGTGCCGGAACAATATCTGCTGGGCAACCGCGACCTCTACATGCAGGCCTTCAAGAACTCAAGGGAGATGTATTCGGTGGACGGCCTCGTCACCCAGGAGGGCTACGCGTCGATGATGGGCGTGCTGAAGATGCTGGACCCGGGGCTCGCCAACGCCGATGTTCCCTTCGAAAAGACGTTCGATCCGACCTTCGCCAAGGCGGCAAAGATCTGACGGAAACGAAGCCGGGGTGGAGGCGCCTTCGCCTCACCCCGGCAGCAATCACATAGAGGCTGTTTTCATCGACGATGGGCCTTCGCGGCGAGATCGCCGCTAGACCCAGCCGGGCCGCTCCCAAGGCCGGGAAGCGGTGTTTTAACTTTGCGTCCGTGGCAGAGAGACAGGATCAAGCTGCCTTCAGCTCGATCCGGCGGCGGTGCAGGACTGGCTCGGTATAGCCGTTCGGCTGGTTCCGACCGTCCAGCACCAGTTCCAGCGCCGCCTGGAAGGCGATCGAGGCATCGTAGTCCTTCGCCATCGGCCGATAGAGCGGATCGCCTTCGTTCTGGCGGTCGACGACCTCGGCCATTCGGTGCATGGTCTCGACGATCTGCGCCTCGCTGACCACCTTGTGGTGCAGCCAGTTGGCCATGTGCTGGGCCGAGATGCGCAGCGTCGCGCGGTCTTCCATCAGGCCGACATTGTTGATGTCGGGCACCTTCGAGCAGCCGATGCCCTGGTCGACCCAGCGCACGACATAGCCGAGGATGCCCTGCGCGTTGTTGTCGAGCTCGTGCTGGATTTCCTCCGGCGTCCAGTTCGGACGGGTGGCCACCGGCACCGAAAGAATATCCGACAGTTTTGCGCGGGTGCGGGCCTTCAGGCCGTCCTGTACGGTTGCCACATTGACGCGGTGATAGTGCGTCGCATGCAGGGTTGCCGCGGTCGGGGAGGGGACCCAGGCGGTATTGGCGCCGGCCTTCGGATGGGCGATCTTCTGCTCCAGCATCGCTGCCATCAGGTCCGGCATGGCCCACATGCCCTTGCCGATCTGCGCATGACCGGACAGGCCGCAGGCGAGGCCGATGTCGACATTCCAGTTCTCGTAGGCTGCGATCCAGGCGGCCTGCTTCATATCGCCCTTGCGGATCATCGGGCCGGCTTCCATCGAGGTGTGGATCTCGTCGCCGGTCCGGTCGAGGAAGCCGGTGTTGATGAACACCACACGCTCCCGAGCCGCGCGAATGCACTCCTTGAGGTTGATGGTGGTGCGGCGCTCCTCGTCCATGATGCCCATCTTGATGGTGTTGCGCGGCATGCCGAGCACATCCTCGACGCGCGAGAAGATCTCGGCGGCGAAGGCCACTTCTTCCGGCCCGTGCATCTTCGGCTTGACGACGTACATCGAATCCTGACGCGAATTCTGGTGCCGGCCGTTGGGGCCGATGTCGTGGAGGGCGATCAGTGCCGTGATCGCGGCATCCATGATGCCCTCCGGCACCTCGTTCCCGTCGCGATCGAGAATGGCCGGATTTGTCATGAGGTGGCCGACATTGCGGATCAGCATCAAGGAACGGGCATGCACGAGAACACTCGAGCCATCCGGCGCCGTATAGGAGACATCCGGGTTGAGGCGGCGGGTGAAGGTCTTGCCGGCCTTCTCGACCTCTTCCGTGAGATCACCCTTCATCAGGCCCAGCCAGTTGCGGTAGACCGCCGTCTTGTCCTCGGCGTCGACGGCAGCGATGGAATCTTCGCAGTCCATGATCGCGGTGATTGCCGATTCCAGCCTGACGTCGGAGATATGGCCGGCATCGCTCTCGCCGATCGTCGTCGTGGCATCGATGACGATCTCGACATGGATACCGTTGTTCTTCAGGAGCAGGTGGGTCGGCGCAGCGCTGTCGCCGAGATAGCCGGCAAACTGCGCGGCATTGGCAAGTCCGACCAGCTTACCTTCAGACCCGGTTACGACGAGCTTTCCGTCGACGACGGCAAAACCTTCAACCTCTTTCCAGCTGGCACCGGACAGCGGCACGGCGGCATCGAGGAAATCGCGAACCCAGGCGATGACCTTGGCACCGCGCTTCGGATTGTAGCCCTTGCCCTTGTCGGCTCCGTCGCTCTCGGGAATGGCGTCGGTGCCGTAGAGGGCATCGTAGAGCGAGCCCCAGCGGGCATTTGCGGCGTTCAGCGCATAGCGGGCATTCATGACAGGCACGACCAGCTGCGGGCCGGCAATGGTGGCGATCTCCGCGTCGACATGATCGGTCGAGACGCTGAAGTCAGGACCTTCCGGCAGGAGGTAGCCGATCTCGCGCAGGAAGGCCTGGTAGGCATCCATGTCGGAGGGGGCGCCGTTGGTGCGGTACCAGTCGTCGATCTTTGCCTGCAGCTCGTCACGGCGGGCAAGCAGCGCCCGGTTCTTCGGTGCGAGATCGTGGACGATGGCCGAGAGGCCGGCAAAGAAGGCATCGGCGGCAACGCCCGAACCAGGCAATGCCTCATCGACCAGAAAATCGTGCAGCGCCGCATCGATCTGCAGCCCATTCTTGTCAATCCGCGTCATGTCGCTCGCTCCTGAAATTCAACTCGAGCGTAGTTAGCGGCGACGGACCAACCACGTCAATTCGGCGATAGTGAATAACATTTATGCCGTATGAGAAATAACCGGCCGGTTAAAGCTCCCAATAGGGAACCGGGCCATAAAGTTCGGCCAGAAAATCGATGAACAGCCGGACCTTGGAGGGAAGGTGCTGGCGGCTGGGATAGACGGCGGAAAGCGCTACGTTCTGCGATCCCTCGAACTGCGGCAGAACCTGCACGAGCCGGCCCTCCTTCAGCTCCCTACCCACATCCCATGTCGAGCGAAGGGCGATGCCGAGGCCGGCAATTACCGCCTCGCGGATCACTTCGCTGGAGTTCGTGGTCAGCATGCCCTCCGGGCGCAGCGTCACATGCCCGCTCGGCCCCTCCAGGCGCCACGCGTCGTTATTGTGGGCCGGAAGACAGATATGGTGGGCGAGATCGTCGATCTGAACGGGGGCACCGTGTTCGGCGAGATAGGCGGGCGAGGCACACAACAGCCGCCGGACGGGCGCCAGCCGCCGTGCGACGAGGCTGGAATCGATCAGCTCCGCAATGCGGATGGCGACATCGAAGCCGCCGCCGACGATATCCGTCATCTCGTCGGTCAGCACCAGGTTGATCGCGAGATTGGGGTGGCGGGCCATGAAGGCCTTGAGGTTCGGTGCCACGTGCATGCGGCCGAAGGAGGTCGGTGCCGAAATTTTGAGGACGCCCTTCGTGTCGGCCGAGCGTCCGGCAATGTAGGATTCGGCATCCTCCAGCCCCGCGAGGACAGCCAGACCCCTGTCGTAAAAGCCCTTTCCCACCTCGGTCAGCGATAGCTGCCGGGTCGTGCGCTGCAGCAATCGCGTCCCTAGCTGGTCTTCCAGCCGCTTGATGCGCTTGGAAACCACGGCCGGCGAAAGCCCGTGGGCACGGCCGGCATCCGACATGCTGCCGCTCGAGACGACCGCCACGAAGATCTGAAGGTCATGGAGATTGATCATTTCGGGATGCCCGCCTCATCCGCTCGGCGCTCCCGTCCACCGAGCATCCAGCGCCTGCCATAGCCTCTCTCGATACGGCATTTGTTCCGGCATTGCAAAAGTCCTTTTCACTATTCACCGCTTGGCAAGAATATCTTATGTGGCTAGACATAGGGCTCCGGGGGTGTCGCTGAGGAGGGCGCCATGACTGATGCGATCGAGTTTCTGACGCTGCGCCCAGATGTACTGGCGCGACGCGCCGAGATCGTTACCGACCTCGTCGGTCTTCTTCCGCCGGAATGCCTCATCCACGAGCCGCGCGAACTCATGCCGTTCGAAACGGACGCCTTCGTTTCCTACAGGCGCATGCCGCTCGCCGTGGCCCTGCCGCGCACGACGCAGGACGTCGCCGCCGTGCTTGGCTATTGCCATCGCAACGGCATTCCTGTCGTGCCGCGCGGGGCGGGCACGTCGCTGTCGGGCGGCGCCATTCCGCAGGAAGACGCCGTGGTCATCGGCCTCTCCAAGATGAACGCCATTCTCGACATCGATTTTGCCAATCGCACCGCGACTGTCCAGGCCGGCGTCACCAATCTCAGCATATCCGACCGGGTCTCCGGCGACGGCTTCTTCTATGCGCCGGACCCGAGTTCGCAGCTTGCCTGCACCATCGGCGGCAATATCGGCATGAACTCGGGCGGCGCGCACTGTCTGAAATACGGGGTGACGACCAACAACCTGCTCGGCGTCACCATGGTGCTGGTCGACGGCACCGTGATCACGCTCGGCGGCAAGGCGCTCGATGCCTCCGGCTACGATCTGCTTGGCCTCGTCTGCGGCTCGGAAGGCCAGCTCGGCATCG
>CAZZZI010000246.1:0-7008 GCA_964658415.1 uncultured Sphingomonas sp. | reverse complement strand
CGGGCCTATACGAGCGGAAACGGACGTTGACGGAGGAGCCCTCAACTGAAACCTGCGGCTCTGGCGCATTTGGTTCGGCCTCCCAACCTTGGCCGAGTTGTAGTTCAACAAACTTGAGCATGGACCATGACTAGCCGACTTGCATGACCGATTCTACTCACTTTATGAGTTCACGACCTAGGCTTATGATCATAGTGTGAAAATAACACCGCTTACGCTGAATCTAGAGCGAACGTAAGCGGTGTTTTCCCCCCACGTTGATCAAGCGCGATAGCCCAATCCGACAATCATCGCTATGACAATGATGGCAAGAGTGTACCATTTACGGTCGTCTCTTGCGCCTGCAAGTTTCTCAACACGGCTGGCGAATTGGAGACGAATACGCATGCATAAATCTGCATCCGATGTCGCTGAATACATTGCCTTCGCAGGAGTCGTGGCAGGGTGGGTACTGCTTTTGACCTCGGGCATCGGCAGCCGGTACAGATCGGCCAATGAAATACCCAGGCGCGTGCTTATCCGGATCGCTCTGATCTGGCTTCCTCTCGTACTCTTGGTCGTGCTTTCTCAAATCTACCATCACTCAACTCCATGGCTAATGTACGTGCCATTTCCCTGGATATATGCAGCGTGAGTGTGTCGGACTCTGTCGAACAGCCGCTTTCGGGGACGACAGCGGTCATGTTGTCGTTTGGATTCGAAGAGGATTGCAATTCCTTTCAGCTAAAGAAAGGATGGTGTGGCCCAAGGTATGAGGAGATTTATTCACGAAGGCTATCGAGACCAATATATGGTCTGCCTTCGGCACCCATCGGAACCCCAGAATGCCTACCCGAAAAGGATTTTGAGTTGCATTTACGACCTTACAGAGATGAAGGTCGACCGCTGCCAGTCCATATTTGGTCTTCCGCAATTTGGCATCTTTGACTTCCGTCCATTTGACCGACGCGCCAGATCGCTTGTCAATCAGCCCATGGACGTCAACGATGAGTACCGGGTTCGACCGACACGCATCGAGAATACACGTCAACGCTAATCCAGTGAGTCCAACCCCAAGCATGCATATGGGCCAGGCTACAGCAAAAAGCGCGATGCCGTGACCGAGGCCGGACGGGGCTAAGCTTTCGGTAAACGCTGCCCCACCGGCGGTCAACAAAGCCAAGCCCGAAGCCGCCCCTAAGAGACCAACGAGAGCGTTTTTGATACGGCTAGGTCGCACAACTAATGGTAACGAGACAAGGGTCGGTGGTACGTTCGAGCGAGACAACGTAGCCTCTCCCGCGATTTGTATCTGATCGACAATGCAGTCTTCTTCCGCGTTTTGTTTCATTAGCTTATACCGACGCTGTGCTCGAATTAGACTGCCCGTGGCGCTGCAACGCAAGGCATTCTACGTGACGAGGTTACCGGATGATTGAGCTTACAGGCTGCAGGCAGCGGCTGAGCCTGTCCGTCTCGGCCCGGCTTGAGTCAAAGGCGAGAGTTTGATTGGATGGCGGAATAAAATGATGGTAGCAGCATAATCGAGGCGGAAATCCACTTAGCGAAACGCCCCAAACTGTTCAGACAAACCGAGCCAGCTCTCACAGACCGTTCTGGAAGCTTCCCACGCTGAATATGGCTTGCCGCGATGGCGGGCTACGACCGGACAAAGGACGCACTCAAGCACAGGTGTGCGAACCTGACACTTCCAGCTGACCATTTGGATAGACAGAAGGTGTTTCTGGCAGCCGGCTTCCTTGGAGGACTGTGAGTAGTGCACGTTTGTCATCAGCCGGATTCGGTGCCACAGCAGCCGCTTGCGTCGTCAGGCTCTCGGTAAGTGATTCAACATCACGGATCATATGACAAACGACCCCATGCATCCTCTCCATACAATTCCTCAGCTTCTTGAGCTCATTAGTCAACTCTGATTCTGGCGGATAAGCGGGGTGTGCAGCCCTAAAAATCTTCATTTCGAGTATAACATTGTCGTCCACGTTGATGCCCTTTCTATAGCGTTGGAAAGCCGGTGCCACATCTGTCGGAGCTCTGTGTTTACCATCCGCGAAGCCGCGGATGGTATTGAAAGCGCCGCCACCATTGGCACACAGCCCTACTTAAAACATACCGGTCGTCCCTCGCTTAGCTGCGATCAGAACTCTTCCCAGCTTTCCGCCGAGGCGGCACTCCCACCCCCCATGCCGACAGCACCGGCCACTTTTGCAAGCATGCGTCGTGCGGGAGAAGTCACCGCCTTATGATGACTATGGGCAACCTCCGGTCTGCGCGACGAAGTCGCTTCACGGGCACCGCCGACGTTAAATTCAGCGATGATCTCCCGCAGGCGATCAACCTCGCCGGCAAGCGCGGCGCTTGCCGCAGTCGATTCCTCGACCATAGCAGCGTTCTGCTGAGTAACCTGGTCCATCTGGTTGACAGCGGTGTTGACTTCGGCAAGACCCACAGACTGCTCCTTGGCGGATGTTGCGATCGAGTCCAGCTGCGTGTTTATCGAAATGACCTGCTCCTCGATGACTTTCAGGGCCTGTCCAGTCTCCTGCACGAGCTTGACGCCGTTACTGACCTCCTCGCCGGAGTTGCGGATCAGATCCTTGATTTCCTTGGCGGCTTTCGCAGACCGCTGGGCAAGTTCGCGGACTTCCTGCGCCACGACCGCAAATCCTTTGCCTGCCTCACCAGCGCGGGCTGCTTCCACGCCAGCGTTCAGCGCCAGCAGGTTCGTCTGGAAGGCAATCTCGTCGATAACACCGATAATGCTGGAGATCTGGTTTGAAGAGTCCTCGATACGCTGCATCGCTATGACAGTATTGGAAACAACTTCGCCCGAGCGCCGCGCCGACTTGTTGGCCTCGATGGCGACGTGACGGGCTTCTTCCGTTCGCTTCGCAGAGTTGGAAACGTTGATGGTGATTTGGTCGAGCGCTGCGGCGGTTTCCTCCAGCGAGGCAGCCTGCTGCTCCGTACGCTTGGAAAGGTCGTCGGCGCTTTGGCTAATTTCGCGTGAACCGTTGTCAATGGATCCCGTCGCTATGGCAACCGACCGCATGCTCGAAGCCAACTGGTCGACCGCTGCGTTGAAATCAGTGCGCAGAGTCTCGAAATCGCTGGCAAAGGCTTCGCCAAGACGGAACGTCAGGTCTCCGCTCGAAAGGTGCTTTAGTCCGTCTGCTAGGCCCGAGGTTGCTTGGGCCATCTCCTGGGCGCGCTGACGATCGGCCTGGGCGGCGCGGCTGCGTTCTGCTTCGCCGGCGGTGCGGGTCGATTCTGCATCCCGCTCAAGCTCCTTCGTTCGCAATCCGTTGTCCTTGAATACCTGGACA
Source organism: uncultured Sphingomonas sp. (assembly GCA_964658415.1). Lineage (GTDB taxonomy): Bacteria > Pseudomonadota > Alphaproteobacteria > Rhizobiales > Rhizobiaceae > Rhizobium. The sequence continues at coordinate 3,685 of CAZZZI010000246.1, read as the reverse complement.
GCCTTAGCCATGGTGCCAACCTCGTCGCGACGGTCGGTTCCGTTGACGGAAGCTGAGAGATCACCATTGGCAAGCACATTCATCGTTTTCGACAATGCCTGGATAGGGGTGACAAGCCAGGAGCGGATGGCGAGGAAGCCGAGCACCAAGACAGCGACAAGGCCTACTGCGACGATGGTGAGGGTCGTAAAGATGGTGCCGTTCGTTACCTCCGTCAGCCTGTCGCTTTCCTTATTCGCGGAATCGGCAATGCTTGTTGCCAGCGCTGTAAGCTTCGGCGAAATCGCAGCAAAACCGGGCTGACACTGGTTCAGGAAGAGCTGTTGCGAAGCTGCGATGTCTGCCGCGCTAGTTGAAACCCTAGCCGCTGCAATCGTCGGAGCGCACTCGGTTGTTAAGATTTGAAGGCCTTCCGCCTTTAAAGCAGCTGGTTCTGCCCGGTCTGGCAAGGCCGCGATAGCCTGGTCGATGAACTTGACGAAACCTTCCTGGTTTTCCTTGATCGCTTTCTCCGCAGCGGCATTGAGTGCGTCAGTGTTAGACATCAGGAGGTCGCCGATCGAGGCGCGTGCAGCCTGGAGGCTTCGGTTGGCGCGTGCTGTTGCGAGCGCACCGGCTGACTCATGATCGAGCAGGGAGCTATAGTCCGTGTCGATCATGCTGAGCTTTTGGCTCGAATAAAGCGACACGCCGAGCGAGAAGAGCCCGAAACCAGCCATGATGATGAGAAATTTTCCAATAATAGAGACGTGTTTCACCTGCAACTCCGGCGTATGAATGTTTGCAAAGGGTGCCGCTCGCAAGTCATTTGCGTAGCAAACGGTCAGATGGCCTCGGCTGGAACCAGCCTACCGACCCCACCGGTTTGCTGCATCTTCCACCGCCGTCAATCAAAGCTGATCGGCGACTCGTCACGCGGACTTCAGCTTCCAATAAAGTAGCGCATACTACCTAAGCGATTATTAATTATTTCGGATGTGCTTTTATTAGGCAAGCTAATGTTGCAAGCTTACTTAGATTATGTATGGCTGATTGTTAGCTCGCAAATATAATTTCTGAAATCTAAAATTTGAGCTCCAAAAGAAAGTATCTAGGGGCGTCTAACGCTACGGTCGCAATGGCAGTACAAGGGGTCGGTTTAATTTGGCCCACGCCAAGGCTCGACAGCGACTTGCGTTTCGTCCCCAAACTGAAAACAGGCTGGACAATTGTCGAAAAAGCCTAATGAAGTTACGGTATGCTGAAGTGTCCAAATCAACCATAAGCTATTAAATAGTCGATAAATCCCTACTCCGGTGCAGGACGTAAGACCATATGTTACACAGTACCGCGCCTCTTCGTCCTACTCGTCGGAACTGTCGTCCTGCTGCTGCTGGTGCCGCTGTTGTTGCTTCAGCTTCTTGTCGGCGACCTGCTTCTTGTGAGCCTGATGGCCCACGATGCATCCCCCGACGGCTCCCAGTACAGCATGGTGCCCGGCGTAATGACCGGCTACGGCACCGGCTGCGCCACCGCTGATACAGCCGATAGCCTGGGCTTGGGAGGTTGCCCCTACCATTGCAACCAGTGTTGCGGCGATCATGACCTTCTTCATCGTAATTCCTTTCTGGCAGTGGTTCAGTCCTAAAACTCGGGAGGAGCCACCGTGGTTCCGTATCCGACACGAGCCAGCGGGGACAGACCGCGCCAGTATTCGACCAGCGCGGCTCCTAAAATGTTGCTCAATGACGAGCGGGGCCCGGTGTCACTCGCTGTTGCGCTTGGGAGCAGGCAAAGAAATCGTGTTCCGCAACGATCACCCTGCGGATCGACGAGGCGTTCGCATCCCAGCGCCGCTATCCGACGTAACCTGGCGAAGGTCACCCTGGCCCCGTGCTTCTTCACCAAGGCCGCGCGTTCGAACGTACCTTGGCGATCACACTTCACGCATTCAAGTTCGATAAGCTCATGCCTAACTTGAGCGAGTGTCGATGCCAGCGTCAATTCGACCGCTTTCTGCTTTCCCATCCGTATTCCCAGATTTTTTTGAATCTTGCCAAGCGTTTGCACGGCACAGTTAGATGATTGATTCCACGATGTATCTTTTGAATTGCTAAATTCACAGGACCATTTTCCTAATTTTGCAGGTCTTGACTCTCCAAAGCTATCGGAACAATACAAGAACATCAACGTCCTTGCGACATGACGTCGTTCGAAATTCAACCCACGAACCGAGAGGAACCCGTGAACCATGACGGCTGTCCGCGAGCACGTCATCGCCGATCTGCGCGAGCGCATTGCCTCGTTGGCGGGCCGGGCGACGAGGCAAGCAGGCTGCCTCCCTTTTGGCGTGTCGGACATCGATGCAGCGCTACCCGGTGGCGGTCTCGCCAGGGGAGCCTTGCATGAGTTCGCCGGAGGAGGTGGGGGCACAGTGGACGGGGCCGCAGCGGCCCTCATGGTCGCTGGGATCGCTGCCCGGACCAAGGGCAAGATCGTCTGGTGCCTGACGCGGCCCGACCTCTTTTTTCCCGCACTGGCGCAGGCTGGGCTGAACGCCAACCGAGTCATATTCGTGGAGGGCGACAAAGAAGAAGACGTTCTGGCCTCAATGGAGGAGGCCCTTGCCTTCGGAGGATTGGGTGCTGTCGTCGGTGAGCTTGTTCGCCTGCCTATGGTGGCAAGCAGACGTCTGCATCTGGCAGCCGAGAAGACGGGCACGATGGCTATCGTTGTTCGCAGATGGCGACGGCAAACCGAGGCGAACGATTTCGGTCAACCGACAGCCGCGACAACGCGCTGGAGGGTCAGCGTTCTGCCGTCGGAGAGCCTGCCGGTCCCCGGCGTCGGGCGGGCCAGGTGGCTACTGGAGTTAATGCGGGTGAAGGCAGGCGAGTGCGCCGATTTTGAAGTTGGAGCGTGTGATGCCTCGGGTCGTATCGATATTCCTGCCAGACTTGTCGACGGATCGAATACGTCGCGCCGATCCAGCCATAGACGCTGAACAGGCGATAGCCGTGATTGCGAAAAGCGGTTCGAAGCGTTGGGTATCCGCAACGGATGCCGCTGCTCGAAAAGCCGGGCTCCGCGTCGGTATGGCGGCAGCAAAAGCGCAGGCTTTATTCCAGGGGCTGCTCATGATCGATGCCGATCCCGTTGCCGATGCGGCCGCCCTCGAACGGATCACCTTATGGGCTTTGACCCAGTATTCGCCCGTCGTTGCCATGGATGCGCCGGATGGCATCGTGCTCGATACCGAAGGGGCCGACCACCTCCAGGGAGGCGAAAAACCGATGCTGACAGGCGTCGCCAATCGTTTCCGCGCCAAGGGCCTCACCGCGCGGGTCGCTATTGCTGATAGCTGGGGCGCGGCACATGCTTGCGCTCGGGCGATTAACCGCGAGACTGTCATTGTCCCGGTGGGACAAACGAGCTTGGCCATCGAGCGACTGCCGATCTCCCTGTTGCGCCTTCCTGGCAAAATCGTCGACGACCTCAAGACTCTGGGCTTCCGAACCATTGGCGAGCTGTCCGTCACGCCTCGCGCACCGCTGACGTTGCGGTTCGGGCCCGAGGTCGCTCGTCGCCTCGACCAGATTTACGGCCGGATCAAGGAGCCAATAGAACCCATTCGGACGGTCGAATTGACTGAAGTCAGCCGATCTTTTCAGGAGCCCATTGGAGCGGCTGAAACGATCAACAAGTA
>CAZZZI010000245.1:0-7024 GCA_964658415.1 uncultured Sphingomonas sp. | reverse complement strand
AAGCGTGGCGAAGACCTGGATACGACGCTGCGGCCGCAGTCGCTCGACGAGTTCACCGGCCAGGCGGACGCGCGCGCCAACCTCAAGGTGTTCATCGAGGCGGCGAAGAACCGGGGCGAGGCGCTGGATCACGTGCTGTTCGTCGGCCCCCCCGGCCTCGGCAAGACGACGCTGGCGCAGATCATGGCCAAGGAACTCGGCGTCAATTTCCGCTCGACCTCGGGCCCTGTCATTGCCAAGGCCGGCGACCTTGCGGCGCTGCTCACCAATCTCGAAGACCGCGACGTGCTGTTCATCGACGAAATTCACCGTCTGAGCCCGGCGGTCGAGGAAATCCTCTATCCGGCGATGGAGGATTTCCAGCTCGACCTGATCATAGGCGAGGGACCGGCCGCGCGCTCCGTGAAGATCGATCTCGCCAAGTTCACGCTTGTTGCCGCCACAACCCGTCTCGGTCTGCTGACGACGCCCCTGCGCGATCGCTTCGGCATTCCCGTGAGGCTCAATTTCTATACCGTCGAGGAACTCGAGCTGATCGTGCGGCGCGGTGCGCGGCTGATGGGGCTGCCGATCGCCGACGACGGTGCCCGCGAAATCGCCCGGCGCGCGCGAGGCACGCCGCGCATTGCCGGCCGGTTGCTGCGCCGTGTGCGCGACTTTGCCGAGGTGGCACGGGCGGAATCGGTGACCCGGCAGATCGCCGACGAGGCGCTGACGCGGCTGCTCGTCGACAATCTCGGCCTCGACCAGCTCGACAAGCGCTATCTCAATATGATTGCCGTCAATTTCGGCGGCGGGCCCGTGGGCATCGAGACCATCGCAGCCGGTCTTTCGGAGCCGCGCGATGCGATCGAGGACATCATCGAGCCCTACATGATCCAGCAGGGCTTCATCCAGCGCACGCCGCGCGGCCGTGTTCTCACGCCGACCGCCTGGCGGCATCTGGACCTGCAGCCGCCGAAGGATCTGGAGGCTGCCCAGTTCCGTCTGTTCCAGGAAGAGGAATGAGCGGGCCGCTGCGGAACAAGCGACAGGATTTCTGCATTTCCAAGGCTCGAAAAGGAGTTGTGGGATGCAGAAATTCAGAGTTGGCTCAAAAGTCGAATGGCACTGGGGCAAGGGAACCGGCACGGGCAAAGTGAGCGAGAGCTTCACCGACGATGTCGAGCGGACCATCGAGGGCTCGGTCATCAAGCGCAAGGCAAGTGCCGATGAGCCTGCCTATCTGATCGAGCAGGAAGATGGCGGTCGCGTCCTGAAAAGCCACTCCGAGCTGAAGCACGCGTCATGACCACAGAGACCGCCCATGGACATGTCCCGCCGAAGGCCGTGGCGGAAGCGGCCGAAAAAGGCCTGAAGCTGCGCGAAGAGTTTCATCGCGGCGGCACCCAGGTCGGTGTAGCCCGGGCGCGCGACCTCAAAAATCGCAAGGCGCTGCCCGACGATACCGTCAAGCGCATGGTCAGCTACTTCGCACGCCACAAGGTCGACAAGCGCGCCAAGAACTTCGGTGACGACGACAACCCGTCGGCGGGATATGTCGCGTGGCTGCTCTGGGGAGGAGATGCCGGCAAGACGTGGGCGGAAAGCCTGAAGGCCAAATTCTCCAAGAGCTAACGGTCGCCCGCCCGAACGTCGGGGACTGTCAGCGCGTCCGGGACGAATGCTGCGGCTGCGCAGCCGAGGCCTGGACCAGGCCGGTGATGGTCCTCTCCAGCAGGCTTCTGCCGCCACCATGCCAGCCGAGGGCCTCGATCTTCCCGGTAGCCATCCGGCTCGCCATGTTGTCGGGCGCCCGGGCAGGGAGCGGGTGGCGGCTGCCGGTGACCGACTGGACGATGGACAGGATCTCATGGGTGCCCGTCAGCACGTCGGAGACGTTGAAAAGGCCGTCGGCGATGCGAGCCGTTTCCGTTTCCAGCATCAGCCTGACAGCCTTGCCGACATCGCGACCGTGGACCTCGGTGCCGGCCCGGGAGGGGACGGGCTTGCCGGACAGATAGTTGCCAAAAAGGTCTGTCCACTTGTTCGGCCTGAGATCGCCGTAGACGCCGGTCAGCCGCAGGCTCGCCACTGCAAAGCCGGGCGCATTGAGCGCGGACAGGGCCCGCTCGCCATCGAGCTTCACCCGGCCGTACAATGTGTTCGGTTCTGCCTCCGTCGCCTCGAACAGCGTCTCGCCACCTGAGCGGTCGCCATAGACCGCACGCGATGACAGAAACAGGCAGCGGCGGATGCCGGCGCGCTGCGCCGTTTCGAACAGTTTGACCGAGCCATCGAGGTTGAGGCGCTGGAAGCCCGAGGGATCGTCGCCTTCGCCGCCGCGATAGCGGCCGGGAACGTGGCTGAAGCCGGCATGGATGAAGAAATAGGCGTCGTCGAAAGCGTGGCCCTGGTTCTCGTTCGGATCGAGCCTCAGCGGCACGAAACCGACAGGCTTCGAAAACAGGCCGGGCTCCGGCTGGTGCCTGCCGCCGACGGACACGGCATAACCGTGCGCCAGAAGATCCTCGACAATGTAGCGACCGACGAGGCCTGTCCCGCCCGATACCAAAACTTTCATGTCGTCACTTTCGGGTTTGCCATGGCGGCGATCTCGGGAATGTCGAGATCCTCGTGGAAACGCCGCCAGAGATCGATCAGCGGTGCCAGTTTCTCGGCCTTGGGATGATTCGTTTCCCATGGCTTTTCATATTGGTAATGCAGGATCGAAATGCTCGGCCAGTCCCAAAGCAAGGGCATGGTAAACCACACATATTGCAGCATGTTCATATAAACGGGCAGGCCGTGCCAATCCGGGAAAAAGGTCTCGAGGAACGTCTGGTCGGTGCGCTTCCAGAACGCGTCGGGCTGGTCCAGCCGCTGCAGCATGCGGTCGAAGGTCAGCAGGGACGGGCGGGCGACGAAAACGCCGGAGTTGAGCCGCGTGAAGTCGGCCAGGCTTTCGTAGACGTTCGGGGCTGCGGAGAATTCCGGGTAGCCAAACAGCCTGTCGATCGGTTTGAGCACCAGCGCATCGGCGTCGATGAAGACGCAAGTCTCGTACTCGACCATCTGCCAGAGCCGCAGCTTGCAGAAATTGTCCAGCGGCGAATGGAAGCTCGGCTTGCGGCCCTTGGTGAAGGGGGCAGCGCTGTGCAGCGCGGTGCGGCCGTGGCGGGCATTGAAGGCGTCCGACAGAGGCAGATGCTCGACGCGGATAAGCCGGCAGCCGAGTGCCGCCAACGGCTGAAGGTCTTCTGGGTCGACGGCAGCGGTATAGAGGATTGCGATGTCGGCTTTCGTCCCGGTGCGCCTGATGGAGCGTGCCAGCGCGGTTGCCCCCATGGCATAGTCGGCATTGGTGACGAGCGTGGCGAAAGCATGGGAGGACGCTTGTTCGGCGGTCAAGTGGGACATCACGGCTGACCCTTCGTTGCCGTGCCTGTCTCGGTATTCCAGCACGACCTGGTCGATGGTTGCACAAGCCCGCCTTGCTGCCAAGACGGAACCTCAACCACGGCGTTAACACGCCGCAGCTGGGCTCCCGTCACGTGCGCCGGAGCGGGGGAAGGGCGGGCCTGGCGTCGCCTCACGACACGGACTTCAGCCGCTTGCCCTCCGGGTCGTGGTTGACCTTCGCCGCGAGTTCCTTCGTCCAGGCGGAAACGGCTGGCACACGGGCACGGTCGACGCGATAGGCATACTTGCGCGCGACATCGACGATCTCGCCGAGCAGGCCGGCCTTCAGCGTCGTCGGCTCCAGGCCGAGGCCGAGAAACTTCTCGTTCCGGACGATGAGGTCGTTTTCCGGGGCTTCCTTGCGCGGATTGGGCAGCCAGGCGATTTCGCCGCCGGTCATGCCGGCGATCATCTCGGCAAGATCGCGCACACGGTGCGTTTCGGTCATCTGGTTGAAGATCTCGACCTTGGAATTGCGGGCCGGCGGGTTGTTGAGCGCAATCTCGATGCAGCGCACGGAATCCTGGATGTGGATGAAGGCGCGGGTCTGGCCGCCGGTGCCGTGCACCGTCAGGGGATAGCCGATGGCGGCCTGGATGAGGAAGCGGTTGAGAACCGTGCCGTAGTCGCCGTCATAGTCGAAACGGTTGATGAGCTGCTCGTGGCGGCGGGTCTGCTCGGTGTGGGTCCCCCAGACGATGCCCTGGTGCAGGTCGGTGATCCTCAGGCCATCGTTCTTGGCGTAGAACTGGAACAGCAGCTGATCGAGGCACTTGGTCATGTGGTAGATCGAGCCGGGGTTGGCGGGATAGAGAATGTCCTGGCTCACGGTGCGCCCGTCGACGGTCTCGATGCCGACCGGCAGGTAGCCCTCGGGGATGGCGGCGCCGACCGTCGAGTAGCCGTAGACGCCCATGGTGCCGAGGTGCACGAGATGGGTATCGAGGTTCAGCTCGGTCAGGGCGTTCAGCAGGTTGTGCGTGGCGCTGACATTGTTGTTGACGGTGTAATTCTTGTGCCGGTCGCTCTTCATGGAGTAGGGGGCAGCGCGCTGCTCGGCGAAATGCACGATCGCGTCCGGGCGATGCTCGGCCAGCCAGTTCTTCAGAAGCTCGTAGTCCTTGGCGAGGTCGATGAGCTTGAAGTGGATGCGACGCCCCGTTTCGGCGTGCCAGATACGGGTTCTTTCCTGGATCGAATCCATCGGGGTCAGCGACTGGACGCCAAGCTCGGTATCGATCCATCGGCGCGAAAGGTTGTCGAGGATGTGCACGTCATGTCCGGCATCGGACAGGTGCAGCGATGTTGGCCACCCGATGAACCCATCGCCGCCCATAATCGCAATCTTCATGACATCGTCTCCTTCATTGCCGGTGGCCGACCGGCCTCGTTTCGAATAATTAGGCAGTATGACAATTGTTCAATGCTTGCCTGCCAAACCCACTTGCGCCAAACAGGCTCTCCACAGGTTTTGGAGCTTTTGATGACAAATGGTCCCTTTTTGATTGCCGGGGAACTGGTTGAGGGCAGCCATCGGCTGCAGCAGCGGGTCTACTATGAGGATACGGATTTCTCCGGCCTGGTCTATCATGCGCGCTACCTGCACTTTCTGGAGCGCGGTCGCACCGACTACCTGCGTTGCCTCGGCGTCGCCCAGAGTGCGCTGATCTCGGCCGACGAGGAGGGTCTCGTTTTCGTCGTTCACCGCATGGAGATCGACTTCAAGGGGCCTGCCCGGATGGACGACGTGCTGACGATCCAGACCGTCACCGAAAAGGCGGGTGGCGCCAAGATGGTGCTGACACAGGAGATCAGCCGGGACGGCACGCGTCTCATCGCGGCCAAGGTGATTATCGCCGTCATCAATGCCAGCGGTCGTCCGAGACGGCTTCCGGACGCGCTCGCAACGCAATTTCTGCAGGCGTCGCGTGCTGCAGGCTAGCGGGGCAGAACGGGCAATAAGCGGCTTGTGAAAACTTGAGTGTTATGCGAAGGAAATTTCGCAAGTCGAGCGGTGCCTCGCTTGCTGTCGCTTACACCTTCGTCTCATCTACACAGCCTATCCGCACGAAAGAAAAATCATCCATCGTGCGGACACTAACGATCTCTTAACCATAATAGTGTCTTAATATTATAGTCAGAGATTGTGCGGTGCACGCCTTCCTTTGACCAAATTTGACGGCAAGAAGGCAGTTGTAGACTTGGAAGCTTGACGACGGCGTTCAGCGGCAGCTGCCAGACATCTCTTGTGTGATCAATTTTTTTGCCGCCCGGTCCTGCGCCGGGCGTTTGGATTCGGGGATTTTGGATCAAATGGAACAAGTTGGATTGGCTGCAGCCACGACTGACGTGACGCTTCTGTCTCTCTTCATGGAGGCGGGCCTCGTCGTCAAGCTGGTGATGCTCGGACTGATCGGAGCATCCGTCTGGACCTGGGCGATCGTCATCGACAAATATTTGAGTTTCAGCCGCGCCCGCCGTCAGTTCGACCAGTTCGAACAGGTGTTCTGGTCCGGCCAGTCGCTGGAAGAGCTTTACCGCACGCTGTCCGAGCGCACGAATACAGGTCTTTCCGCCATTTTCGTCTCTGCCATGCGCGAGTGGAAGAAGTCCTTCGAGCGCGGTGCGCGCTCGCCGATCGGCCTGCAGATGCGTATCGACCGGGCAATGGACGTGACGCTGGCGCGGGAATCCGAGCATCTCGGCGCCCGCCTGGGGTCGCTCGCCACCATCGGTTCGGCCGGTCCGTTCATCGGCCTGTTCGGTACGGTCGTCGGTATCATGACCTCGTTCCAGGCGATTGCCGGCTCGAAGTCGACCAACCTTGCCGTCGTGGCGCCGGGTATCGCGGAAGCGCTGCTGGCAACTGCCATCGGCCTTGTCGCCGCAATTCCGGCGGTTATCGCGTACAACAAGTTCTCCGCCGATGCCGGCAAGCTGTCTGGTCGCATGGAAGGTTTCGCGGACGAGTTTTCCGCCATTCTTTCGCGCCAGATCGATGAGAAGCTGCAGCCGCGCGCGGCCGCGCAGTAAAGACCGAACCGGAGCAAGCTTATGGGAATGTCAGGTGGAGGCGGTGGCGGTGGCGGCGGTGGTCGTCGCGGCAGCCGTCGCGGCGGTCATGGCCGTGGTGGCCCGATCTCGGAAATCAACGTAACGCCGCTGGTCGACGTCATGCTCGTGCTTTTGATCATCTTCATGGTCGCAGCACCGATGTTGACGGTCGGCGTGCCGATCGACCTGCCGGAAACGGCGGCCAAGGAAATGAACTCGGACACGCAGCCGATCACCGTGTCGGTCAATCCGGCCGGCGATATCTTCATGCAGGAGAGCCCGATCGCGCTCGACGATATCGTGCCGAAACTGCAGGCGATTGCCAAGACCGGATACAACGAGCGTATCTACGTGCGCGGCGACAGTGCCGCCGGCTATGGTACTGTCATGAAGGTCATGGCGCGGATATCGTCTGCAGGTTTTAAGAACATCGGTCTGGTAACCCAGCAAGAAAAGACGAAGTAAACCCAATCCATGAAGGCCAGCATTGTCACATCGGCGGTTGTTCACGGCCTGGTCCTCGTCTGGG
>CAZZZI010000244.1:0-7044 GCA_964658415.1 uncultured Sphingomonas sp. | reverse complement strand
TGTCGATGCTGTCGAGCGCGAAAGTCGATGCCTGATGCAGGGTCACCCGCTCGCGGGGGCCACCCATTGCCTCCAGCAGCGTCAGCTTCGACGGACCGAAGCCCAGCCCCGTCAGAAGCGAGGCGATTTCCGGCGGGCTGCCGGCGTCGGACGTCAGCGCAATGATCTTTCGGCCCGGATGGAGATGGGGGCGGATGAGGTCGATCGGGCGACCATGCAGCGACAGCACCGTTGTCGCCTGCAACGGCCAGCCGAGCCGTGCTGCTGCGAGGCTGAACGCGGAGGGTGCGGGAATGACATGCATCTCGTCGGCAGAGACGAAGCGCGACAGCGTGGCGCCGATGCCGAACCAGAAGGGATCGCCCGATGCGAGCACGACGACAGGCTGGCCGCGCCGGGCGAGCAGATGCTCGATCGACCGCTCGAGCGGGCTGAGCCAGCTGTGGATTTCGCCGGTGACGAGAGGTACCACCAGTTCCAGATGGCGTGCGCCGCCGTAGACGACCGGTGCGGAGGCGATGCGCTGCCGTGCCTCTTCGCCCAAGCCGGCTGGACCGTCCTCGCCAAGGCCGATAAGGGTGAGCCACCGCGTGGGCAACGATGAAAGCGTTTCAGACATGAGCAGGACCCGTATCCTTATACTGGGGGGCACGACCGAAGCGCGGCTGCTGGCGGAACGGCTGGCGGCACGCGACAGCGCGGACGTGCTGTTGTCGCTGGCGGGCATGACGAAGGACCCCCTGCCCCAGAACTCGCCGGTCCGCGTCGGCGGTTTCGGCGGCAGTGCCGGTCTCGCCGCGTTTCTGAAGGCTGATGCCATCGATCTGGTGGTCGACGCGACGCACCCCTTTGCAACGCAGATATCCGCAAATGCCGCCACGGCGGCGCTCACGAGCGACACCCCGATCCTTTCGCTCCGCCGGGACGCCTGGCAGCGGGTGGCCGGCGACCATTGGCACGAGGTGCCGGATCTGATGGGTGCACTTGCAGCCCTCGGCCCCACGCCGCGCCGTGTTTTCCTGGCTGTGGGCCGGAAGGAGGCGCATCGGGCCGATCTCTTTCCGCAGCATTTTTATCTGGTGCGCAGCGTCGATCCCGTCGAGCCGCCGTTGCAGGCGCCCGATGTCGTCAGTATCCTCGAGCGCGGACCCTTCGATCTCCATGCCGAAGTCCGGCTGCTGAAGCAGCACCTGATCGACTGCATCATCGCCAAGAACAGCGGCGGACACGCGACCTATGCCAAGATCGAAGCCGCCAGGCTGCTCGGCATACCCGTGCTGATGATTGCCCGCAACGCTGCCACCGCCGTGCCGACGGTCGGCTCGATCGAGGCTGCACTGGAGCGGATCGATCATTTCGTCTCCATGGCCGAAAAACGCGGTGTGTAGACAAGATCCGGCAACGCCGGACGCTGGATGATCCGCGTTTCCGGCGATCCGATGATCACGCAGGTCGCCATGTCGGCGACCGCAGCATCGGCCTCTGCCAACGGCACCACTGCCAGCTTCTCATCGGGCCGGCCCGCCGCACGCCCGAACATGACAGGCGTGACACCCGGCAAAGTCAGGCGCAGGATCTCGAACGCGCGGCCCAGCTGCCAGGGACGCGCCTTGCTGATAGGATTGTAGAGCGCGATGACGAATCCGGCCTGGGCTGCCAGCGTCAGCCGCCGCTCGATCAGGTCCCAGGGCTTGAGATTGTCGGAGAGAGACATGGCACAGAAATCATGGCCGAGCGGCGCGCCGAGGCGGGCAGCGACCGCCAGCATCGCGGTGATGCCGGGAACGATCGTCAGATCGATCGTGCGCCAGGCCTCGGGCCCGTTGTCGATCGCCTCGCAGATGGCAGCCGCCATGGCAAAGACGCCGGGATCGCCGCCCGAGACGACGCAGACGGTCGTGCCGGCGGCCGCCCGCTCCAGCGATGCCTTGGCGCGGTCGATTTCCTCGCGGTTGTCGGACGCGATGCGTTGCTGGTCGGGCCGCAGGGTGAGGCGGTCGAGATAGGGGCCGTAGCCGAAGAATTCCGTCGCAACTGTAACGGCTGCCGTTGCCTCCGGTGTCATCTGCGCCGGGTTTCCCGGACCCGTACCGATCACGTAGAGCCGGCCGGTCATGATCCGCGTTCCCAGCCGGGCACCAGGATCAGCGAGAAATAGGGGGCTTCGCTGTCATCGCGCGCGACCATCGGGGTCACGGACTGATTTCTCATCGTGCCGCGCTCGACATAGACGGCGTGATGCAGGCGGCCGGATGCGGCAAGCGCGCGGCGGATCTTCGGCAGGTTGCGACCGACCTTCATGATGACGGCGGCCTGCGTATCGGCGAGGCGGCGGGCGAGTTCTGTTTCGTCCATCGTTCCGGGAAGCACGGACATGACGTCGTCGCCCTGGACGATGGGCATGCCGGCCAGCGACCAGCAGCCTGACATCGCCGTGATACCGGGGATCACCTCGGTCGGATAAAGGTGGGCGAGCCTGACATGCAGGTGCATGTAGGAGCCATAAAACATCGGATCGCCCTCGCTGAGGATGGCAACCGTGCGGCCCGCGTCGAGATGTGCCGCCACCGCTTGTGCCGACCGATCGTAGAAGGCGGTGATCTGCCGCTTGTAGTCGTCGTGGTGACGGTCGATCTCTGTCGTGACGGGATAGTAGAGCGGCAGCATCGTCACATCCGCCCGCAGCAGGTCGTCGACGACGGTGCGCCCGTTCCCATGGCGGCCGGCCTTGGCGAAATAGGCGACGACATCCGCCAGCTCCAACGCCTTGACGGCCTTGACGGTCAGGAGCTCGGGATCGCCGGGACCGGTGCCGACGCCGATGAGGCGGCCGGTCGAAACAGGGGTCATAGGCCGCCTCGCGCCAGCGCGTTGACGGCGGCTGCAGTCATGGCGCTGCCGCCGAGCCGGCCGCGAACGATGCCATAGGGCACGCCATAGGAGAATTCAGCCAATGCATCCTTCGATTCCGCAGCGCCGACGAAACCGACCGGCATGCCGATGATGGCCGCCGGCTTCGGCGCGCCGTCGCGCAGCATCTCCAGCAGATGGAACAATGCCGTCGGGGCATTGCCGATCGCGACGACGGCGCCGGCGAGGCGATCGCCCCAGAGATGCATGGCAGCTGCCGAGCGGGTGTTGCCTGTGTCCTTGGCCAGGGCGAAGGTGCGCGGGTCATGCAGGGTGCAGATCACCTCGTTGCCGGCCGGCAACCGGGCACGGGTGATGCCATGGGCGACCATCTCGGCATCGCAGAAGATCGGCGCGCCGGCCGCCAGCGCGGCCCGCGCTGCGGTAACGAAGTCGCTCGAGAAATGAAAATGCTCGGCCGCCTCGACGAGGCCGCAGGCGTGCACCATCCGCACGGCAACATCGGCTTCCGCCTCCGAGAAGCGCGACAGATCCGCCTCGCTGCGGATGATGGCGAAGGATTTCTCGTAGATCGCGTCGCCTTGACGGATATAATCGTAGTCTACCATGCCTATTCCTGTCTCAACGCGGCGACGGTCGCGGCGCTGCCAAGCCGTGTAAGGCAGTCGCCGACCGATTCGCCAGCCGCTTTCGTGGCAGCAACCGTTCGGGCCAGCCCTTCCAGCGCTCTTTTCAATCCATGCTCGTCCACCGAGACGGCGGGTGCGGCGGAGGTTTTGTCATTGACGACGATCGCAAAGCCTGCCGGCATGCCCACCACCGCAAGTGCGCTCGCGGCCGGATGGGCGCAGCCCTTCGGGCAGCCCGACAGGTGCAGCACGACAGAGCCGTCCAGCAACGCTGGAACCCAGTCGACCGCCTGTGCGGCAAGCCGCTTGGTTCGGTACGTCCCCGAAGCGCAGCCGCCGGCACCGGCGCAGGTCGCAATCGCAGAGGCCGGCGTTCCAGCTTCAGTCCAGAAACCGAACTCACCGGCCACGGCCTGCACCTCCGCCATGATCCCGACAGATGTGCCAAGCAGCAGAAGTGCATGGTCAGGTGCCGTCCGGATCTCGACGACCCCCTTTGTCTCGGCAAAGTCCAGAAAGCCGATCAGGTCGCCGGCCTCGATCTGTCCGAAAGCCAGCTGCAGGCCGAGGGCGACCGAGGTCGGTCCCAGCCTATGGATACCGACCGAGGATGCTGCAGGCCGGATATCGAAGGCGCTGCCTTCAGGGCTCGTCTTGCCCTTTTCATAACGAGCGGCAAGGTCGCGACCGCGCGCGCGGGGGCCGAGCGCATCCAGCGTCTTCAGCAGGTCCAGGACCGTTGCGAGCCCCTGCTCCTCCGTCCCTTGCGATACCGGCACTGCGTCAGCGCGTGTTCCTCCGACGGAGACCAGCCATTGCAGCTTTGAATCGGCATGCGGCATCGCCGTCAGGCGAATATCGGCGGTGACATCGTCGAGCACCGGTCGGCCGCCGCCATCGACGATGACCGACAGTTTCGGGGCAAGCACCAACGGCGCGGCAAGACCTGCCACGGTCTCGCCCAGCCGGGTGGCCAGGGTGCGGGCGTCGGCGATTTCAGCCGGATCCATGCCGGACAGCGGCGGCGTTTCGATCGCAAGACCCGTGACGGGCCGGATGCCGGATGCCGCGATATCGGTTTCCAGACCGGGCATGGTCTCCCATGCGAGGCCGCGCAGTTGCAGATTGCCACGGGCGGTGATTTCGATCAGGCCGTTTCCATGCCGGGCAGCAGCGATGGCGAGCTTGCGAAACTGGGGGACTGTCATGCCCGAGGTCGACGGCCTCAGCCGGACGAGCAGGCCGTCTCCGGTCTGCATCGGGGTCGCCAGCGAGGGGCAGGCGCCGCGAACGAGGCGGGGCAGCGATGACGCGTCATGGCCATGACCGACGCGCGGCATAGCGAGACCCGGCTCGGCCATCGATTGCCCATCTATCGCCATATCCACACCCTTTCCTGCTGTCTCCTTACATCATCCCGTCGGTGAGGCAAACAATTTGGCAGGCATTGGCGGCTGCGGCTCAGTCGTCGAAATCCTGCCCCTTGCGCAACAGGTAGATGTCCATGATCCAGCCATGCCGTGCCCGGGCGGCGGCGCGGGCCGCAACGATTGCCGGTGCCACGTCGCCAAGACGGCCGGAAAGAAGTATCTCGTCCTGGGTGCCGAGATAGGCGCCCCAGTAGATATGGGCATCGGGATCGTCGATGCTGGCGAAGGCCAGTTCGCCGTCGAGCATGACGACTGCGGTGCCGACCAGTTCCGGGAAGCGGGCTGCCAGCCGGCGGCCGGTGGTGATCTCGACCGGCTTGCCGACCAGATTGAGCGGGATGCGGTGGCTGGCCGTCAGGGCCTGGATGCTGGTGATGCCGGGAATGACGCTGTAGTCGATCGCAACATTGCCCCGCGCCATCACGCGCTGAAGGATGCGGATGGTGCTGTCGTAGAGGCCTGGATCGCCCCAGACGAGAAGCGCGGCGCGGCCATCCTCGTCGAGAGCTTCGGACAGCATGCGCTCGTAGACCAGCGCGATGTCCGCATGCCAGGCGTCGACGCCCTCGCCGTAGGACCGGTTTGCAGTCTGGCGCACGGGCACGTCGTAGGCGATCACGGGCGTCTCTTGCCGTGTCAGGTAACGGGCGCAGATTTCGCGCCTGATATCGGAGAGACCGGTCTTTGCCTCTCCCTTGTCGGGAATGAACACGACGTCAGCAGCGTTCAGGGCGTTGATGCCCTGGACGGTCATGTGCTCCGGATTGCCGGTGCCTATTCCGATCAGATACAGATGCCGCACGGCATTTCCCCTGCTGCCGGCCTGTCCACCAGGTCGGCCTTTCCGGCCCTGTTTATGGGGGACGCGGGATTGCCGCAACGGTTCCGATTGCGAAATCGATTGTCGCTGGTCAGGGCCTGGGTTTCAGCGGATATTGATAGTCTGGCAGGCAGGGGCGGGCAACGCAGTTCCCGCCTCCCAATTTCTTATTATATTTCATCGTCTTGAACTCCGGACATCGAGGGAATCAATGCAACCGCGCACCTATGGACTCCTGCTCGTGACCGTCGCGACGGTGATGTGGAGCAGCGCCGGGCTGTTCGTGCGCATGCTCGATCTCGATGTCTGGACAACGCTCGGCTGGCGATCCGTCTTCGGCGGATTGACGCTGGTCCTCATCTCGCTGTTCGGTCGTCGCGCGAAGGCTCCGACGACGGCCACGCCCTACGGCAGGTATGCGCTGCTCGGGCTGTTCTCGGCTTTGTCGATGGCCGGCTATGTTGCCTCGCTGAAACTCACCACCGTTGCCAATGTGCTGTCGATCTATGCCACGGTTCCCTTCATCGCCGCAGGCCTTGCCTATCTGCTGATCGGCGAGCGGGTGGAGCGGCGGGTGCTGACGGCAAGCGCCGTCGCATTTGTCGGCGTGCTGATCGTGGCGGGATTTGCGGCACGACTGTCCGACCTTGCCGGCAACGGGCTGGCTTTCCTGATGACGGTGACCTTCAGCATCCTCCTGGTGATGGCGCGCAAGCATCCGTCGCTGCGGATGGCACCCGTCAATGCCATAGGCTCGGGCCTCTGCGTGCTGCTCTGCCTGCCGCTGATGTCGCATGCCATGCCGAGCCTTTCGGAGCTGGGCATCCTGGCGGTTTTCGGCTCCACCACATCGGGGCTCGCCTACCTGCTCTACATGACCGGCGGTCGCTACATCCCTTCTGGGGAAGCCGGGCTGATCGGCCTGATGGATGTCGTTCTCGGGCCGCTCTGGGTGTGGCTTGCCTTTGCCGAATGGCCGGGCGGCTCGACGATCACAGGCGCCGGGCTGATCCTGCTGGCCGTTGCCTGGTATCTCTGGAGTGGAATGCGCAATTCGGCAGCGCGCAAGGCCGCGACACGGAGAGCGGCAGAGGCGGCCTGAGGAACCCACTGCCGGATCGCGCTTCACTCATCCAGCCAGCGAGTATGAGCTATCCTTCTAGCGGCGAACAAGCCGTGCGGCCGCCAGCGCTGCCGTCATGCAGCCGACCAGCAGCAGCAGATTGAAGCTGATGACGCCGGACCAACCGTCGGCAAGCCAGAAATAGCCGCCGAGCGAACCGGCAATGCTCGA
>CAZZZI010000243.1:0-7057 GCA_964658415.1 uncultured Sphingomonas sp. | reverse complement strand
GAGATGGGCTTTTCGAAATCGAGATATTGGTGCATGAGGGGCGTTTCCGTTCCTTTTGCGCGGGCGGAGTTTTCAGGCTCCAGCCTTTGTTGCCGGTCCTAATCCTGCTTTTTCGCCTGTTTGGCAAGGGGGTGATGCGTTTGCACCAGTTGGTGAAGGCGTTCTTCCAACACATGCGTGTAGATCTGTGTGGTGGAAATGTCCGAATGCCCGAGCAGTTCCTGAACAACGCGCAGGTCTGCGCCGTTGGCCAGAAGATGGCTTGCAAAGGCGTGGCGCAGCACGTGCGGCGAGATCAGCGATGGCGTCAGACCGGCGCGGATGGCCAGGTCCTTGAGGTCGCGGGCAAAGACCTGGCGCGGCAGATAGCCCTCCTTCGATGAGGAGGGGAAAAGCCACGGGCTCTCCGGCGGCGGCTCCTTGGCCGCAGCCTCGAGCGCCAGCCGCATTTTTCCATAGGCCTTCATGGCGATGATCGCCGAATGCGACAGCGGCACCATCCGCTCCTTGTTGCCCTTGCCGCGGATCATCAGGAAGCGGCCCTCATGGTCCAGCACCTTGGCCGACAGCGAAACGAGTTCGCTGACGCGCATGCCCGTTGCATAGAGCAACTCCAGCAGCGCCAGCATCCGGACGCGCTGCAGCTGGTTCGGCCCTTCGAGCTCTGCCTCCGTCTCGGCCTGTGCCAGGAGACGGCTCACCTCCTCGACGCCCATGATCTTCGGCAACGAGCGACCCTTCTTCGGCGCGTCGAGAATGCCGGTCGGGTCGTCGGTGCGCAGCCCCTCGGCGTAGAGAAACTTGTAGAACTGGCGCATGGCCGAGAGGCGGCGGGCCTGCGAGGAGGCCTTGAAGCCCTGGTTGGACAAACCGGAGAGATAGGCGCCGAGATCCGTGGATGCGGCTTCGGTGATGCGCACGGAGCGCGCCTTGAGGAAACCATGGAGGTCGTCGAGGTCGTGCTGGTAGGAGGAGAGCGTGTTGACGGCCGCGCCGCGCTCGGCGCTCATCATCTCGAGGAAAGCCTCCATATGGGCACGTCCTAGATCCCTCATGGCTTTATCGTACCCGTGGACGGCGGATTGAGCTTCTCGGCCGGAATCCGGATTGTGATGTCGCGCGGCTTCGGCTCGACGAAAAGCGCGAGTGCCCACATGGCCCCATAGACCGTCCCTGCGATCACCGCGCAGAAGACGAGGAAGCGAAACAGTGTGGGCATGCAGTCTCCTGAGCGATCCGGCAGAGGGAGCTTATGTCATTGCGACCAAGCAACCGTTAGCGAAGATGTATTGCAGAGGTGTTTATACTGGGGCGACTTGACGCTATGGGCGCATTTGACGATACCCTTTGCAAACAATTTATGAATGGCCCGATGACTGAACCTGTTCTAACCCTTGCGCAAAGCCTCAAAGACAGAGCCCGAGCGGCGCTCGGTCCGCGCAACCTTATTCTGGTCGGTCTGATGGGCGCCGGCAAAACCTCCATCGGCAGGCTGGTCGCCACCCAGCTCGGAATTCCCTTCGTCGATGCGGACGTCGAGATCGAACGCGTCTCGCGCATGACCATCGCCGAACTGTTTACGGCTTACGGCGAGGAAGAGTTTCGGTCGCTGGAAACGCGGGTGATCAAGCGGCTGCTGAAAGGCGGTCCGCGCGTGGTCTCGACCGGCGGCGGCGCCTTCGTCAACGACCGCACCCGCTGGCATATCAAGCGCAAGGGCCTATCTATCTGGCTGAAGGCCGATCTCGACGTGCTCTGGGAGCGTGTCAACAAGCGGGATACGCGGCCGCTGCTGAAGACCGAGAATCCCAAGGGGACGCTCGAAAATCTGATGAACGTCCGCTATCCGATCTATGCCGAGGCCGATCTGACGGTCCTGTCGCGGGACGTCAACAAGGACATCATCGCCAGGGACGTGCTTGCCGCGATCGTCCGCGCAAGCGAGGAGAGTAAAGCGTCATGACTGCCAACACGCCCGCATCCGAGCGTCTCGTCCATGTGCCTCTGGGCGACCGTGCCTATGATATCCTGATCGGACCCGGCCTGATCGCGCGCGCCGGCGCCGAAATTGCCGCGCGCCTCAAGGGCAGGCGGGCGGCGGTCATCACCGATGAGAATGTCGGCCCGCTCTATCTCGCCGCCCTGACGGCCAGCCTCGAGGCTGCCGGCATCACCGTCGCGAGCCTCACGCTGCCGGCCGGCGAAAAGACCAAGAGCTTCGAGCCGCTGATGGCCGTTTGCGACACCGTTCTGGAAGCTCGGGTCGAGCGCAACGACATGGTGATCGCGCTCGGCGGCGGCGTCATCGGCGATCTCGCCGGCTTTGCGGCCGGGATCGTCCGGCGCGGCGTGCGCTTCGTGCAGGTGCCGACCTCGCTGCTGTCGCAGGTCGATTCCTCGGTCGGCGGCAAGACGGGCATCAACACGCGGCAGGGCAAGAACCTCGTCGGCGTATTCCATCAGGCCGATCT
The DNA here is from genome assembly GCA_964658415.1 of uncultured Sphingomonas sp. Classification (GTDB taxonomy): domain Bacteria; phylum Pseudomonadota; class Alphaproteobacteria; order Rhizobiales; family Rhizobiaceae; genus Rhizobium. The sequence continues at coordinate 4,586 of CAZZZI010000243.1, read as the reverse complement.
GGTGCTGGCCGACAGCGACGTGCTGAACACGCTGAGCGAACGGGAATTCCGCGCGGGCTACGCGGAAGTCGCCAAGTATGGGCTGATCGACAAGCCGGATTTCTTCGCCTGGCTCGAAACCAACTGGCGGGACGTGTTTGCCGGCGGTCCGTCGCGCATCGAGGCGATTGCCGCCAGCTGCCAGGCGAAGTCCGACGTGGTCGTTGCCGACGAGCATGAAAATGGTGCGCGGGCGCTGCTCAATCTCGGGCACACCTTCGGCCACGCGCTGGAGGCGGCGACCGAATACGACAGCAGCCGGCTGGTGCATGGCGAGGGCGTCGCGATCGGCATGGTGCTGGCCCACCAGTTTTCCGCCCGGATGAATCTCGCGAGCCCCGACGATGCCGTTCGCGTCGAGGCGCATCTGAAGGCGGTCGGCCTGCCGACGCGCATGGCGGATATTCCGGGCGCGCTACCGCCGGCCGAGATGCTGATGAAAGCGATCGGCCAGGACAAGAAGGTGAAGAGCGGCAAACTGACCTTCATCCTCACCCACGGCGTCGGCCAGTCCTTCGTCGCCGACGACGTTCCCTCTTCGGAAGTTTTAAGCTTCCTCAAGGAAAAACACCCGCAATGACCATCGAAGGCACATTCGCAGCATTTGCGGAATATTGGCCGCAATTCCTGTCCATCGTCCTGCTGGTGCTGGTCTCGGCGTTCTTTTCCGGCTCGGAAACGGCGCTGACGGCGGCCTCGCGCAGCCGCATGCACACGCTGGAGGCCAATGGCGAGATCCGCGCTGTCGTCGTCAACGGGCTGATCGAGCGTCGGGACCGGCTGATCGGTGCGCTCCTGATCGGCAACAACCTTGCCAACATCCTGTCCTCATCGATCGCTACCAGCCTGTTTCTCGGCCTGTTCGGCAGTTCCGGCGTGGCGCTCGCAACGCTGGCGATGACCGTCATCCTCGTCATCTTCGCCGAAGTGCTGCCGAAGAGCTGGGCGATCTCGGCGCCGGATCGTTTCGCGCTCTATGTCGCGCCGCTGGTCAAGCTGTTCGTGGCCGTGGTCGGACCGTTGTCGAGCGTCGTCAATGTCATCGTCCGCCACATCCTGGCGCTGTTCGGCATCAACCTGTCCAAAGAAGTGTCGATGCTGTCGGCGCATGAGGAGCTGCGCGGCGCCGTCGATTTCCTGCACCGCGAAGGCTCGGTGGTAAAGGCCGACCGCGACCGTCTCGGCGGCGTGCTCGATCTTAGCGAGCTCGAGCTTTCCGACATCATGGTGCACCGGACGTCGATGCGGGCGGTTAATGCCGACGATGCGCCGGAGGTGGTGGTCCGCACCATGCTCGAAAGCCCCTACACGCGCATGCCGCTCTGGCGCGGCACGACCGACAACATTATCGGCGTCATCCACGCCAAGGACCTGCTGCGGGCGCTGGCCGAACCGAACGTCGAGCCGGAAAACCTCGATGTCGCCAAGATCGCCCAGAAGCCGTGGTTCGTGCCTGACAGCACCAACCTCGAGGATCAGCTGAACGCCTTCCTGCGGCGCAAGCAGCATTTCGCCGTAGTCGTCGACGAGTATGGCGAAGTGCAGGGTATCGTCACGCTGGAGGACATCCTCGAGGAAATCGTCGGCGATATCGCCGACGAGCACGATCTCGACATCCAGGGTGTGCGGCAGGAGGCCGACGGCTCGATCGTCGTCGACGGCGTCGTGCCGATCCGCGACCTCAACCGGGCGCTAGACTGGAACCTGCCGGACGAGGAGGCGACGACGATTGCCGGTCTGGTGATCCACGAATCGATGACCATTCCGGAAGAGCGGCAGGCTTTTACCTTCTACGGCAAGCGCTTCATCGTCATGAAGCGCGAGAAGAACCGGATTACCAAGTTGCGGATACGGCCGGCCGAGGCGGCGGATACGGATCCGGTTTGATGGGGGTCTCGGTCAGGTATCGAGACTTCTGAGCAGTTCAGCCATGATCTTTTGTGCCAGATCGCCCCCCTCTGTCACTTCGTGACATCTCCCCCACGAGGGGGGGAGATTGGCTGGAGCGCCATCGCCCGTCACACCGACATGGAAATCTAAGCATTTCCTCGTGAGGCGGCTGAGAGGCTGCGGATAATCTCCCCCCTCGTGGGGGAGATGTCGGCGTAGCCGACAGAGGGGGGCGATCTGGCGCTGAATTCGATGAAACCGCCAGAATGCCGGTCGCGCCCTACCAGCCCACTGTCTCATCCGGTGCCGATGGCTCGATGGCGAGCGCGTGCAGGCCGGCGTCGAGTTCCGGCTTCAGCAATTCGGTGATGGCGCGGTGGCGGGCGAGGCGGGGCATGCCGGCGAATTTTTGCGAGACGATGCGGACCCGCATGTGGGTCTCGCCGGCGCCTGTGATGTCGGGATGGTGGCCGGCGTGGAGGTGGCTTTCGTTGATGACGGCAAGGCGCTCGGGGGCGAAATTCAGGGTCAGGGTTTCTTCGATGCGCGATTGGACTGTCATGGGGTGCGGCCTGCTTCGGTGCTTGAGAAAACGGACCACAAAGCCAGCAAGATTTCCGTTTGTCAATTCTTGTTGTCAGCGCCGCCAAAGCCCATAATTAGGGCCATGGGACTTGATTCAAAATTCTTCGATGGCATCCGGACGCGTCGAAGAAAAATACCGGAAGAGCAGCCTGCCGACCCCGTTTGCCAATGGGACGGCTGCGACAAGAAGGGTGTGCATCGCGCGCCCGTCGGCCGCAATGCCGAAGGCAAATTCTTCCTGTTCTGCTTCGAGCATGTCCGCGAATACAACAAGGGCTACAACTACTTCTCCGGCCTGTCGGACAACGAGATCGCCCGCTACCAGAAGGAAGCGATCACGGGTCATCGCCCGACCTGGAGCGTCGGCGTCAACAAGGCGGCGCGCAACAGCCCCTTGCACTCGGACGTGCGCTCCGGCGCCCATCCGCGCATGCGCGATCCGTTCGGTTTCGTGGCCGAGGGGCTCGGTCGCGGGCCGCGCTTCGAATCGCCGGTGCGCAAGCTGAAGACGCTGGAGGCCAAGGCCTTCGACACCATGGAACTGACCTTCGGGGCCACTGCCACCGAGATCAAGAGCCGCTACAAGCAACTCGTCAAGAAGCACCATCCGGATGCCAATGGCGGCGACCGGGGCTCCGAGGATCGCTTCAGGGCCGTCGTGCAGGCCTATCAATTGTTGAAGCAGAACGGTTTTTGTTAATCCGTCTCCTTGAGTTCGAATTGGGATAAGGTATGGTCCGGAACGACCGGGATTGCCGGGCGAGCAAGGTGCCTCATGGCGCATTCGTCGCTGCCATCTCCGGTCGACACTCCGGACGCGGCGTTTCTTGTCCGGGACTTTGCTTGGCACGCTCTCCGGCGCACCCCGGTCGCACAGAGATTTCGCTTTAGTCCCGGAGAAGAATCGCCGTCGTCTTGACCATTCGAGATGAGCGGCCATCTTCGGTGGAGAAGCAGCCGCCACAGAGAACATGCAATGCGGCCGGGTACGACCACCCGCCTTGGAGACATGATGAGTAAGATTGACGTTGATATCTCGCAGCTGCCCGACACCACGGTTTCGCTGCGCGAAGCCTTCGGTATTGACTCCGACATGCGCGTACCAGCCTACAGCAAGGGCGACGCCTATGTGCCGGACTTCGATTCCGACTATCTCTTCGACCGCGACACGACGCTCGCCATCGTCGCCGGCTTCGCCCATAATCGCCGCGTGATGATTTCGGGCTACCACGGCACGGGCAAATCGTCGCATATCGAGCAGGTCGCCGCGCGCCTCAACTGGCCCTGCGTCCGTATCAACCTCGATAGCCATGTCAGCCGTATCGACCTCGTTGGCAAGGATGCCATCGTCGTCAAGGACGGCATGCAGATCACCGAATTCAAGGACGGCATCCTGCCCTGGGCCTACCAGCACAATGTCGCGCTGGTCTTCGACGAATACGACGCCGGCCGCCCGGACGTGATGTTCGTCATCCAGCGCGTGCTGGAATCGTCGGGCCGCCTGACGCTGCTCGACCAGAGCCGCGTTATCCGCCCGCATCCGGCCTTCCGCCTGTTTGCGACGGCCAACACCATCGGCCTCGGAGATACTACCGGGCTTTACCACGGCACGCAGCAGATCAACCAGGCGCAGATGGACCGCTGGTCGATTGTGACAACGCTGAACTACCTGCCGCACGAGCAGGAAGTGAACATCGTTGCCGCCAAGGTCAAATCCTTCCGCACGACGGCCGGTCGCGAGACCGTGTCGAAGATGGTGCGCGTCGCCGATCTCACCCGCGCTGCCTTCATGAACGGCGACCTGTCGACCGTCATGAGCCCGCGTACGGTCATCACCTGGGCTGAAAATGCGGAGATCTTCGGCGATGTCGCCTTCGCCTTCCGCGTCACCTTCCTCAACAAGTGCGACGAGCTGGAGCGGCCGCTGGTGGCCGAGCACTATCAGCGCGCCTTCGGCGTCGAGCTGAAGGAAAGTGCTGCCAATATCGTCCTCGAGGCCTGAGAAAGACCGAAAATAGCATGGCAGGTCGTGGAGACAATCTGAAGGGCAAGCCTAACACGCAGGTCGACAT
>CAZZZI010000242.1:3934-7099 GCA_964658415.1 uncultured Sphingomonas sp. | reverse complement strand
CTCATTCATGGCCAAGCCAAGCTAAGGCCAAGCCAAGCCAGGCGACGCCAAGCTAGGCCAGACCAGGGAGGGCCATGCCAAGGCAAGTCAAGGGGCAGGCGCGAAACCAGCCCCACCCTCATTCCTGTGCTCGTCACAGGAATCCAGCCGCCCAAGTCCTTGGGCGAAAGACACCTTGCCGAACTGGGGGAGTCCTCTCACGGCGCAGACGCGCCGTGGCTGGATTGCTGTGACAAGCACAGCAATGAGGGAGGATGGGCTGGGCAGTTGCCGCTGGAGTTGCGACTGGAGTGTTTCATCCGGTTGGAAGTGCTTGAGACGGAGAAACTGCTTCAGTGAGCCAGTTGCCGGAAGTATCCTATGCCTGTTCACCGGCTGGCAGGCCGATAGGAAATGCCTGCCTGGTCGTATCCGGCAGCGCCATCGGCTCGCTGACGTTGCTGCTTCAGCCGTGCCCAGCTCGTGACCTACAGCTGATCTCGCCCGAAAAATCCTATGCTGCACTGCCGCAAACGTTGCGCACATAAAGGGCTGCAACCGGGTCGAAGCTGTGTTAGCCTGTACCGATGCAGACGAAGAGGAGAAGCGTCTGCATCAACAGGAGGAGTTTTTTCACGATGACTTCAGAAGAACTGGGATTCGGTAGCGAGCGTACAAGCGTCGGTTCGATAGCCAAGCTGGCAGCGATTACCATCGTGGCCTGCGTGGTCTTTGTCGGGGCGATGTATTTCGTCGGCAAGTCCAATGCGCCGGCAGTGCCAGCCGCTCAGCAGCCTGCGGCGGTGACCCAGACCCAGTAACAGCCGTCCGTTACGGATGGTGAAGTAAACCGATCAAACCTCTGGCGCCCTGTTCACTGGGCAGGGCGCTCTTCCGGTGCGCGCGATCGTCAGATCTCGTGCTTGCGGATATTGTGCAGCACCTTGTGCAGCGTACCGATGAAGGCGCGGTATTCGGCTTCCTCGACGCCGTCGAACATCTGCAGCAGCAGGTCGTACATCGTCGGCCAGAGTTTTTCGAAGGCGGCGCGGCCTTCTTCGGTGATCGAGACGTCGCGGATGCGCATGTCTTCGGCGCGCGGCTGCCGGCGGATATAGCCCTGGGTCTCGAGCGAATCCAGCGTCCGGCTCATCGTCGACTGTTCCGTGACGGCGAAGATCGACAGCTCGTTGATGGTGAGCGAGGTCGAGACGCTGAGGACGGCCAGCGCCCGCATCTTGGCGGTCGAGATGTCCAGTTCCTTCAGTTCGTCCGCCATGTTGGCGTTCCAGCGGGACATCAGCCGGTTCATCAGATAGGGCGCGAAATGGTTGAGGCCGATCTCGCCCATGGTCGGGCGCGCCTCGTAGCCGTCATCCTTGCGCCTCAGCACAACGCCTGAAAACCGCTCCTCCATGAAAGACACGTCTCCTCGATTTCGTTCTACTTCAGCGAGGAAGCGAGCAGGAAGCCCGAACCGCCGCCAAGGCCTGGGCCGGGGTGTGCCGATGCGCCGATGTGGTACAGGCCCTGGATGTGGGTGCGGTGATTAACCGAAGACTTGAAGGGCCGCCAGAGAAAAAACTGGTCCAGCCCGCAATGGCCGCCATAGGGATCGCCACCGACGAGGTTCATGTTCATCGTCTCGAGGTCGGCCGGCGAATAGGCGCGCCGGGCAAGCTTGATCTCGGCAAAATTCTCGATATGGCGCGCCAGCAGCGCCTCGATGCGGTCGGCATAGCGTTCGCGCACCGCTTCCGTCCAGCGGCCATCGGCCGGCGTCTCGATCTCGCCAGCCGCATCGCCCTTGAGGAAGCGCGGCGCCTCGGGGAGTTGCAGCCAGAGGATCGATTTCCCCTCGGGCGCACGGCTCGGATCGAAGGAAACGGGTTGGCCGACACAGACCGAAGGCTCAGCCGGCAGAAGGCCGCGTTCGCACTCGTTGCAGGCGCGCGAGACACCGTCGAGGCCCGGGGTCAGGTGCAGCAGCGCCACCTGGCAGAGCTCCGCGTTGTGTTTCCAGCGGGGCGGGGCGGACAGGGCGTAGTGGATCTGCATGTTGCCCTTGCCGTAGCGATACTGGGCGACGTCCCTCGCGACCGGTGCCGGCAAGGGTTCGGGCCAGTCGGCCATCAGCCGTTCGTAGAGCTGGTTCGGCGTCGTCGAGCAGATGACGCCGCTGTTCGCGCGCAGGGTCTCGCCGTTGGTGAGCCGCACGCCGCCGGCGGCAGGGTTGCGGGCTTTACCCGGGCCTGGAATGATGCTGCTGACGTCGGCGCCGGTGCGGATCGTGCCGGCCTGGTCGGTGATCAGGCGTTCGAAGGCATCGAGCAGGGTGCCCGCGCCGCCTTTGGCGACCGGGCAACCGGCGAGTTCGATGGCAAAGCCGATGACCTTCAGCATTTCGGCGGAATAGGCGTCTTCCGGGCTGAGGCCGCAATGCAGCACCCAGGGCGCCCAGAGCGCGCGCGCCAGATCCGAGGCATAGGCGGTCTGCAGGTAACCGCGGGCAGGCGTCAGCGCGCTGCCGAACCAGCTCGCCAGGTTTCGCAGGCCGCGCCCCCAGGCCTGCCGCGAGACCGTCTTCAGGATCGTGCTCGACCAGAGCGCGCCGCCGAGCAGCGAGAACAGGAAGGGCGCATCGGCTCCCAGCCTGTCCATTTCAGCGGCAAAGGCCCGGCCGTCGCCCGGCGCCAGCGCCTCGAAGGCTGCGACATTGCGCTGTCGGTCCTTGGAAAAGATCAGGTGCGAGCCGTCCGGCCGCAGCACCCCGGTCGGCAGTTGGGCATGGGCGAATTCAAGGCCGCGCGCCTCCAGGTCCTTGCCGAGCGCGGCATAGGCCGGCGACGTCAGGAACAGCACCATGGTCGTCGCCATCACATCGTGGACAAAGCCGGGCTCTGTGATTTCCTCGCTGCGCAGGCAGCCGCCAATGCGCTCGTTGCGCTCGAGGACCAGCACCTTGCGCCCCTTCTTGCAGAGCATGGCAGCGGCGACCAGCGCGTTTATGCCGCTGCCGACGATGATGTAGTCATGGCTGCTCATGCCGGTGCCCCGCAAAGGTTTGCTGTCGGAGGATGGGGCCCGCTCGTCGGGGCCGGGAGGATATGTGACGAGCCCGGAGGCGTCCTTTCACGGCGCAGACGCGCCGTGGCTGGATTCCTGTGACGGGCACAGGAATGAGGG
>CAZZZI010000242.1:0-3834 GCA_964658415.1 uncultured Sphingomonas sp. | reverse complement strand
TTCACGGCGCAGACGCGCCGTGGCTGGATTCCTGTGACGGGCACAGGAATGAGGGAGGAGGGTGGCGCGTCCGATGGCTTGCCTTGGTGGGATAGGCGCTGGCAACGATGCTGCCGCTGCTGCCGTTGTCTCCGCCAGTCTGGCTTTTGCGAGAGGGCGGGAGGGCGCCACGTTTTCCCTCATTCCTGTGCCTGTCACAGGAATCCAGTGCGCCCAAGTCCTTGGGCGCGGGAGGGCTTGTGGCGGACGAGGAAGAGTTTTTTCACGGCGCAGACGCGCCGTGGCTGGATTCCTGTGACGGGCACAGGAATGAGGGTGGGGGATGTCTGAGGTCATGTCTGGGGCGGCGGCTTGCTTAGCGGCGGAAGGCGGAGGCAGCGATGCTGCTTCCGCCGGTCCTTTTGCCGCAGCAGGGCTCGAGAGCGCCCGGTGCCCTTCGGCGAACGCTCTCCCAGGCCAGGAGGCTTGCCGGTGGCGGAGAGAGGGAGCACCGGAGGGCATATGGCGGGGCCTATTGGGCGATCAGGGCCAGGGCGCGCACCGGCGAGCCGGTGCCGGAGACGATCTTCAGGGGGGCGGCGATGAGAACGGCGCCCTTGGGTGGCAGCTGGTCGAGCTGGCAGAGGCTGGCAAGGCCGTAGCGGTTGTTCTTGTGCATCAGGTTGTGGGCCGGGAAGGGCGGGGTCATGCCGCCGGCCGAGCCGGCATCGGTGCCGATGGTTTCCTGGCCCCAGCCGATGATGCCCTTGGAGAGCAGATATTCGATCGCTTCGGCCGTCGGTCCCGGCGAATGCGGGCCGTTCTCGTCGGCGTTGAGGAAGGTCTCCGTCGAGCCGTTGCGCTTGTACCAGTCGGTGCGCAGCAACACCCAGGTGCCGGCTTCGATCTCGCCGTGCTCGGCTTCCCATTCCTTGATGCTGTCGATGGTCAGGAGGTAGTCGGGATTGGCGGCGGCTTCCTTCGAGCGGTCGATGACGTTGACCGGCGCCACGAAATTCTGGGCCGGGATGGTGTCGGTCGTGTTCTGTGGGTTGTCCTTGCCGGTGATCCAGTGGCTTGGCGCGTCGAAATGGGTGCCGGTGTGCTCGCCGAGCTCCAGCCAGTTCCAGGCCCAGAACGGACCGTCCTCATTGTATTCCGAGATGGTGTGGACCTTGACCTTCGGTGTGTTCTTGCCGAATTGCGGCGGCAGGTAGAGCACGGGCGTATCGGGCCCGAGCGAGGCGGTGAGATCGACGACCCGGATGGAGCCCGAGATCAGCGCGGTGGCGAGGCTGGCGAGTGTGTTCGACGTCATTCCAATGTTCCCCTTGAACGAAAGCCCAGTCTCGTCTGGTGGGGCATTGGACTGCCCTTCTTGCTCCGAGGCTGACGGCTGGATGGGGCAAGCCTATGCCACACCATATGATATTGCAAGCATCCGCGCGGCGTTGGCGACGCAGAGTTTTCTGGGTACAGGCAGATCTCCGAAAACAGGCATATGGCCCAGAAAATAAGCGCTTTCGCAAGCATGCCTCGCGGGGAAATACGCTGCTGCGCGTCGCTTGAATGCGATTTCCCGGCGTCTGCTCTTGATGCCGTTGCATCAAAATGTATGCATATGCGGCATAAAACCAAAAGGGAACGAGGGACAGGTCATGGCATATGATGCGGTGGTGGTGGGAGCCGGGCACAACGGCCTGGCGGCGGCGGTGCATCTGGCGGCGAAAGGCTGGAAGGTGGTCGTCGTCGAGGGCAACGCGACCGCCGGCGGCGCCGTCCGGACCGAGGAAGTGACGCTGCCGGGATTCCGGCACGATCTCTGTGCGATGAACCTGTCGATGTTTGCCGGATCGGCGTTCTTTGCCCAGTACAAGCAGGAACTCATCTCCCACGGTCTCGGCTTCGTGCCGGCGGCCGATTGCTTTGCCAGCGTCTTTCGCGACGGCACCTATCTCGGCGTCAGCACCGACCTCGAGAAGACCGCCGGCGCGATCGCCGCTCTTTCGCCCGAGGATGCGGCCGCCTGGCGGGCGATGCTGGCCGAATTCGGCTCCGATGCACCGCATATCTTCGGCCTGCTCGGCGCACCGATGCCGTCGCTGGCCTCTGTCAAAGTGGTGTGGAAGGCCTGGCGCGAGAAGGGCAGCGGCTGGCTTTATGACACGGCGCGCATGCTGCTGGCCTCGCCGCGCGACTTTCTCGATGCCCGCTTCCGCCATGCCAAGCTGAAGGCGATGATGGCCGCCTGGGGGCTGCACCTCGATTTCGCACCCGATGTTGCGGGCGGCGCGCTGTTTCCCTATCTGGAATCGATGGCCAACCAGGCTTTCGGCATGGTCATCGGAAAGGGCGGCGCCGATACCATCGTCAAGGCGATGAGCGCCATGCTGAGCGCGCGGGGCGGCGAGATCCTGCTCGGCACGCCTGTCGACAAGGTACTGGTGTCCGGCGGCAAAGCGACCGGCGTGCTGCTTGCGGACGGCCGTCGCCTGGACGCCAGCCGCGCGGTTATCGCCAACGTCAATCCGAAAAACCTGTTCGGCAAGCTGCTCGATGCCGATCCGAAGCGGATGGATTTCGACCGCAAGGTCAGCCGGTTCCGGGCGGGCCCGGGGGCGATGATGATCCACCTCGCGCTCGACAGCCTGCCGGACTGGACGGCGGGCGAGGCGCTGAAGGGCTTTGCCTATGTGCATATCGCCCCCGATCTCGAGATGATGTCGAAGGTCTATGCCGAAGCGGCAGGCGGCCTTTTGCCGGTCGAGCCGGCGCTGGTGGTTGGCCAGCCGACGGCTATCGATCCGTCGCGGGCGCCGGGCGGGCAGCACGTGCTCTGGGTGCAGGTGCGCGTGCTTCCGGCGGAGATTTTGGGCGATGCCGCCGGAGAGATCACCGCGCGTGACTGGGATGCGGCCAAGGAGGCCTATGCCGAGCGCGTCATCGATATCATCGAGCGCTACGCGCCGGGCCTGCGCGGCAAGATCCTCGGGCGCGCGGTGGTGTCGCCGCTGGACCTTGAGCGCGGCAATCCCAATCTCATCGGCGGCGACAGCCTGTCGGGCAGCCACCATCTCGACCAGAACTTTCTCTTCCGTCCGGTCGCAGGCTATTCGCGCTACAGGACGCCGGTGGCCTCGCTCTATATGTGCGGCGCGTCGACCTGGCCGGGCGCCGGGACGGGGGCGGGGTCCGGCTTTCTGCTTGCCCGGATGCTGGCCCGGTAAGGCTATCCACTGCCGTTGCAGTCGACCGGGCCCGAAACCTTTGACATTTCAAATATTGCTTCGTATGCCATGGGAAACGGATTGCGATCCAGGAATTCGAGCGAGGATCATGGCCGAAGCAGAGAGCGAAACTGTCGATCTGGAGTTGATTGCCCACGGCGATCATGATGGCAACAAGCAGGAACTCCGCCTCTGGCTGCGCATGCTGTCGACTACGAAACTGGTTTCGCAGGAAGTGCGCCGCCGTTTGCGCGCCGAGTTCGGGGCGACGCTGCCGCAGTTCGACCTGATGGCGCAGCTCTACCGCGAAAGCGACGGGCTGCGGCTGGGCGAGCTCTCCAAGCGGACGATGGTCACCAATGGCAATGTCACGGGGCTGGTCGAGCGCCTCGAGATCGACGGCATGGTGTTGCGCGAGACGCCCCATGGCGACCGTCGGGTCACCGTCGCCAAGCTGACAGCGAAGGGTGAAAAGCTGTTCACCGCCATGGCCGCCGCCCACGAAGGCTGGCTGCGCGACATGCTGGCCGACGTCGACCCGGCCATCGTCACGGAACTCTGGACCGACATCGGCACGGTCAAGGAATCCGTCAGAAACCATCTTTCGGGCGGCGAATTCGAATGAGGG
>CAZZZI010000241.1:0-7107 GCA_964658415.1 uncultured Sphingomonas sp. | reverse complement strand
ATACCTTCCTCATCACCATCCTGATCATGGGCCTGTCGACCTTCCTGGTCGGCCTGTTGCCCGGTGCCGCGTCGATCGGCATCCTGGCGCCGATCATACTGATCGGCCTGCGCCTGCTGCAGGGCCTGGCACTCGGCGGCGAATATGGTGGTGCTGCCACCTATGTCGCCGAACACGCACCCCCCGGCCGGCGCGGCTTCTACACCGCCTGGATCCAGACGACGGCCACGCTCGGCCTGTTCCTGTCGCTGATCGTCATCCTTTCGGTGCAGGCCTTTCTCGGCAAGGAAGCCTTCGCCGCCTGGGGCTGGCGCGTGCCGTTCCTCGTCTCCTTCGTGCTGCTCGGCGTCTCCGTCTGGATCCGCCTGAAGATGAACGAATCGCCGGCCTTCCAGAAGATGAAGGCCGAGGGCAAGGGATCGAAGGCACCGCTGACGGAGGCCTTCGGCACCTGGAAAAATGCCAAGGTCGCGCTGCTCGCTCTGTTCGGCGCCACCATGGGCCAGGCGGTCGTCTGGTATTGCGGCCAGTTCTACGCGCTGTTCTTCCTGCAGAACGTGCTCAAGGTGGAATTCCAGGCCGCCAATATCATGGTGGCGGTGGCGCTGCTGATCGGCACCGGCTTCTTTCTGCTGTTCGGCTGGCTGTCCGACAAGATCGGCCGCAAGCCGATCATCATGGCCGGACTGGCGCTGGCGGTCGTGACCTATTTCCCGCTGTTCAAGGCCATGACCTGGACGGCCAATCCGGCCCTCGCCCAGGCCCAGTCGACCGTGCGGGCAACCGTCACCGCCGCGCCCGGCGATTGCCGGTTCCAGTTCAACCCGACCGGAACCGTCAAGTTCACCAGCTCGTGCGACGTCGCGACGGCGTTCCTCACCAAGAACTCGGTGCCCTACGATATCGTCGCAGCCCCTCCGGGCACGGCGGCAACCGTGACGATCGGCAATCAGACGGTGCCGAGCTATGACGCGGCGGCGGCGGGCGACAAGGCCAAGGGCCTCAACGCCGCCTTCGAAAAGGGCATCAACACCGCCCTCCACGACAGCGGCTATCCGCTGGTCCGCGGTGCGGCCAAGGTGCCGGACAGCAAGCTCGACGCCTTCATCGCCGCCAACCCCGAGGTCGGCCTGAATGCCGCAACGGTGCGGGCCGGAGACAAGACCGTCGTGCCCGCCGACAAGCTGGTCACCAAGGAGGAGGCAGCAGGTATCGCAGACATGCCGGTCTATACCATCGCCAAGGCCGGCACCTTTGCCATGGTCGCCGATCCCGCAGCCGTGAACTGGCTCGGCACCATCCTCATCCTGACGGTGCTGGTGATCTATGTAACGATGGTCTACGGCCCGATCGCAGCGCTTCTGGTCGAGCTCTTCCCGACCCGCATTCGCTACACCGGCATGTCGCTGCCCTATCATATCGGCAACGGCTGGTTCGGCGGCCTGCTGCCGGCCATGGCTTTCGCGATGAGCGCGGCCAAGGGCGATATCTATTTCGGCCTGTGGTACCCGATCGTGTTTGCCGCCATCACGCTGGTGATCGGCCTGATCTTCCTGCCGGAAACCAAGGATCGCGACATCCACACGATGGACTGATCCCGTAAGCATCGGGGTCGGCACTCCGGTGCCGGCCCTATCCGTCGGCGAGCGGCCGGCGCCTGATGAGACGGCGCACGCGCGGCACCGGAAATCCGTTCGGCGAGAGCGCAAACAACAGGCCGAAACGCGAAAACATGATGGCCGTCGCAAAGGCAAACCAGGCGCCCAGCGCCAGCCCGGCCGCCACGTCGCTTGGATAGTGCACGCCGAGAATGACCCGGGTCGCCCCGATCCACAGCGCCATCCCGATAAAGACCAGCCTGAACCGCGGAAACAGAAGGGCAAGCGCCACGCAGAACGCCCCGATCTGGGTGGAATGGGCCGAAGGGAAACTCTGGAACAGGAACTGCCCGTCGAACGGCTTGAACCCGAAAATGCCGAACTGGTCGTAGACGAGAGGCCGCGCCCGCCCGATGGTGGTCTTGAGCACATGCACCACGGCGCTGGCCGACAGCACGGAGATCAGGAGATAGGCCGCCATCCGGACAAGATAGGCCACGCGAAAACGCCGCTGCAGATCCGCCATGCGCCGCGCCAGGAGCACGCCGACGACGAAGATGACGACGATGGCGCCGAGCATCCGCAGCATCTGCCCGACATTGGTGATGTCGCCGGCAAAGGTGACCAGTGCCGCCGGCAGATCCCGCGCCGTCTTGCCGAGCGGTGCGTCGAGCACGAAGAAGGCAATCGCCACGATATTGATGACGCTGAGCGCATAGCCGAGGAAGGGAAGGGGGCGGTGCTGCCCGCGACGGGCGGCATATCGGACGCCAAGCAGTCGCCAGAATCCGCGACCGGTCTTGTCAGGCAAAGCAGGCGCGTTTTCGGTGTCGTGTTGCATCGGCCAGAGATAGGCACGGCGGCGAGCGGATCAAGACGACCGCCGCGTCCGGAACGACCGGACGCGACGAAAATGTTTCACGTGAAATCAGGCGCTCAGCGTCTTGAACTCGGCGAGGATCGCCTCGCCCATCTCGACCGTGCCGACCGGCGTCATGCCCTCGGACACGATGTCGCCGGTGCGGATGCCGCGATCGAGCACGTTGGCGATGGCCTTTTCCAGCGCATCGGCCTCGGCGATCATCGAGAACGAGTAGCGCATGCACATGGCGAAGGAGGCGATCATGGCGATCGGGTTGGCGATGCCCTTGCCGGCAATATCAGGCGCCGAGCCGTGCACCGGCTCGTACAGCGCCTTGCGCTTGCCGGTCTTGCCGTCGGGCGCACCGAGCGAGGCCGACGGCAGCATGCCGAGCGAACCGGTCAGCATGGCGGCGACGTCGGACAGCATGTCGCCGAACAGGTTGTCGGTGACGATGACGTCGAACTGCTTGGGCGCCCGCACCAGCTGCATGCCGCCGGCATCGGCCAGCATGTGCTCGAGCTTGACGTCGGAATATTTTTCCTTGTGCGTCGCCGTCACCACCTGGTTCCACAGCACGCCGGATTTCATGACGTTGCGCTTTTCCATCGAGCAGACGCGATTGTTGCGGGTGCGCGCCATCTCGAAGGCGACGCCGGCAATGCGCTCGATCTCGTAGGTGTCGTAGACCTGCGTGTCGATGCCGCGCTTCTGGCCGTTGCCGAGATCGATGATCTCCTTCGGCTCGCCGAAATAGACGCCGCCGGTCAGTTCGCGGATGATCAGGATGTCGAGCCCTTCGACCAGCTCTGGCTTCAGCGACGAGGCGGAGGAGAGGGCCGGATAGCAGATGGCCGGACGGAGATTGGCAAACAGCTGCAGATCCTTGCGCAGCCGCAGCAGGCCGGCCTCGGGGCGGGCGTCGTAGGGAACGTCGTCCCACTTCGGGCCGCCGACGGCGCCGAACAGCACGGCATCGGCCGCCATCGCCTTGGCCATGTCGGGCTCGGAGATCGCCACGCCATGGGCGTCGTAGGCGCAGCCGCCGACGAGGCCTTCCTCGGTGACGAAGCCGGCCTGATGAGCCTCGTTGAGATAGGCGATGATCTTGCGGACCTCCGCCATGGCTTCCGGCCCGATGCCGTCGCCCGGCAGCAGGAAAAGATTGCGCACTGTCATGATAAGCCCTCTGCTTTGACAATCGGTTGCGGGTTCTTAGACCCGCAGAACCCGCATTTCAAGCGAGTTACGGGCCGAAACGGTACGCTCGACACCACCGTTCCGGCCCCTTCTCTCGGTTTTTTCCATCGGCCGGCGGCCCGTCATGAGGCTGCCGCAGGCCGCCGGCGCCGCGCCTTACTGCGCGAGGCCCAGCGACTGCAGATGGGCGGCCGAAGGAAGGATCCCCGCCTTGTCGCGCAACTCGATGATCAGGCGCGGATTGCTGCTGAGCTTGCCGAGTGCCGCAAACACCGAATGCCAGCGGATGACGCCCTCGCCAAGCGCCCAATGCCGGTCCGCATAGCCGTCGACGTCCTGCAGATGGACATGCTTCAGCTGGTTGCCGGCGGCGTGGACAAAATAGTCGACCGGCGGCGCGCGGTAGTTGCCATGGACGCATTCGGCATGGCCGGTGTCGATGGAGACGGCGACGGCCAGCGAGTTGAAGCTTTCGGCAAGGGCAACGCGGGTGTGCGGATCGACATCGTCGCAATTCTCGATGACGAATGTCAGGCCGATGTCTTCCGCACGGCTAACGGCTGCGGCCATCGTCAGATGCGTGAACTCCGTCATCTTCTCGCGCTCGCCGGGGAAGTGGGAGAAATTATTGTGGTGCCAGGAGGTGTAGGGGCTGTGGATGACCATGTGGGTGGCGTCGAGCGCCGTCGCCACGTCCAGAGCCTGGTCGAGCCTTTTGGCCACGACCGCGCGGATCTCCTCGTCCTGGGACGAAATGCTGAAGCCGAAGAACGGCCCGTGGATGCCGACCCGTCCGGTGTGGCCGTCGAGCAGCCGCTTCGCCCGCTCGACAAGCGGCATCCAGTCGCCGGCCAGCACCCTGGCATCGACGAAATTCTGCAGTTCGAGGTCGCGCTGCTTGTCGAGCAGCCAGTCGCGGTGGATTTCGAGGTCGTCCAGCATCATGGCGGCGCCGAGAACGGGAAGGGTCATGGTTGTCTCCTACGGGGTAGTGGCGCGACAGGCGGCGAATATCCGTTGCGGAAGGTAGCGGTCGTCGGCCCTGGCGTGAAATGCGAGCTGTCTGCCGCCCGCCCGACGGTTCGGGCAGGCGGCATTGTCGATCGGCGGACGATGCCGGGACTACTCGGCGAGGCCGAGCGAGGCGAGATAGGCAGCGGAGGCCGGGATCTTCGACTTGTCCTTGATCTCGATGATCAGGCGCGGATTGCTGGTAAGCTGGGACAGCGCGGCAAACACGGAATGCCAGCGGATCGTGCCTTCTCCCAGCGACCAGTGGCGGTCGGCATATCCATCGGCATCCTGGAGATGGACATGCTGAAGACGGTTGCCGGCAGCGTGGACGTAATAGTCGACCGGCGGGCCGCCCGTCGAACCATGGGCGTAATGGGCATGCCCCGTATCGATCGATACGGCGACGGCCGGCGAGGCAAAACTGTCGACCAGGATGTTGCGGATACCGGGATCGATATCCTCGATATTCTCCATCACCAGGGTCAGGCCGATATCCTCGGCCCGCTTGACGGCTTCGCCCATCGTCCGGTGCGTATAGTCGATGATGCGTTCGCGCTCGCCCGGATTGTTGTCGAGGTTGTTGTAGGACCACGTCGTGTACGGGCTATGGATCACCATATGGGTGGCACCGATCGCCGCCGAGATATCGAGCGCCTGGCCCATGCGCAGGGCGACGACGGCACGCACGGCCGGATCCTTGGAGGCGATCGAGAAGCCCCAGAAAGGACCGTGGATGCCGACGCGGCCGGTGTGACCGTCAAGCAGGGTCTTGGTGCGGTCGACCAATGGCGACCAGTCGCCGCCGAGCACTTCGGCATCGACGAAGCTCTGCAATTCGAGATCGCGCTGCTTGTCGAGAAGCCAGTTCCGGTGGATTTCGAGTTCGTCGAGCGTCATGGCGGCGCCGAGAATGGGAAGGGTCATGGACGTCTCCGGTTCCAGTCATCTGCGCCGCAGCAAGATCCGCAACGCAGCCCCTCTCATGATCCTCATTCTTGTCAGCCATATTACAATAGACGTTCACGACGCGGTGACCCAGACCGGGGACGATGGCATCAGGAGGCGGCAAAAGCCTTCCCTGCTGTCCCGGCGACTGGATTTTTGGATGACCTACCGCGTTCCGAAAAGTGCCGAACCGACACGGACGCTGGTGGCGCCGAAGGCGATGGCGACCTCGTAGTCGCTGGACATGCCCATCGACAGCTTCTCGACGCCGCAGGCGGCCGCGAGCTTGGCCAGCAGGGCGAAATGCGGACCGGGATTTTCATCGGCCGGCGGAATGCACATCAATCCCTCGACGGCGAGCCCGAGTTCATCGCGGCAGAGGGCCACGAAGGCGGCGGTGTCGTCGGGATTGATACCGGCCTTCTGCGGCTCGAGGCCGGTATTGACCTGGACGTAGAGACGCAGCGCCTTTCCCTGGCGCTTCATTTCGGCGGCAAGCGCCCGGGCGATCTTTTCACGGTCGACGGTCTCCACGACATCGAACAGCGCCACCGCGTCGGCGGCCTTGTTCGATTGCAGCGGGCCGATCAGATGCAGCTCGATCCCGGGCGTCTCGGCCTTCAGCGCGGGCCATTTGCCCTGGCTCTCCTGCACCCGGTTCTCCCCGAACAGGCGCTGGCCGGCGGCAATGACGGGACGGATCACGTCGGCATCGAAGGTCTTGGAGACGGCGACGAGCTGCGCCGACCCCGGAAGCCTCCCGGCCTTCTCTTCGGCCGTGGCGATGCGGCTGCGCACATCGTCCAAACGCTCTTGAAGTTCCATCGCTCGACCTCGACATAAGAGTGCAATCACCTCCCTGAGTAGACAGCCCGCCCGCTCTTGCCAAGAGCAACCCCTTGAAATTCAGCGCTGTCGAGCGCTTCGAAGACGATGACCAGGCCCACCAAACTTGACGCTCGGGTGGTTTCATGATGAAGGTCACGCCAACTCCCCGTTACATCTGGAATACAGGTCCCATGGCTACCGAACGTTACAATCCGCGCGACTCCGAACCCCGCTGGCAGCAGAAATGGAATGACGCAAACGTCTTCCTGACCGACAATAACGACCCGCGCGAAAAGTACTACGTCCTCGAGATGTTTCCCTATCCGTCGGGCCGCATCCACATGGGCCATGTCCGCAACTACGCCATGGGCGACGTGGTGGCGCGCTACAAGCGGGCCCGCGGCTATAATGTGCTGCATCCCATGGGCTGGGACGCTTTCGGCATGCCGGCCGAAAACGCCGCCCGTGACAACAAGGTGCATCCGAAGGAGTGGACCTACCAGAACATCGCCTCGATGAAGGCCCAGCTGAAGGCCATGGGCCTGTCACTGGACTGGAGCCGCGAATTTGCGACCTGCGATGTCGACTATTACCATCGGCAGCAAATGCTGTTCATCGACATGATGGAAAAGGAACTGGTCTACCGCAAGAAGTCGAAGG
>CAZZZI010000240.1:0-7150 GCA_964658415.1 uncultured Sphingomonas sp. | reverse complement strand
TCGCCTGGATCTCGATCTTGGCGCGGTCCTCGACGAGGCCGACGACCTGGACGGCGGCCATGGCCGGGAAGTGCCGGCCGATGACATCGCGGTAGGCCTGGCCGACGCCCTTGAGGTTGGACAGATATTCCGCCTTGTCGATGAAATACCAGGTCATCGTCGTGATGTGCTGCGGCTCGGCGCCGCCCTCCGCCAGGATTGCGACGATGTTGGAGAGCGTCTGGCGGACCTGATCGACGAAGTCGTCGCTCTCGAATTGGCAATGGGCGTTCCAGCCGATCTGGCCCCCGACAAAGACCGTGCGACCTCTGGCCGAGACGCCGTTGGCGTATCCGATCGGCTTGGCCCAGCCCTCAGGCTGCAGGATCGTGTGCATCGGTCTTCTCCAGATGGTGTTCCAGCGCGGCGCGGATGTCGTCCGGCCAGGCAAGCGATTGGTGTGTGTCGAGTTGCGTCGCAACGACGCGATGGGTGGCGCTCCAGAGCAGCTTGCCGTTGGCTGAAACCCGGTGCTCCAGGTCGAGCGACGAGCGGCCGATCCGGCGGACTTCAATGGCAAATTGCAGTTCGTCGCCCTGAAAGCCGGGGGCAGAGAAGGTCAGGTCGAGGCGCACGGTCGGCACACCGATCCGCCGCTCGTCGATCATTGTCTTCCAGGGAAAGCCGAGGCCTGCGAAAAAATCCTCGAGAACACCGACGAGGATGTTCAGGTAGGACGGGAAGAAAGCGATCCCGGAGGGATCGCAATCGCCGAAACGCAGGGGTCTGGTTGTCCTGAAAGCCACGGCCGCCTCAGTTTGCGAAGGCGGCGATGCCGGTTATGGCGCGGCCGAGGATCAGGGCGTGGATATCGTGGGTGCCCTCGTAGGTGTTGACCACTTCGAGGTTGACGAGATGGCGGATGACGCCGAACTCGTCGGAAATGCCGTTGCCGCCGAGCATGTCGCGGGCGTTGCGGGCGACATCGAGCGCCTTGCCGCAGGAATTGCGCTTGAGGATCGAGGTCAGCTCGACCGGCGGATGGCCTTCCTCCTTCATCCGGCCGAGCCGCAGGCAGCCCTGCAGGCCAAGCGAGATGTCGGTCGCCATGTCGGCGAGCTTCTTCTGGATCAGCTGGTTGGCGGCGAGCGGCCGGCCGAACTGCTGGCGGTCGAGCACGTATTGACGGGCCTTGGCGTAGCAGTCTTCCGCAGCCCCGAGCGTGCCCCAGGCAATGCCGTAGCGGGCAGAGTTCAGGCAGGTGAACGGGCCCTTGAGGCCCGTCACGTTGGGCAGCAGGTTTTCTTCCGGGACAAACACGTTGTCCATGACGATTTCCCCGGTGATCGAGGCGCGCAGGCCGACCTTTCCGTGGATCGCCGGTGCCGACAGACCCTTCCAGCCCTTTTCGAGGATGAAGCCGCGGATGACGCCATCTTCGGTCTTGCCCCAGACGACGAAGACGTCTGCGATCGGCGAATTGGAGATCCAGGTCTTCGAGCCGGTCAGCTGGTAGCCGCCGTCGACCGTCTTGGCGCGGGTGGCCATAGAGCCCGGATCCGAGCCGTGGTTCGGTTCGGTGAGACCGAAGCAGCCGATCCATTCGCCGGTCGCGAGTTTCGGCAGGTATTTCTGTTTCTGGGCTTCCGAGCCGAAGGCATCGATCGGCACCATGACCAGCGACGACTGTACGGACATCATCGAGCGGTAGCCGCTGTCGACGCGCTCGACCTCGCGGGCGATCAGCCCGTAGGCGACGTAGCCGAGGCCCGAGCCGCCGTATTCGGGCGCGATGGTCGGGCCGAGCAGGCCGAGTTCGCCCATCTCGCGGAAGATCGCAGGATCGGTCTTCTCATGGCGGAAGGCTTCCAGCACGCGTGGCGCCAGCTTGTCCTGGGCATAGGCGCGGGCGGTGTCGTGGACCATCCGCTCGTCGTCGGTCAGTTGGTCCTGCAGACGGAAAGGATCGGCCCAGTCGAAAGTTTCGCGGCTATGCGCCATTGGTTTGGTCTCCCATCAATTGGATTTCAGCAGTTCACGCGCGACGATCAGTTTCTGCACTTCGGTCGCACCTTCATAGATGCGGAGCGCACGAATTTCGCGATAAAGCTTTTCGGTTATCTCGCCCGTCCGCACACCACGGCCGCCAAACAGTTGCACGGCGCGATCGATGACCGATTGGGCCGTTTCCGTCGCAGTCATCTTGGCCATCGCCGCCTCGCGGGTCGTCGGCAGCTGCTGCACGTCACGGCGCCACGCGGCACGGTAGGTGAGGAGCGCCGCCGCGTCGATGCCGGTCGCCATATCGCCGAGCGCTGCCTGCGTCAACTGCAGGTCGGCAAGCCTGGCCCCAAACATCGGCCGGGCCTTGGTATGAACAAGCGATTCATCCAGCGCCCTGCGGGCAAAGCCGAGGGCTGCTGCTGCCACCGAGGCGCGGAAGATGTCGAGGGTGCGCATGGCGATCTTGAAGCCCTCGCCAGGGCTTCCGAGGCGGCGGGATGCGGGGATGCGGCAGGCCTCGAAGCGGATCGTTGCCAGCGGATGCGGGGCAATGACCTCGATCCGCTCCGTGACGGAAAAGCCGGGATCATCGGCAAAGACCACGAAGGCCGAAATGCCGCGCGTGCCCGGCGCTTCGCCGGTGCGGGCAAAGACGGTGTAGACGTCGGCAATGCCGCCATTGGAAATCCAGGTCTTCTCGCCATCGAGAATATAGTGATCGCCTTCGAGGCGGGCGGCGCAGCCCATCGCCGCGACATCCGAGCCGGCGTCCTTTTCCGACAGCGCAAAGGCGGCGAGCCACTCGCCGGCGCGCACTTTCGGCAGCACGGCGGCTCTGATGTCGTCGGTGCCGGAAAGGCCGATGGCGCCGGTGCCGAGGCCCTGCATCGCAAAGGCGAAATCGGCGAGCCCGTCGTGCCAGGCAAGCGTCTCGCGGGCGAGGCAGACACGGCGGGAATCGATCGGCGTGGTGTCGCCGGGGGCACTGACGGCCGCCTCCAGCAGGCCGGCATCGCCGAGTGCGCGCACCAGCTTGCGGCAGGCGCCGTCGACATCGCCTTGATCGATCTCAGCCATCGGTGCCGATGCGGCGAAGGCATCGAGCCGTTCGGCGAATTGGCGATGACCGGCGTCGAAGAACGGCCAGTCGAGATGGTCGCGGGTCGGTCCCTTCAAGGTGGCTACCGGATGCATCGCCTAGTTTCCCTGAAATTCCGGCCTGCGCTTTTCGGCGAAGGCCTCGAAGGCACGGCGGAAATCCTGGGTGGCCATGCAGATCGCCTGGGCCTGGGCTTCCGCGTCGATCATCTCGTCTATGCCCATTGCCCATTCCTGGTTCAGCATGGTTTTCGTCATGCCGTGGGCGAACCATGGCCCGTCGGCGATCGAGCGCGCCAGCTTGGTCGCCTCCGCCTCGAGGTCGCCGCTTTCGTGCAGCGCGTTGTAGAATCCCCATGCATGGCCCTCGGCAGAGGTCATCGAGCGGCCGGTATAGAGCAGCTCGGCGGCGCGACCCTGGCCGATGATGCGCGGAAGCATGCCGCAGGCGCCCATGTCGGCACCGGCGAGCCCGACGCGGGTGAAGAGGAAGGCGGTCTTGACTTCGGGCGTCGCCACGCGCAGGTCCGAGGCCATGGCGAGGATGGCGCCGGCGCCGGCGCAGATGCCGTCGACAGCGGCGACGATCTGCTGCGGGCACTTGCGCATCGCCTTGACGAGGTCGCCGGTCATGCGGGTGAAGGCCAGAAGCTCCGGCATGGCCATGCGGGTCAGCGGCTCGATGATCTCGAACACATCGCCGCCGGAGGAGAAATTGCCGCCGGCGCCCGTTAGGACAACGGTTCTGACATCGGACGCGTAGGCCAGATCGCGGAAGAGGTCTCTCAGTTCGGCATAGCTTTCGAAGGTCAGGGGGTTCTTGCGCTCCGGCCGGTTGAGGCGCAGCAAGGCCACGCGGCCGTCTTCGCTGACCTCCCAGAGGAAGGTCTTCGCCTGATAGTCCTTGAAGGGGCGCAGATGGCCCTGCATCGTCATGTCGCGCTCGCTCATCCCGCCAAAACCTCCCCACCGGCAACCGCGATTGCCTGTCCTGTGATCGACGCACTGCCCGGCAGCGCCAGCCAGAGGACGGTGTCGGCGACCTCCTCGGGTTTTACGAGTCGTCCCTGCGGATTGGATCTGGTGAATTCGGCCAGAGCCTCGTCGCGCGTCCGGCCGGTCTTTGCAACAATCGTCTCGATCGACCGCTCGATGATCGGCGTGTCGGTGAAGCCGGGGCAGACGGCGTTGACGGTGATGCCGGTCTTTGCGAGTTCGACCGCCAGCGACCGGGTGAGGCCGACGACGCCGTGTTTGGCGGCCGTATAGGCCGAGACATAACCGTAGCCGGTGAGGCCCGCCGTCGAGGCGATGTTGATGATGCGGGCGCCGGCACCATGGGCGCGCAAATCGGGCATGGCTGCCTGCGTCACCAGGAAGACGCCGGTGAGATCCACAGCGATGACCCGCGACCACATCTCCAGGCTGGTCTTCTCGAACGGTGCGCTCGGGGCTTCGCCGGCATTGTTGACGAGGATGTCGACCGGGCCGAACGCCGCTTTCGCCGCCCCGAAGCCTGTGGCGATGGCGTCTGCGCTCGTCACGTCGAAGCCGTCGGCGACGAAGGCTGCCGCTCCGAACTCCCCCGCCAGCGCCTGCAACGGTTCCCGCCGTCGCCCGGCCAGCGTCACCTTGGCACCCTCGGCGATGAGCGCGCGGGCGATGGCCGCGCCGATGCCGCTGCCGGCTCCGGTGACGAGCGCATGGCGGCCGCGAAGTCTGCCCGGTTGGGTCATCTCAGGCTCTCACTTGGCCGGCGCGGCGGGAACCGCGCGGGCGAGGTTGTTCTCATACTGCGATTTGGCCGACTGATACTGTTTTGGCCACGGGATCGAGGTGATGCCGATTTTTGCTGCTTCGTGCAATGACCACGCCGCATCGGCCAGATGCGGCCGGGCAACGGCGCAGAGATCGGCGCGGCCGGCCGAGATGATCGAATTGGCATGGTCGGCCTCGGAGATGGTACCGACGGCAATCGTCGGAATGCCGATCTCGTTGCGGATCTTGTCGGAGAACGGCGTCTGGAAAAGGCGGCCATAGACCGGCTTCTCCTCCTTCGACACCTGTCCCGAGGAGCAGTCGATCAGGTCGGCACCGGCCTCCTTGAACATCTTGGCAAAGATCGCCGCATCCTCCGGGGTGTTGCCGTCCTCGGTCCAGTCGTTGCAGGAGAGACGCACGGAGATCGGCTTGCCCTCCGGCCAGACGGCGCGGATGGCGGCAAAGATTTCCAGCGGGTAGCGGGCGCGGTTTTCGTGGCTGCCGCCATACTCATCGGTGCGCTGGTTGGTGAGCGGCGACAGGAAGCTCGACAGCAGGTAGCCGTGGGCGCAATGCAGCTCCAGCCAGTCGGCGCCCGTCGTGGCGGCGAGTTCGACAGAGCGGACGTGGTCGGCCTTGACCCGGTCCATGTCGGCCCGGTCCATCGCCTTCGGCACCTGGCTGTTCTTGAGGTAGGGAATGGCGGAGGCCGAGATCAGCGGCCAGTTGCCGTCGTCAAGCGGCTGGTCGATGCCCTCCCAGGCGAGCTTCGTGGAGCCCTTGCGGCCAGCATGGCCGATCTGGATGCCGACCTTGGCATCGCCGTTGGCATGCACGAAATCGACGACACGCTTCCAGCTGGCGGCCTGCTCCTCGTTCCAGAGACCGAGGCAGCCGGGGGTGATGCGCGCATCCGGGGAGACGCAGGTCATTTCGGCGAAGATCAGGCCGGCGCCGCCGAGCGCGCGGGCGCCGAGATGAACCATGTGGAAGTCGTTGATCAACCCGTCTTTCGCCGAATACATCGCCATCGGCGACACGACGATACGGTTCGGCAGGGTCACGTCGCGCAGCTTGAAGGGCGTGAACATCGGCGGCAGGCAGCGGCCGTTACCGACGGCAAGGCCGGATTTCTCCGCGAACCAGCGCTCGAACCCTTCCAGCCAGTTCTTGTCGCGCAGGCGCAGGTTCTCGTGGCTGATGCGCTGCGAGCGCGTCAGCATGGAATACATGAACTGCTCCGGCTCCAGCGTGTCGGCATAGCGGGTGCCGACCACCTCGAACCATTCCATGGCATTGCGGGCGGCATTCTGGATGCGGGCGACGTCGACGCGGCGGATGTCCTCGTAAGCGTGGAGGACGGCCGGGATCTTGTCAGTGCGGTGTTCGTGGATCTCGAACTGGCGGGCAAGCTCGATGGCGTCGTCGATTGCCAGCTTGGTGCCGGAGCCGATGGCGAAATGGGCCGTGTGGGCGGCATCGCCCATCAGCACCACATGGGAGTTGCCATTGAAATGGCTCCACTTGCCGCAGATCAGTCGATTGAAATTCAGCCAGGCGCTGCCGCGCATGTGGCGGGCATTGGTCATCAGCGGGGCGCCATCCAGCGCTTCGGCAAACAGGTCCTGGCAGAAGTCGATCGAGGCCTGCTGGTCCATGGTGTCGAGGCCGTGGGCGCGATAGGCCTCTTCCGTCGTCTCGATGATGAAGGTCGATGTGTTCTCGTCGAACTTGTAGATATGCGCCTGGAACCAGCCGTGATCGGTCTTGCGGAAATCGAAGGTGAAGGCATCGAAGAGCTTGTTGGTTCCGAGCCAGATGTAGCGGTTCGGCCGGGTGATCATGTCGGGCAGGAAGATGTCCGGATAGTGGTTGCGGATCTTCGAATTCAGGCCGTCGGAGCCGATGACGAGATCGGCGTCGGGATAATCGAGATCGGAGGTGGCATCAGTCTCGAAGATCAACTCGACGCCAAGGGCTTCGCAGCGGCGCTGCAGGATGTTCAGGAGCTTCTTGCGGCCGATGCCCACGAAGCCATGGCCGGAGGTGCGCTGCTTGGTGCCCTTGAACCAGACTTCGATATCGTCCCAGTGGTTGAACGCATCCTTTATTTCAGCGGCACTTTCGGGGTCCCAGACCTTCATCGATTCCATCGTTGCGTCGGAAAACACCACGCCCCAGCCGAAGGTATCGTAGGGCTTGTTGCGCTCGACGACCCGGATGTCATGGCCGGGATGCAGCTTCTTCATCAGGAGCCCGAAGTAGAGCCCGGCCGGGCCGCCGCCGATGCAAACGATCTTCATCGCCA
>CAZZZI010000239.1:1979-7190 GCA_964658415.1 uncultured Sphingomonas sp. | reverse complement strand
CCGACGCTGTCGGCGTCGAACTGCATGAACTGGCGGAAGCGGCCGGGGCCGGGCTTTTCGTTGCGGAAGACGTAGCCCTGGCGATAGGTGCGGTAGGGCAGCTGGATCTCGTTGAAATTCTCGGCGACATGGCGGGCGAGCGGCGCGGTCAGGTCGTAGCGCAGGCTCATCCACTGCTCGTCGTCGTCCTGCAGCGAGAACACGCCCTCGTTCGGGCGGTCGCTGTCGGGCAGGAATTTGCCGAGCGCATCCGTGTATTCGAACTGCGGCGTCTCGATCGGGTCGAAACCGTAGCGCTCGTAGACCTCGCGGATTTTCGCGATCATCTCGTTGGTGGCATGGATATCGGTGGCAGTGCGATCACCAAAGCCGCGCGGCAGGCGGGCTCTCAGCTTCTGGGGCTTCTTCTGCTTGTCGTTCATGGCGCTGCATTCCGGTCCTGTGACAGTGGCGGTTTCCTAGCGGATCGGGCCGATTGCGGCAAGGGTTGGGCTCGGAATTCGGCGGCTGGCGGTTGCTGGGGAAAAATGCCATTTTCGCAGTCCCATCAGCGAAGGCCGCCATCGATGCTCCAGCCAACCGCCAACCGGTCACCCGCACAAACCGTCCTCGCGCCGGAAGCGGGAGCCGTGCCGGCTGCGCGCCGGTCATGATTGCCGAAGCCCTGCAGCACATCGCCACCCTGCCCCTCACCGAAAAACCCTTCCGGCGCTTCGTCCGCTCATCCGTCAGTCTCTGGTCGCGGGCCGGACGCTGCCGGGCGGCCTGGCGGGCGCATGAGATGCACAGCCAGAAGGCCATGCTGGATGCGATGGCCGACCTCAAGCAACGGCGCACCGCCGTCGTTCTCGGCTCGGGCCTGCTGCGGGACGTGCCGATCGAGGAACTGGCCAAAACCTTCGACACGGTGGTGCTCGTCGATCTCGTGCATCTTGCATCGGTGCGACTTTGGCTGAAGACGCGCCGCCTGGGCAATGTGCGCCTGATCGAGCGCGATCTCTCGGGCTACGACGCCTTGGCCGCCGGGCAAACCGTCGAGCCGCTCGGCTTCCTGCGGCAGGTGCCCTATCTCGACTTCGTCGTTTCGGCCAACCTGCTGTCGCAGATCGGGCGCGGCGTCCAGAGGCGGCTGGCGGAGGAGCCAGTCGGCCGGATGCCGGCGGATGCGGGCGCCAGCCTGGTTGCAGCCCATATCGACGGGCTCGCATCCCTTCCCTGCCGCACATGTCTCGTCACCGACATCGCCTATGCCGTCATCGACCGCACGGGCCGGACGCACGAGACATCCGACCTGCTGCTCGGCATATCGCCGCCTGCCGAAGTCGATCGCTGGACCTGGCCGGTGGCACCGCTCGGCGAGGAAAGCCGGGATTACCAGATCGTCCACGAGGTCATTGCCGCCCGGCTATCGCGTCGATAACATCTTCGCTGACACGTTTTTATTGTAGCACTTTTATTTATCGACAGATATTCGTGAAACGGGTATTATCGCGATGAAAATCATATGGGATGAACGCAAGCGCCTCAAAAACGTCGAGAAGCATCGGCTTGATTTTCTCGACCTACCGTTAGAGTTCTTTGCCGAGGCGATGATCCTCAATGCGAGAGACGGGCGGCTGAAGGCAATCGGCGACCTCACAGAGGATACCGTCGTCGTCATCTTCGTAAAGCTTGGATTTCAGGGAATCTCGCTGATTTCGCTGCGACCTGCGAGCCGTAAGGAAAGGAGCCTCTATGAGAGATACAGAGCACAGACGCCGCATCCTCACTGACGCCGAAGAAGCAAGAATCCAGGAAGGGATCGCCAATGATCCCGACAACCCCGAATGGACCGAGGAAGACTTCAAGAACGCCCGGCCCTTTGCCGAGGTCTTTCCGGACCTTGCCGAAAGCATCCGGCGTGCCCGTGGCCGGCCCGCCGTGGCGGCGCCGAAGCGGCAGATTTCTCTGCGGCTCGACCCTGATGTCATCGACGCCTTCAAGGCGACCGGCAAGGGCTGGCAGGGCCGCATCAACGAAGCGCTGCGCAAGGCAGCCAAGATCTGACAGCGGCATGCCGTGCCGCTTGCTTTCCATCCAACTGAACTCTCCCTCCCGAACAAGGAAACCCTGCCGATGAAAACTGTCCTCGTCGCCCTCGCCGTCATGCTCGGCTCCTCGACAGCCTTTGCCGAAGACATGGCCAATATGGACATGAGTAAGCCGATGGGAGACCAGAGCCCATCGAGCAAGGCCTTTGCCGCTGCCAACGCCCAGATGCACCAGGACATGGCGCTGACCTACAGCGGCGATGCGGATACCGATTTCGTGCGCGGCATGATCCCCCATCACCAGGGCGCAATCGCCATGGCGAAGATCGAGCTGCAATACGGCAAGGATCCGGAACTGCGCAAACTGGCAAAGGGCGTGATCGCGGCGCAGGAGAAGGAAATCAAGGACATGGAAGCCTGGCTGAAGGCGCATGGCAAGTAGCACACGGAGCGTTGCCCCAAGCCCTTCACCGCACCTGACCTCACTCCCTTCCTCTGACGGAGACATGCGATGCCGGAATCATCCGACCTTCCCCCTCGTGACCCTCAGCACTGGACGGTGGATGTTGCCGGCTACCCGCTCGATCTGCCGATCGTGCCGATCAAGCTGGATTTTGCCATTTCGCTGATGATGGTGATCGACCTCGGCGTCCGCTTCGGCGCGCATGTCGGCGACAAGCTGGCGGAGAAGCTGGCGCCGCTCGAGCCCGACGTCATTGTCGGGGCTGCGACGCTCGGCATACCCGTTGCCATCGAGGTCAGCCGGGCGCTCGGGCTCGACCGCTATGTCATCCTGCAGAAATCGCCGAAGATCCATCTCGGCGACGCGCTGGTGCAGACCATCACGTCGATTACATCCAAGGGCGAGCAACGCCTGCTGCTCGACCGGCAGGCCGTGCCGCTTCTTGCCGGCAAACGCGTTGTGGTGGTGGACGATGTCGTTGCGTCCGGCTCCAGCCTGAAGGGATCCATCGAACTGGTGCGCAAGGCGGGCGGCAACGTAGTCGGCGTCGGCGTGATCCTCACCGAGGCGCGCGACTGGCAGGACACGCTCGGCAGCGACAGCGCGCTGGTTCACAGCCTCGCCCATATTCCGCAATTCAGGCCCCGACCAGACGGCTGGGAGCCGATCCCGGAGACGTTTCTGTAGATCGCTGCCGCCCCGGTAGAATGGGGCGGCGTGTCTCGCGGGCGATCAGGCCTTCGGGTCGAACGGTTCCGGACGACGGGCGGCGTTCTGGCGCGGCATCATCCAGCCCGGATATTCGGCATCGAGCGCGCTGATTTCGTCGAGCATGCCCATGTCTTCCGCATCGAGCTTGAGGTCGACGGCGCTGAGGTTCTGGTCGAGCTGCTCGACCCGCTTGGCACCGATGATGACGCTGGTGACGAAGGGCTTGGCGAGGATCCAGGCGAGCGCGACTTCGGCAACGCTGGCATCGTGCTTGGCGGCCACGTCGCGCATGGCGGCAACGCAGGCCCAGGCGCGGTCCTTGTCGACGGGCGGGAAGTCGAAGCTGGCGCGGCGGCCTTCGCCATTGCCGGGTGCGCCCGGACCGTACTTGCCGGACAGCAGCCCGCCGGCGAGCGGCGACCAGACCATCAGGCCCATCTTTTCCTCGGCCATCATCGGCACGATCTCGCGCTCGATGTCGCGGCCGGCGATCGAATAATAGGCCTGAACGGTCTCGAAGCGGGCAAAGCCCCGCCGCTCGGAAATGCCGAGCGCCTTCTCGATGCGCCAGGCCTGCCAGTTGGACACGCCGACATAGCGCACCAGGCCGCCGGACACGAGATCGTCAAGGGCGCGCAGCGTCTCGTCGATGGGGGTGACGCTATCGGTCGCATGGATCTGATAGAGATCGATGTGATCCACCTGAAGACGCTCGAGGCTGGCCTCGACCGAATCCATGATATGGCCGCGCGAGGCGCCGCGGTCGTTGGGCTTGTCGCCCATGACGCCGAACACCTTGGTGGCGATCACCACATCCTTGCGCGGCACTTCGAGATTCTGCAGCGCCTGGCCGAGGATGGTCTCGGAGACGCCGAAGGAATAGACGTCGGCGGTATCGATGAAATTGACGCCGGCGGCGAGCGACTTCTCGACGATCTTGTCGGCCGCGTCCTGGTCGACGTCGGCGATCGCGCCCCAGGTGCTGCCACCGCCTGCTTCGCCGAAAGTCATGGTGCCAAGGCAGAGTTCGGAGACGAACAGGCCCGTATTTCCAAGCTGATTGTAACGCATTGTGAATTTCCTCTCGTTCGGCGGCAGGATCGACACTCGAAGGCCTGGCAACGCCCATGCCCTTCGGCAAGCCGGTCGCCTGAGGGCTATCGCTGCCCACGGCCGCGCAATACTGAGATAGCGCGCAGCGCCTGGGTTTCAACGCGAACGGGGAGCGGCGGCGTCACGCTGGCGTGATCTCTCGCCGCCGCTTGTCTCCCGGTGCGGAAGGCGTAAACTCCTCGCGGAAGAACCGACGAGGAAGATGGCTATGACGTTGCGTCCGCTGACCACCATCGGCTTCGATGCCGACGATACCCTTTGGCAGAACGAGCACTTCTACCAGTTGACCGAGCGGCATTTCACCGAACTTCTTGCAGATTACGCCGAAGGCGAGCGGGTCTCGGAGCGCCTGCTTGCCGCCGAGCGGCGCAATCTCGCCCATTACGGTTTCGGCATCAAGGGCTTCACCCTGTCGATGATCGAGACGGCCATCGAGATTACCGAGGGCACGGTGCCCGCGAGAGTTATCGCCCAGATCCTCGACATCGGGCGGGACCTGCTGTCCCATCCGGTCGAGACGCTGCCGCACGTGCGGGAAACCCTGGAGGCGCTGGCCGGGCATTATCTGCTCGTGCTGATCACCAAGGGCGACCTGTTCGACCAGGAGCGCAAGCTCGCGCAATCCGGGCTTGGCGATTTCTTCGATGCGGTGGAAATCGTCTCCGACAAGACGGCGACCACATACCGGCGGATCTTCGCCAAGGTCGGCGACGGGCCGGAGCGGGCGATGATGGTGGGCAATTCGCTGAAATCGGATGTCGTGCCGGCCATCGCCGCCGGCAGTTACGGCATTTTCGTGCCGCATGCGCTGACCTGGGCCTTCGAGCATGTCGAGGAGCCGACGGAAGCGCCGCGCTTCCACAAGATCGCTCATCTCGGAGAACTTCCCGCACT
>CAZZZI010000239.1:0-1879 GCA_964658415.1 uncultured Sphingomonas sp. | reverse complement strand
GGGCCTGCCGGCAACGGCTCGATCAGGATCGAATAGGGAGCACCGAGGCCGCGCCGGCGGGTGACGCGCGAATAATAGGGCTTGATGAACCACGTCGTATCCGCGCTGACGGTCACGTCGGCGGTCATTCCGTCTTCGTCGGTGCCGAAAAAGGCTTCGTCGGCGCTCGAGGTGAGGTCGAAGATGGCCATGAAAGCGTATTGGCTCTTGGACGCGAAGGTGATCCGGACGTGCTGGCCGGCCTTGATCGGCAGGGTATAGACCTTGCCCTTGCCGAACTTCGTCCAGCCGGTGAGCTTTTCGGTGACGGCGGGAAAGCCGAGCTTCTCCAGCTTCTCACCCTGATCGAGCTCCGGCATCTGCAGCGACTGCCCGTTGCCGTCCTCGGCATGTGCAGTCGCGGCAAGGCCGGTTGCGGCGATCCACAGGCTGACAGCCAGGCCAAGCCACCTCATGGCCGCACCAGGGCGTTGCGCATCTTTTCCACACTGTCTCGGCAATAGCAGCCCTCGAGATGATCGTTCACCAGGCCCATGGCCTGCATGAAGGCATAGATCGTCGTTGGGCCGACAAAAGTCCAGCCGCGTTTCTTGAGGTCCTTCGACAAACGCACGGAAGCGGCTGTCGTCGGGTTGGCCGAAAGGGTTGCGCGATCGACGATCTCCGGGCGCTCATTGGGCGTCGGCTCGTTGCTCCAGAAATAGCGCGCCAGCGACCCGAACTCCTGCTTCATCTCGATGGCGCGGCGGGCGTTGTTGATCGTCGAGACGATCTTGCCCCGGTGGCGGATGATGCCGGCGTCTGTGACGCAGCGCTCGATATCGGTCTCGTCGAACAGGGCGACCCTGTTGAAATCGAAACCGGCAAAGGCGGCGCGGAAATTCTCGCGCTTGCGCAGGATCGTCAGCCAGGAGAGGCCGGACTGGAAGCCCTCGAGGCAGATCTTTTCGAACAGCCGGGTGTCGTCGGTCACCGGGCGGCCCCACTCCTCGTCGTGATAGCGGAGGTAGTCGGGCAGGTTGGCATGCCAGAAACAGCGCTCGCGGCCATCCTCGCCGGTGATCAGTCCCGTTGCAGTCATCGTGCTTCCGCTTCCCTTCCGTGCTTTACCATTTGCACACCGTGTTTCAGAACCGACCGTTAACCCTGACGAAAGGTTTACAGGGCCGCCGGCATTTTCATCAACCGCCGTTTACCATTCATGGGCGGGGCGATGTCACGATGGTTGCGAACCGAGCGCCAGAGCGCCCGATCTTCGGCCCATTGTAGAGAGTCCGTCCGATGATGAAACAGTCTATTTTGCTTGCCGCCGGCGCTTTGGCCGTTTTGGCCGTCCCTGCCCTTGCCGACGACCGCTACCAGACGCGCCCGCCGGTCATCGTCAGCGCCGATCTGAGCGCCCCCTGGGTGATGCAGCTCAGCGGCGCGTCCGCCCAGCCGGTGGTCTATCCCCGTCCGGTCGTCACCCAGCCGCGCGGTCTCTTCCAGCAACGAGCGTCCCGCCCATTGTTTGGCGGCCGGCCGGCGCAAACCGCTGCCAATGTCCGGCCCGGCCTGCCCGTCATCCGCTCCACCCTCGATCCGCAATATCTGCCGCAGATGGTCGACTACCAGACCAAGGAGCGCCCCGGCACCATCGTCATCGACACCAACAACCGCTTCCTCTACCTCGTTGCAGAGGGCGGCAAGGCGCGGCGCTATGGCGTCGGCGTCGGCAAGCCCGGTTTCGAATGGGCGGGCGCCCATACCATCACGCGCAAGGAACAGTGGCCGGGCTGGACCCCGCCTTCGGAGATGATCGCCCGCGAAGCTGCCAAAGGCCATTACCTGCCGGTCCACATGGAAGGCGGCACCGGCAACCCGCTCGGCGCCCGCGCCA
>CAZZZI010000238.1:0-7195 GCA_964658415.1 uncultured Sphingomonas sp. | reverse complement strand
GTGACCCGCATGTCGGCCTGGGCCGATAGCCTGAGGAACGTCCTTTCATGAGCGACAGCGAAAATCACCACAACGGCAAGAACGAGATCATCGTCATCAAGCGGCATGGCGGCGGCGACCACGAAGGCGGCCATGGCGGCGCGTGGAAGATTGCCTATGCCGACTTCATGACTGCAATGATGGCCTTCTTCCTCGTGATGTGGCTGGTCAACGCCTCGAACGCGGAAACCAAGGCCGCCGTCGCATCCTATTTCAATCCGATCAAGCTCGCCGACACCAAGCCCACCGAGAAAGGCTTGAAAAAGCCGGTCGATGCTGCGGATGGCGAGCAGAAGCAGGAAAAATCGAAAGAGAACGCCGACCAGCAGACCAATGGTGCCTCCGCCGCCTCAGGCGAGGACCAGACGTCGACAGCCGGCGACCAGACCAATTACTCCGAAGCCGATTTCTTCGAGAACCCCTATTCCGTTCTTTCCGAGATTGCCCAGGAGGTGGGCCAGCAGGCCAATGTCAGCGCCAAGGGAGACGGCGGCGCCAGCAACTCCGGTCCCGCCACGGGTGCCGACGGTGGCCCTGCCTATCGCGATCCCTTCGACCCGGACTTCTGGACCAAGCAGGTCAAGGTGACGCCGACCTCCAAGCCGGACGGTGGCGAGGCGAGCAAGACAGACCAGGCCCCGAAGGGCGAGGTGGTTGCCATGGCGAAGGCCACGGCGTCGGACAACGGTCCGATGACCGACCAGCCGCAAACGCCCGAAACGCAGGATAGCGCCAGCGCGCAACAGCCGCCTCTGCCCGCCAATCCCCCAATACCCGAGAAGATGCCGGAAGGTATCCAAAAGCCGATGGCCGCTGCCGAGAAGGCGGCTGCCGACGCGGCGCAGGCCGCCGAACTCGCCGCCGAGAAGGCCGCGGATGCCGCAAAGCCGGCAGCAGCGCCGGCCGCCGCTACCCCGGAGCCACCTGCCACCGCAGAGGCGCAGGATGCCAAGGCTCTGCAGCAGAAGATCCAGGCGCAGATCGGCGGTATCGCCGGCAAGCTTGCCGAGGGACTGGTGGTCACGCCGGCCGAAGGCGGTCTGCTGGTAACGATTTCCGACCAGAGCAACGATCCGATGTTCAACGTTGGCTCCGCGGTGCCCCGCAAGGAAATGGTGCTGGCGATGGCCAAGATCGGCAAGATCCTCGCCGACCGGCCGGGTGCCATCGTCTTGCGCGGCCACACCGACGGCCGTCAGTACAAGGCAGGCGAGATCGACAACTGGCGCTTGTCTCTCGATCGCGCCCAGAGCGCCTACTACATGCTTGTCCACGGCGGACTGGACGAAAAGCGCATATCGCAGGTGTCCGGCTTTGCCGATCGCCGCCTGAAAATGCCCGAGGACCCGTTCAACAACGCCAATCGCCGTATCGAGATCCTGGTGCAGGGGAGCCAGGGATAGTCCATGGCGCGCAGGAAGCACCGATACGGGCTGACGCTCGCCCTGGCCCTCGGCGCGATGTCGCCGGGGATAGGGCATGCCGACGACAAGGATCTGGCACCCTACAAGATGCTGAGATCGCTTCAATTCGTCCAGGATTCCGTCGTGCTGGGGGATCACTCTGCCGCAGAGATGCAGCGCTTCATGCTGTCGACCATCGACGATCGGCTGCGCTCTGCCGACAGGTCGGTTTTCGACGACGTGCGCAATGTCGACGCGGCGCTGGTTTACACCATGAGCGGCGGCAATCCCGCAACGCTCGAATTCCTGATGGCGCGCGATGTCGACGGGCATTTCGACAACCGCGTCGCCGATGTCCTGCGCAAGTACTTGAACGGCAAAGGCCTGCTGATCGTCAAGTCGCTGGCCGATACCGCAAAGGAATATCGCGACAAGAAGATCGGTCCATACCTGTCGCTCGTCGCTGGCAATGTGATGAGCGCGAAGGACCCGAAGGCTGCCCTGAAGCTCTACGACTGGGCGCGGCTGACAAGTCCCGGAACAATCATCGAAGAGGCCGCATTGAGGCGGTCGATGGCTCTGTCGACCGAGGCAAAATTGGTGCCGCAGAGCCTCACCTATTCGCAGCTCTATGTCCGCCGGTTTCTCCATTCCCCCTACGCCAGCCAGTTCGCCGATCTCTTCGTCAAACTGGTCGTCGACCACAACGCCGAGATCAAGCCCCAGGATGTCATTGATATCCTCGCCTTTATGGACGGACCGCGCCAGCGCGAGGTCTATCTGAGGATCGCGAGGAGCGCGACCATCGCCGGCAAGAACGATCTCGCCCGCATGGCGTCGGCGCAGGCTGCGGCCATCCCGAGCGACGGCAGCGATTCGTTCGGCCAGCTCGCGAATTTCTATGGCGGCGTGGCGAATGTATCGACGGCCAAAGCCGACGCCGCCATGCAGGACATTAACGCCATTCCGGAGGGCGAGCTGAACGCCAGGGATCGCGCCCTCCGCGACGCCGCAAAGACGGTTGCCGACGCGGTTACGCGCCTGCCGGACCCGCAAAGCCTGACGCAAGTTTCGCCGGCTAAGCCTGGTGCTACAGAGGTCCGACACGATGGGACCGCAGGCGTCGAGACGCCAGGGACGCCCGGTCCCGCTGCGGTTGCTGCTGGACAAGGAGCTGCGGCAAATGCGGCTCCATCCCATGATGGAGGGGGGCAGGATGCCGACTCTTCGTTCAAGACATTCGTGACCACAAGCCAATCGAAGCTCGACGCACTCGACGGGCTATTGAAGCAGGAAGGCAATTGAGCATGGCCGGTATCGGCATCACTACCGCTTCCGCCGGATCTGACGCCATCGCGCTGAGCAAAACCAGCAGCCGCAGCAAAAGCGCGGGTGGAGATGCTCAGGGCTTCCAGGATGCGCTCAGCAGCTCGGCCAACAACAGCGATGCCAATGCCCCCTCGAAGCTTACCGCGACGGACGCCAGTGCGGCCCAGACCTCAGGCACCCAGGCTGAAGCGGGCACCACGCCAGGCGCCGCCCCGGCGCCCGCTTCCAATCCCCCGACAATAGCGCCCGGCGGCAACGGCACACTTTCGGCTGCGCTCCCGGCGACCCCGGTGGTGGGTGCCGAAGTTGCCATGCCTGCCATGCCCACGGACCAGCTTCCCGCCATTGTACCTGACGCCGGCGCCAACCCGGCTCAATTGTCTGCCGCCGACATCGCCCAGCAATTGGCCGCTGTGAAGGCCGGCGACGCGACGGCGCAGCCGGCCACGAGCACCAAGGGCGAGCTTCCGAGCGTCAAGGGCAGCAAGGACAGCACCGCCGCCGACGACGCCAAGGAAGGCGAGGTGGACACCAACGCTGCCACTGGCGCCACCCTGACGGACGTGTTGTCGCTTCTCGGGGCCGGTGTTCCGGCGGCGATCATCCCGGCCCAGACATCGCCGAGCGTTCTTTCCGCCGCCGGACAGCTTCATACGGGCAACGGCAAGGTCGATCCGGGCATCGCTGCCACCGCAAGCGCCCTGCCTGCCGACGTCGTCGACGGCAGCGGCGATGCCGCGGCAGTCGGCATGGCGATGCTGGCGACGGGATCCGGCCAGATGGCAGGCCCCAGTGCCGGTATGGAGTCGGGGGCCGATGCGGGCTCGACCGTGACATTCAACGTCGACCGGGCCAGCGGCAAGGTCCAATCGCTCGACCTGTCGGCGGCCAAGTCCGTGGACGACGCGCCCCAGCTCGATATCAAGGGGGCAGGCAGCGACACCGGAGCGACGATCACGGTCCTCGATTCACGCCGCTTCGTCGGCTTGGCCGACGGTTCGAATTCCGCGCTCGTCGCCAATTCGCTGACCGGCAACAAGGACTGGGCAGCGGCCATGCAGCCGGGCGCGGCGCTGACCGGTGCGTCTGCGACCACGAGTGCCAGCAAAGTCATGAACACGCTGAAAATCCAGATGAATCCGGACAACCTCGGGATCGTCACGGCGACCATGCGGCTCTCGGGCGAGCAGCTTTCCGTCGATCTCAAGGTCCATTCTGCAGAGGCCTACCGACAGCTCAGCAACGACCAGAGCGCGATGATCGATTCGCTTCGCCAACAGGGCTACAGCGTCGACCGCATGACGGTCACCTACACGGCTCCGGATACATCGAGCAACCAGCAGAGCAGCCAGGGCCAGCAGCAGCAACAGCAGGCCGGCACAAGCCAGGGGCAGGGCAGCGATGGCCAGGCCCGCAAGCAGAATTCAGGACGACAGGCCGGTGATCAGGATGGTGTCTCGCGCACGGGGAACTTGGGTGTGGACGACAGCCTTGCTGGCAGTGCTCAGCGGGCTCGTGCCGGGGGCGTCTATCTCTGAGGCGCATGCCTCGACCACCGATGGAATGTGCGAGCGCGAGATCCAGCAGGCCGCTCTCAAATACGGAATTCCCGAAGGCATTCTCTACTCAGTCGGTCTGACCGAGACGGGCCGCAAGGGCTCCCTCTATCCCTTCGCCATGAATATCGAAGGCAAGCCTTACTTTCCGGCTTCCGAAAATGCTGCACTGCAACTCTTCGCCCAGGCACATCAGAGCGGCGCCAAGTTGATCGATATTGGTTGTATGCAGATCAACCAGTACTTTCATGGCGAGAACTTTGCCTCGGTCGAAGCGATGTTCGATCCGCATAGCAATGTCGAATATGCGGCCAAGTTTCTGAGCGTTCTGCACAACAAACACGAGACCTGGACGATGGCCGTTGCACGCTATCATGCAGGTCCGAACAACGACCCGGCGCAGAAGATTTATGTGTGCCGGGTGATCGCCAATCTGGTCGCGACGGGATATGGAAAATGGACGCCCAACGCAGCCACTTTTTGCCGCTGACGACATGCCTAAAAGTTGTATAATTGTCACATTTTAGCGGTCTTCAATATGTCGAAAAGGTGAAGTAAAAAGCCTTGGCAAGAACCACTTTGAAAATGTATTAATTTTTCCACCGCTTTCTTGTGTTGAAATGACACGCGGCCACTAGATGTGGTGCAAATCGGTGCTTGAATCTTAAGCAATTATTAACTCTAGCCACTCACTTCCTACAGTTGTTCGCGATTCGCTCGATTCGTACCCATAGCGACATTGGAAACACCACAACTGATTCGGAGGCGGGCGAATGATCGTAGTGGTTGATGAGCGCGGGCTTGTTAAAGACGGCTACACATCCCTATTTGGGCGCGAAGGAATTCCTTCGACGGGGTTCGATCCCAAGGAATTTGGCGAGTGGGTCTCAACGGCTGCCGACAGCGATATCGCGGCGGTCGAAGCCTTCCTGCTCGGGCAGGGGGAGCTTGTGCATTTGCTCCCCAGAGCCATCCGCGATCGCACGCTTGCACCGGTCATCGCGGTCAGCGATCACCCTTCGCTCGATGCGACGCTTGCACTCTTTGATTGTGGTGTCGACGATGTCGTCCGCAAGCCGGTGCATCCTCGCGAGATCCTGGCACGGGCAGCGGCCATCCGCCGTCGCCTGAAGGCGGTCGCCAATTTCACCGACGTCGGTGCGATCCGGGTCTTCTCGGATGGTCGCGATCCGGAAGTGCACGGCGAGGTTTTTGCCCTGCCGCGCCGCGAGCGTCGCATCCTCGAATATCTGATTTCCAACCGCGGACGTCGCGTCACCAAGACCCAGATCTTCAACGCGATCTACGGCATCTTCGACGAGGAAGTCGAAGAGAACGTCGTCGAGAGCCATATCTCGAAGCTTCGCAAGAAGCTGCGCAAGAAGCTCGGTTTCGATCCGGTCGATTCCAAGCGCTTCCTCGGCTACTGCATCGACTGGAACTAAGGCGGCTAATCGACTGGGAATGATTTCCAGTCGATTCTACACGACCCCGAAAAGCCGCCTCATGATGATCTGCTTTTCCTCTCCCCACCAGACAGCTTCACGCAAGGCCCATTGAATAGTCTTGCGATAACGGGAAAACGAGGATTTCAGATGAGTCTTTTCGGTAGTATGAAGACGGCGGTTTCGGGGATGAATGCCCAAGCAAACCGCTTGAGCACGGTCTCCGACAATATCTCCAATTCGTCTACGACGGGCTACAAATCGGCATCCACGAGCTTTTCCTCGCTGGTCCTGCCGACCACGGCGGGCACCTACAGCTCCGGCGGCGTCTCGACGTCGGTGCAGTACTCAATTTCGCAGCAGGGCGGTCTTTCCTACACCTCGTCCACGACGGACCTGGCGATCCAGGGGGACGGGTTCTTCGTTGTCCAGGACGCCTCTGGAACTCCGTATCTGACGCGCGCCGGTGACTTCAAGGCGGACAGCAGTGGCAATCTGGTCAACGCAGCCGGCTACACCCTTATGGGCTATTCCTACGGCAGCGGCTCGCCCTCCGTCGTTGTCAACGGTTTCGATGGCATGGTGCCGGTCAATACCTCAGCGCAGGGTCTGACTGCCGTTGCGTCTACGACCGGCGAGTTCACCGGAAATCTCGACTCGAACACCCCGATTGCGACGAGCAGTGCAGCTGGCCATCTTCCGTCTGAAAATCTGGCGCCTGTGACAACAAATACCAAGGAAACATCCTTGATCGCCTACGATACCCAGGGCAACAAGGTCAAATACGACTTCTATTACACCAAGACCGCCGACGATACGTGGGATGTTTCGGTCTACCGCGGCTCCGACGCGGCAACCGGGGGCACGTCTTCCTTTCCCTATTCGACACCGGCAGTCGGCACGAGCACGCTCACGTTCGACGCGAACGGCAAGGTGACAGGCGGCGGTACAGTATCCATCGTCGATCCCAATGCTGTCAGCGGCACGACCCAGAACATCAGCGTGGACATCTCGACGTTCACGCAGCTGGGAAATCCCTTCGGCGCGACAGGCGATGCCAACGGCCAGGCGCCGAGTGCGGTCAAGCAAGTCAGCATTGGCAAGGATGGCACGGTCACGGCGCAATACGACGACGGCACCAGCAAGTCGCTCTATCGCATTCCGCTGGCAAATGTCGCCAGCCCGGACAATCTGACGGTTCTCAGCGGCAACGTCTATTCCGCCAACGGCCTATCGGGTGTCACGGTCACCGGTTTCCCGCAGTCCAGCAGCCTTGGTTACATTCAGTCCGGCGCGCTGGAAGAATCCAATGTCGATCTCGCCGGCGAACTGACCACGATGATCCAGGCACAGAAGAGCTATACGGCCAATTCCAAGGTGTTTCAGACCGGTTCGGATCTGATGGACGTTCTTGTGAACCTCG
>CAZZZI010000237.1:0-7213 GCA_964658415.1 uncultured Sphingomonas sp. | reverse complement strand
GCTGCGGGCGTGAACCCGCCGCCCCGACGACATCACTGCCACCGCCAACTGCGAACGACATCCTCTAGCGTTCGCCGGCCTGCAGCTGGCAGGCGACGCAGGTCAGTTCCTGCGGCCGGTTACCACGGCAGGCTGCCGTGCTCGTCCTGGAAGAGACCCAAGGCATCGTTTGCCGTCGCAAGGGCGAGCCGCACCGGAGCCGCAGCACCCTGTGCCGCCGAGCGGTTGCCCATGTGGCCGTTGAGATCGGTCTGGGTCAGGCCGGGGCAGACCGACACCGCCGTGATGCGGGTGTCGCGCAGCTCGTTGGCAAGCTGCACCGTCAGCATGTTGAGCGCCGCCTTCGACGTGTTGTAGCCGGCGAGGCGAACCTCGTATCCCGAATAGGCCGGGTCATTGTTGAGCTTCAGCGAGCCGAGCGTGCTGGACACATTGACGATACGCCCGGCCTCCGACTTGCGCAGCAGTGGCAGCACGCCTTGCGTCACCGCCAGCGCGCCGAAGAAGTTCGTCTCCAGCGTCTGGCGTACGACATCAATCGACACCGTGCCCGGCGCGCCATCGCCGGCGACAGAGATGCCGGCATTGTTGACGAGAATGTCGAGACGGCCGTGCTCCGTGGCGATTTTTGCCGCTGTGGCAGCGATGCTGACCGGATCGCAGATGTCGAGCGGGATGAAGGCCACCGTCAGACCCTCGGCCACCAGCCTGTCCGCTGCAGCTGCCCCGCGCGCGGCGTCCCTTGCGCCCAGAAGCACCGACACGCCGGCCTGCGCAAGCTGCCGGGCGATTTCATATCCGATGCCCTTGTTGGCGCCGGTCACCAGCGCGATGCGTTGAACTGTGTCAGCCATGGGAATTTCCTTGTAAACCGCGATCACATGATCGATCTAAGGATACGAACAATCCTTCAGGTTTTGAATTCGCATATGACCGGCGCCCCCTCCCTGCCCCTCAATGCCCGCAAAGAGCCGCGTCAGGCCCGCTCGGCGACGACGGTGGAGGCGATCTACGAAGCGACGATTCAGGTTTTGCTGACCGAGGGACCGATCCGGCTGACGACGACCCGCGTGGCCAGCCGCGCCGGCGTTTCCGTCGGCACGCTCTACCAGTATTTCCCGAACAAGCAGTCGCTGTTCTATGCCGTCAACCAGCGCTACCTGGAGGGGCTGGCCGACCGCGTCGAGGCTGCCTGCCTGATGCATCGGGGACGATCCTATCTCGATATGGCCGAGGCGCTGGTGAGAACCTATATCGCGGTCAAGATCGAGCGGCGGGATGTGACGCGCGTGCTCTACCTAGCAGCCGCCGAGATCAGCGTCGCCGACCTCGTCGAACAAATGACCCAAAGGGTCGAGGCCGCCAGCGAGGCGATGTTTTCGAGCGCCTCAGACGCCACCTTCGACAATCTTGCCACCGTCAACCTGACGATCCTCAACGTGCTCTTCGGGACGGTGCGCAGCTTTTTCGACCGCGATATGGCCGACCTGCTCGAAGAGACCATATCGGCGCAGCTGGTCGCGATGTTCCGCACCACGCTCGAGGCTGCGAGATCGCCGCCGGCTCCGTTGGCGGACCACGCTCAACCGGCGATCGCCGCCCATTCCTAGCGCCCGACCATCGCCGCTCTTTCGGGCGCGACGGTCGGGACAGACATTGCCAACCGACTACGCGGCGCGCGGCCGGCGC
Source organism: uncultured Sphingomonas sp. (assembly GCA_964658415.1). GTDB lineage: Bacteria > Pseudomonadota > Alphaproteobacteria > Rhizobiales > Rhizobiaceae > Rhizobium. Next base: position 5,524 of record CAZZZI010000237.1, on the reverse strand, counting down.
AGCCTGACCGGCTCTGCGACGGTGCCTGGACCGGAGGTTCGGAACTGGCCGATCAGGTCCGCCAGCGTGTCTGCACGCGTGGAAAGCTGGTGGCTGGCCGCATTTTGCTGCTCGACGCTGGCCGCATTTTGCTGCGTGCCCTGGTCGAGCTGATTGACGGCCTGGCCGATTTCCTTGATCCCGATCGACTGCTCGCGACTGGCCTCGACGATTGCCGCGACGTTGCCATCGATTTCCTGGACCCGCCCGACGATGACTTCCAGCGCCTTGCCGGTCCGATGGACGAGATCGACGCCGGCCTTGACCTGGGTCGACGAGGTGTTGATCAGATCCTTGATTTCCTTGGCTGCCTTGGCGGAGCGTTGGGCGAGCTCACGGACTTCCTGCGCCACGACGGCAAAGCCCTTGCCCGCCTCGCCGGCACGCGCCGCTTCGACGCCGGCATTGAGCGCCAGCAGGTTCGTCTGAAAGGCGATCTCGTCGATGACGGTGATGATGCTGGAGATTTCCGTCGAGGATGTCTCGATCTGCCCCATGGCGGCAATGGCGTCGGCAACGACCCGGCCGGACTCTTCCGCTGACTGCCGGGTTTGACGGACCAGTTCGCCGGCGTCGGTGGCGCGCTGGCTGGCGTCGTTCACCGTCTGGGTGATTTCCTCGAGCGCGGCCGACGTCTGCTCCAGCGCTGCCGCCTGCTGCTCCGTTCGCTTGGCGATGGATCCCGAACTCTCGAGCATCTCCTTTGCCGTCAGCGCGATCTCCCGCGATGCATCGCTGATCTCGCCGACCACGCGATCCAGCTTGGCAACAGCCGAATTGAAGTCCTGCCGGGTCGCTTCCATCGAGCGGTCGAGCACGACGGTCATCTGCGATGTGAGATCGCCATTGGCAAGCTCGCCGATGGCGCTGCTCAACATGCCCACGGCCCTGGTTCGCGCGGTGATATCGGTGGCGAATTTGACGATGCGGTAGACGACGCCGCGCGAGGAGAAGACCGGGTTATAGGTAGCCTGGATCCAGACCTCGCGGCCGCCCTTGCCGATGCGTCGATAGGTATCCGAGAAAAACTCGCCGGCGCGCAATCGCTTCCAGAAGGCCTCGTACTCTGCCGACTGGACAAATTCCGGGTCGCACAGCATGCGATGCTTCTGGCCCTTGAGTTCGCCGATCTCATAGCCCATCGTCGCGCAGAATGCGGAATTCGCATCGACGATCACGCCCTCGGGATCGAATTCGACGACCGCGACGGAGCGTTCGAGCGCGCGCAGGATATTTTCGTTGTGCAGGGAGGCAATCTTGCTGGCGGTGATCACGGCCGCAACCTTGACGACGCCGACGACCTTGTTGCCTTCCAGAATGGGATCATAGGATGCTTCGATCCAGACATCCTCGCCTGTCTTGGTGATGCGGCGATATTGTCCGTGATTGGCCTTTCCAGCCGCCAGGTCGCGCCAGAATTCCTGATATTCGGGCTTCTCCAGCGCCGCCTTCTCGACGAATATCCTGTGGTGCTGCCCGACGATTTCGCTGAGGTCATAACCGAGCGCCTTGCAGAAATTCTCGTTGGCGCCTTGAATAACGCCGTCCGGGCTGAACCAGATCAGAGCGTGCGAACGGGAAATCGCCGCGTAGTGAGAGGTGGCACGAGAATTCAGGAAAGGCAGGCGCAGCATGAATTGGGTCCCCCGAATGATTTTTGTCAGACGACATTAATTAGCAAAGTTAAACATAATTTTAAAAAACCGCCTGCTTTGGCTGCGATGTTAAGCCGGGTAAGGCCATGTGCGGACGCGGCTGGCCGCTGCAGACTTCACCTCCCGACTGTTCGACCGCCCGGAAATCCGGCCATAGTTGAGCCGCAATCGCGGTCGAGGTTGGGCAGGCGGATTGCATAGGATGTCCCATGACCACCATTGCCTTCGAAGCCCGACGTTTCCAGTCGACCGCCGCCTACTATCTGCGCTACCGCGTTCCCTATCCCGACACCCTGATCGCCCGCGTCGCCAACCGCTGCGGCCTCGGGATCGGCGATCCGCTGCTCGATCTCGGCTGCGGCCCCGCCCAGCTCGGCATCGCCTTTGCCAGGCTCGGCGCTGCCGTGACAGCGATGGATCCGGAACCGGAGATGCTGGCGGCCGCCACTGAAGGGGCCCGCGAGGCCGGCGTCGAGATGATCGTGCGGCAGGGCTCGTCCTACGACCTCGGCCCGGATATCGGCCCGCTCAAGTTGGCGGTCATGGGCCGTTCCTTCCACTGGATGGATCGGGCCGCCACGCTGGATGCGCTCGACAGCCTGGTGGTGCCGGGCGGCGCCGTCGTGCTGTTTCACGACACCAATGTTGCTATGAAACCCGACTGGCGCGACATCATCCTGTCGCTTGCCGACCGATTCTCCCCCGAGCGCAGCGCCGAGCGGGTCCAGCGCCGCGGCCGCGCCTGGGAGCCGCATGAAAGCGTGCTGCTGCACTCGCCCTTCTGCAATATCGAGCGGATCGGCATCGTCCGCGAGCGTCATCTGGGCATCGACGATCTCATCGGCCGCGCCTTTTCGATGTCCACCACCGCGCCGCAGGTGCTCGGCGAAAAGACGGAGGCCTTCGAGGCCGCGCTGCGCGAGGCGCTGAACCAAGCGGCGCCAGACGGCCATTTCACCGAGATCGTCGAATCCACCGCCCTGCTCGCCTTCCGCAGCGAATAGAATACGGCGGGCTTCCTAGCCGGAAATACGCGACAGCTGGCGATGGGTGGCCGCCATAAATTCGTCGGCCATATCGGCATCGTCCATGGCGCGGGCAAGGATGACAGTGCCCATCATTGCCGACAGGGTGGCCAGTGCCGTTGCGCGGCGGGCCTGCGGCGTCTCGCCGGCAACGATCCCGGCCAGCACATCGGCGAGATCTGTCAGGCCGCCGGAGAAGGTCGACTGCAGGCCGGCGCCCTGGCGGCTGACCTCCTGAACCAGCGACGCGAAGACGCAGGCCCGGCTCTGCAAATTGCGCCGCGACAGGTAGTGGCGGAGCAGCGCCTCGAGCGGATCGCCCTCCGCCGTATCGACGATCTCGAGCCAGCGCTGCCGGGTCTTTTCGACCAGCACCCGGCTCGCTTCGAAGGCAAGGCTCTCCTTAGATTCGAAATGACCGTAGAAACCGCCATGGGTCAGCCCGGCGGCCTTCATGATATCGGCGACCCCGATGCCGTCGAACCCCTTCTCGCGAAAAAGGTCGCAGGCTACATTGAGGATCCGGGCCCTGTTCTCGGCGAATTTCTCGCGGCTTACGCGCATCGGCCTGCTCTATCGGATTGCATCTTGACAATTTAGATGACCGCCATCATCAATGCAAGATATATGATGCCAATCATCTAAAGCACGGCCAGCACTTTCGCTGGACTTTGCCCCGGAGACTGGCGAAGTTGCCGCCGAAACAATCCGCGCCCGCAGTCCTGGCCGGCCCGCGATCACTGGAACAGTCCCATGGTGTCCACCGCTCTCGCCTCGACGCTTGCCCGCCGCAACATCCACTACGGCTGGGTCGTGGTCGGCGCCACCTTCCTCACCATGCTGGTCACTGCCGGCGCGATGGGCGCGCCCGGCGTGCTCATCAAGCCGCTGCAGGACGAATTCGGCTGGAGCACCTCGTCGATCTCCTCGGCACTGGCCATCCGGCTGGTGCTGTTCGGCCTAATGGGACCTTTTGCGGCGGCCTTCATGAACCGTTTCGGCGTGCGCAACGTCATCATCTTCGCGCTTTCCACTGTCGCCATCGGCTTCATCGGCTCGCTGTTCATGACCGAGCTCTGGCAGCTCTTGCTGTTCTGGGGGATCATCGTCGGCTTCGGCACCGGGCTGACGGCGATGGTGCTGGCCGCCACCGTCTCGGCCCGCTGGTTCAGCAAGCATCGCGGCCTCGTCGTCGGCATGCTGTCGGCAAGCTCGGCCACCGGCCAGCTGGTCTTCCTGCCGCTGATGGCAGAACTGACCCAGCGCTACGGCTGGCGCACCACCGTCGTCTTCGTCTGCGCCATGCTGGCCGTTGCCGCCGTCGTCGTGCTCGGCCTGATGCGCGATAGGCCCGCCGACCTCGATCTGCCGATCTACGGCGAGGCAAGGATTACCCCGGCCCCGCCCCTCAACAAGAGCCTGTCGGCCATGCTGATGTCGCCGCTGCTGGCGCTCAAGGAAGTCTCGCGCAGCTCCACCTTCTGGATCCTGTTTGCCACCTTCTTCATCTGCGGGCTCAGCACCAACGGCCTGATCCAGACGCATTTCGTCACGCTCTGCGGCGATTACGGCATCCTGCCGGTGGCGGCCGCCAGCGTGCTGGCCGTCATGGGCATTTTCGACTTCTTCGGCACGATCGGCTCCGGCTGGCTCTCCGACCGCTTCGACAATCGCTGGCTGCTGTTCTGGTACTACGGCCTGCGCGGGCTCGCCCTGCTCTTCCTGCCGTTCAGCCAGTTCGGTTTCTACGGCCTGTCGATCTTCGCCGTCTTCTACGGGCTCGACTGGATTGCCACGGTGCCGCCAACCGTCAAGATCGCCGCCGACCGCTTCGGCCCGGAAAAGGCAGGCCTGGTGTTCGGCTGGATTTTCACCGGCCACCAGCTGGGTGCCGCCACCGCCGCCTTCGGCGCCGGCCTGTCGCGCACCGCGCTCGACAGCTACCTCCCCGCCTTCTTCGTTGCCGGCGCCTTCTGCCTGCTGGCCGCGATCCTGGCGATCACGCTGAGCAAGCCCGGCATCACGCTGCGCACCGCAACCGCTGCCCACTAAACCTGACGAACCGGCCGGCGCGCGACCGCCGGCCCCGCCGGCAAACGCCAACCGACGGAAATTGCCGGCAAGCAGCCCTCACCGTCTTGCGCCTGAAGCCGGTCGCATGGTAGAGACCCGCCTCGTCGGTATCCGTTGCCCCATTGGCGGAATTGGTAGACGCGCTCGACTCAAAATCGAGTTTCGCAAGAAGTGCTGGTTCGACTCCGGCATGGGGCACCACCACTGTTTTTCGACGTTGAAAATATTGATTTTTTTGGCACTAAATGTCCAGAAAGCCTGCGCCTAGCCAAGCCCCTGGACGCTGGTGCTCATCCCTCGATCCCATAGATCTTCCTGCTCTCTCGATTGAGAAGCGATATGGCACCCACCGCGGGACGCCCGGATTGGCGGCTTTCGTGCGCCTGGCTCATTTCACATGATTTGAAGTTCGGCGCGCCCTGGCCCGCCATGCGGGTGCGATGCCTTGTGCACAACGGGAAAACCGCGCCTGTTGCATGCAGGGTAAGCACTTGCGAAACTTAAGGTTAGGTGGCAATCAATAGATCGAATGTCAGGTGAGTCATACGGTCGTCCCCAAGAACCAGTCGATCGATGGCCTTCGAGGGTACCTGGCTTTGGCTGTCGTCATTCACCACACCTGGGGCGGCGGCCGTCCAGGCAACTTGCCGATGCAGCGCCGTAGCCACATTTGTGTGGATCACTGCCGCGCGCCCAGATGAACGGACCGCCACACCACTTGCTTTGAATAGG
>CAZZZI010000236.1:4265-7226 GCA_964658415.1 uncultured Sphingomonas sp. | reverse complement strand
CGCGTCATCGACGGCAAGGTCAAGATGCGCACCACGCGCGGCTACGAGGCAATCGACGTGCTCTACCGCCGCGTCGATGACGACTACCTGGATCCGCTGACGTTCCGGCCGGATTCGGCGCTCGGCATCCCCGGCATCATGGACGTCTACCGCGCCGGCCACATCACCATCGCCAACGCACCCGGCACCGGCATTTCCGACGACAAGGCGATATACTCCTACATGCCCGAGATCGTCGAGTTCTACACCGGCCGCAAGCCGCTGCTCGAGAACGTGCCGACCTGGCGCTGCTCGGAAGCAGACAGCCTCAAATACGTTCTGGAGCATCTCTCCGAACTGGTGGTGAAGGAAGTCCACGGCTCCGGCGGCTACGGCATGCTGGTCGGCCCGACCGCCACCAAGAAGGAATGCGCCGAATTCGCCGAGAAGCTGAAGGCCCGGCCGAACAATTATATCGCCCAGCCGACCCTGTCGCTGTCGACCGTGCCGATCATGGTCAACAAGGGGATCGCGCCGCGTCACGTCGATCTCAGGCCCTATGTGCTTGTGTCGGATAAAGTGCAGATCATTCCGGGCGGTCTTACCCGCGTGGCGCTGAAGGAAGGCTCGCTGGTGGTCAACTCCAGTCAGGGCGGCGGCACCAAGGATACCTGGGTACTGGAGGACTGATACGGACATGTTGGGAAGAACCGCCAATGGCCTCTACTGGATGTTCCGTTACATCGAGCGCGCCGAAAACATAGCCCGCCTCGTCGATGCCGGCATGCGCATGTCGCTGACCCGCATGGGCGCTGTCGAAGACGACTGGGACGGCGTGCTGCAGAGCGCCGGCGTCCGCGAAACCTACGATGCCGGTCATGCCAAGCTGACCGGTGCCGACGCCATCGACTACCTGCTGCGCGACCGCAACAATCCGTCGAGCGTCATGTCCTGCATCGACGCCGGCCGCAACAATGCCCGCATGGTGCGCACGGCCCTGACCCGCGAGACCTGGGAAGCCACCAACGAGTGCTGGATCGACCTCAAGACGCTGCTCGGCAAGCGGCTGAAGGCCGCCGAAATGCCTGAGGTCATCGATGCCATCAAGCGCCGCGCCGGCCTCATCCGTGGTGCCTTCCACGGCTCGATGCTGCGCAACGAATTGTACAACTTCGCCCGCATCGGCACCTTCATCGAACGCGCCGACAACACGGCTCGTATCCTTGACGTCAAATATTACGTCCTGCTGCCATCCGTCTCGGCGGTCGGTTCCTCGCTCGACAACGTCCAGTGGGAATCGATCCTGCGCTCGGTCTCGGCCCATCGCTCCTACAGCTGGGTCTATGACGCCGAATACAAGCCATCGAACATCGCCGACTTCCTCATCCTCAACGGCCAGATGCCGCGCTCGCTCGCCTATTGCTACGAGAAGATCGTCAGCAATCTCGGCTATCTCGCCCATGACGGCGAGCGCCTGGCCGCCCACGACACCAGCGACGGCATCCGCAAGATGCTGCAGACCCTGGCGATCAAGGATATCATGCACAATGGCCTGCACGAGTTCCTGGAGGATTTCGTCTGGCGCAATAACCAGCTCGGCCAGGAAATCTCCGACGGTTATCGTTTCAATCAGTAAGCGGGTTTGATCATGAGACTGAAGATTAGTCACATCACGGAATACCGCTATGACGAGCCGTCGCAATTCTCGCTTCAGCGCCTGCGTCTGACGCCGCTGACCGGCCCCGGCCAAACGGTCCGCGACTGGTCGTTGACCGTCGAGGGCGCCAAGACCGAAGTCGAGTATGACGACCAGTTCGGCAACCGCACCAACCTGATGTCGCTCGACGGCGCGCAGGATCGCACCCGCATCGTGGCAACCGGTGAAATAGAGACGCATGAATTGAACGGCGTCATCGGCCCCCATTCCGGCTATTGCCCGCTCTGGCTGTTCCAGCGCGACACGCCGCTGACCAAGCCCGGCAAGCTGACCCGTGAACTGGTGAAATCGGCCACCGGCGAGAGCGAGATCGGCCGCATGCATGCGCTGATGGGCGCGATTAACCAGACCGTCGACTATATCCAGGGCACCAGCGACACCGAGACGACGGCCGAGCAGGCGCTGGAGCGCAAGAGCGGCGTCTGCCAGGACCACGCCCATATCTTTATCGCAGCCGCCCACGCCATGCGCATCCCGGCCCGCTACGTCTCGGGCTACCTGATGATGGAAGGGATCACCGAGCAGACAGCAACCCACGCATGGGCCGAGGCCCACATGCCGGGCCTCGGATGGGTCGGCTTCGACCCCGCCAACGACATCTGCCCGGACGAGCGCTATGTCCGGATTGCGACAGGCCTTAGCTACCGCGACGCCGCCCCCGTCTCCGGCATGCGCATCGGCACGCCGGGCGAGAGCCTGACGGTCAAGGTGACAGTCGAAGCCGAGCAGATGCAGAGCCAGTCGCAGAGCTGAGAAAATCGGCGTGCAACGTGCGCTGCGCCACCGTGCGGCTTGCGTATTTTTGAGCTGCCGACAGAGCTGGTCGTGGTGCATTTTGAATATGTCGCAGACAGGCTTCAGTCGCGTCGATGCTTGTTCTAAAGTCGCCGCACAACACGAAGCGGAGTGGCATTCATGGCAGAGTTCCCGAACAAGGCGAAGGTCGTTATCATCGGTCTGGGAGGCATCGTCGGCGCCTCCATCGTCCACCACCTGATCGAACGGGGATGGGACGATATCGTCGGGATCGACAAGTCGGGCGTGCCGACGGACATCGGCTCGACCGCCCACGCCTCGGACTTCTGTTACGCCACCAGCCACGATTTCCTCTCCTGCTGGACGACGCTCTACTCGATCGATTTCTACGAAAAGATGGGCCACTACGCCCGCGTCGGCGGCATCGAGATCGCGCGCGTCGGCGACGACAGCCGCATGGACGAGATCAAGCGCAAGGTCGCCTCGGGCAAGGCCTTCGGCACCCGCGC
>CAZZZI010000236.1:0-4165 GCA_964658415.1 uncultured Sphingomonas sp. | reverse complement strand
TCGGACGGCGGCCCCTCGATGGGCGAGAGCCAGAAGGTGCGCGGCCTCTGGTATGCGGTTGCCATCTGGGTCAAGGACGGCCCGGGCATGGGCAAATTGATCGCCGACTGGATGACCGACGGTCGCACCTCGATCGACCATCATGCCATCGACTATTCGCGCTTCTATCCGCACCAGATGGAAGAGCAGATGATCTGGGATCGCTGCTCGGAAACGGCGACGAAGGTCTACAATCCCGCCGTCCACCCGCGCGAGCCCTTCTCCAAGGGCCGCAACGTGCGCCGCTCGCCCTTCTGGGAGCGCGAGAAGGAGCTCGGCGGCCACTTCATGGAACTGGGCGGCTGGGAACGTGCCCATGGCTATGCTGCCAACGAGCACCTGCTGGAGAAATACGCCGACCGCGTGCCCGTGCGCGAGAACGAATGGGACAACCGCCACTTCTGGCGCGTCTCCAACGCCGAGCACCTGGCGATGTCAGATGATTGCGGCATCGTCAACCTCAGCCATTTCGCCATGTTCGACATCGAGGGTCCGGACCATGTCGAACTGATGGAATGGCTCTGCGCCGCCAAGATCGGTGGCGACGGCAACATCGGCAAGGGCATCTACACCCACTTCCTCGACGAGGAAGGCATGGTTCGCGCCGACTTTACCGTCATCCGCATGGCCGATCGCTGCCGGATGATCGATGGCGCCGATGCCGGCCCGCGCGATTTCCACTACATGCGCCGCGTTGCCGAGGACAAGGGTTTTGACGTCACCATCACCGATGTGACGGAGAAGTACATCACCATCGGCATCTGGGGACCGAACGCCCGCGAGACGCTGCAGAAGGTGGTCGAGGACGCATCGGCCCTCGCGCCGGAAAACTTCCCCTTCGCGGCCATCAAGCCGCTCAAGATCGGCGGCAAGCCGGTCACGGCCTTCCGGATCTCCTATGTCGGCGAACAGGGCTGGGAGCTGCACATGGCCTATGACGACGGCCTGGCGGTCTGGGATGCGCTTCGCGCCACCGGCGTCATGGCCTTCGGTGTCGAGACCTATGCCAACACCCGCCGCATGGAAAAGAGCCTGCGCCTGCAGAACGCCGACCTTCTGACCGAGTACAATCTGCTCGAGGCCGATCTCGCGCGTCCGAAGGTCAAGGAAGCCGATTTCGTCGGCAAGGCGAAGCACCTCGAATACCGTGCTAGGGAACACCAGCCCGCCATGCTGTGCACCCTTGTCATGACCGACAACGTCGACGCCAAGGGCGTTGCCCGCTACCCGGTCGGCATCCTGCCCGTCATGGACCCGGAAACCGGCGAGACCCTCATCGACGACCTCGGCCGCCGCTCCTTCACCACGTCGATCGCCTACGGCCCGACCATCGGCAAGAACATCGCGCTTGCCTACCTGCCGTGGTCCTATGCTGAGATGGGCCGCAAGCTGATCGTCGAATATTTCGGCGAGACCTATCCGGTCGAGGTGGCGGCTGTAGGCTACAAGCCGCTCTACGACCCGGACAATCTCAAGCCCCGGAGCTGACGCTCTGGCGTGACGCCAGGATGACCGACCACAAAGCCCGCCGTCGAAATGCCGGTGGGCTTTTTTCTATCGACGCCTGGCGATCAACTCCGCTTCGTCGATATCGAAATGCTCCATCAGCAACAGCATGTTGCGCCTGTTGGCCTTGAAATACATGTCGAACATATCACCGATCACAGGCACGCTGCCGGTCAAGGTATCGAGCCCGATATTGCCCAGCATTTTCAGAAGCACCTCGTTGGACGCGCCGAGCCTGCGGGCCTCGTTGACGATGAAGAGGCTGATCAGCGCTCCACCGGCATCGCCGATGCCGGGAATGAGGCCCATGATCGAATCCGCGCCGAAGCGGAAGCGCGTGCCGGGGATGCCGACGGCTGTGTCCATCAACCGTGCGATCCCGTGGGCACGGCGCAATCGCCGCATGAGCTCGTGACGTTCGATGGCGTGGTCGGCTGTCGTTTCTGTCATGCAAATTCCTGTCTGTGGCCGATTGATCGGCAAATGCGAATGGCTCAGTTGGCGCCGGCATTGGGCGCGGGTTCTTCCGTCGAAATAGCGTCTGTGGTCCGTCCCGGTTTCTCCGTCGAACCGTCCGCATGCTCGATGGTGATCTTGACCGGGCCGGGCTCCATCTCGCCGAAGGGTGAGGCAAAGGCGATCTCGGCCGCATCCCGGCCGACGCCGATCCGCACCAGGCCATCGAGATTGGCCTGCCGCGTGCCGTCGAACAGCCACCATCGTCCATCGAGATAGGCCTCGAACACGGCATGAAAGTCGCGCGGCTCCAGTCCGTAGGCATAGCAGGAGACGAAGCGCGCCGGGATGTTCAGCGCCCGGCAAAAGGCAATACCGATATGCGCGAAATCGCGGCACACGCCGGCGCGCAGAATGAGGCTCTCATCGGCCGTGGTCTGCTCGTTGGAGGAGCCGCGCCGGTAGTCGATATTCTCGTAGAGCCAGTTGCAGATCGCCGTGACGCGCTGGTGGCCCTTCGGCAGCGCACCGAACTCGCGATTGGCAAAGGCCGCCAGCCGGTCGGAGGAGACGAAGCGCGAGGGAAGCAGGAAGGGCATGATATCGAGCGGAACCTGCGACAGCGGGGTCTCGTGGACCGTGCTCGGATCGGCCCTGAAGACGTCGAGCGTCACCTCTGCCTCGTAGAGCACGTGAAGCGGCCCCTGCATGGCCTCGACGCTGAAATAGCGGTTGTTGATATCGGGAACGACATAGGTGCGGCGCTCGATGTCGGGCGTCACCGTCAGCCGTTCCGTCACGCTCTGGTGCCGAAGCAGCCGCGCCAGTTCGATGTTGAAGATGAACACGGTCGGCGCCTTCACCTCATATGACAGCTCGCATCCGAGTTTGTAGCGTACGGTCATCTGGGCATCCTCGATATCTGGGGTGGTCTGCCGCCCCAACCGTTTCGCCCGCTCTTTGTTCCGCAACGGGTGCCTTGGCTCCCGTAGCCGCGCCCACGCAAAGCTAGTGATTTTCGCGCGCATAGAGTCCGCGGGGCCGTTTTTCAAGAGCTCGGGAGGATGGGTTTAAGCGATTTAAAACAACACGCTACGCGGAACAAATAAGCAGACGGTGAATTACCCCATCGCAACTGACGGACACGTCGTCTGTCAAATCATTACAGGGAGTCTTTGATGAAAATTCGTTCGCTCGTAGCCGGTCTGGCCCTCACCCTCGCAAGCGGTGCAGCCTTTGCGCAGACACCAGCAGCAACCGGCGCCGACGCCACGATGGCCGGCCCAGGCATCACCATGGGCAAGATGGCAAGCGGCCCCCTGAAGTACGTCAACATCCAGGACACCGACCTCGTCACGTCGAAGCTCGTCGGCGTCAACATCTACAACAAGCAGAATGACGACATCGGCGAGATCTCGGACGTCGTCATCGGCGGCGGCAAGTCGGTCATCGGCATCGTTGCCAGCGTCGGCGGCTTCCTCGGCATGGGCGAAAGCTACGTCGTCCTCGACCCGTCCTCCGTCGCTCTCGCCGACGACAACGGCACCTGGAAGGCCTATGTCGACACATCGAAGGAAGACCTCTCGAAGGCTCCGAAGCTCGACTACTCCAAGTTCAAGAAGTAATCGACAATCGACCGATGGATCGGGCCAGCCAAAAGCTGGCCCTTTTCACATCCTCCGACCAACCTGAAACGCAGCAGGAGACCACGCCCATGACATACCGGACTTTGACCCTCGCCACCGTCGCCGCTGCCTTTCTGGTGACGCCGGCGCTTGCCCAGACCAAGGAAGATCCCGCCGTGACCGCCTGCAAGGCCACTGGTCTCATCGCGCTGCAGGCGAAATCGCCCGACATCACCGACATCGTCTTCGACATGGAGAGCCTCGCCGTCAGCGCTGCCGACACCAAGGTCGAGGATGTATCCGTCAAGACCGTGGTGCTCGGGGAAGCCTATCTCTCGCGCAAGGGCGTGACCGGCAAATCGGACCGCTTCGTCTGCCTTCTCGGCGACAAGGGCAAGGTCCTGCTGACGTTCTTCACGGCCCAGTAAGGCCATTGCGTCCAGTCGAGCGGCACGGGATGCAGGCCAGCATTCCGTGCCGTTTGGTGTTGCACCGCAATATGAACTCTGACTATAAGAGCATATTCGACTGGACCCGGT
>CAZZZI010000235.1:0-7226 GCA_964658415.1 uncultured Sphingomonas sp. | reverse complement strand
ACCGAGCCGCGGAGGTTCACCATCAATCCAATCCATCAAACCCCGGGACTAAACATCTAGGGCCGTTCTTTTGACGAGCCTTCTTCCTGCTTCCGCATCTGTTTCTTACACATATGACGGGTTAGGACGGTTGACGTCTGCGGCTTATGATAACGGCACATGCCTGACCTACACGTATGATAGCAATGGTAACAGAACTGCCGTAGGGAGTATACCAGGCATTGGTCGACGGGACTTACGACGGGCTTGTTGGCGACGAGTTGGTTGCGTCCGTGAAGGAGCGTTGTCCAAAAGCCTCTGATAAACAATTGTACAGCGCGTCTATGCTAGCGCTGGGCCATACCGAGATGAGTGATCCCGATGTCCTGAGCGCCGTATTCGGACTGGCGATCGCTCATCGCAAGGTCCCGTATTCTCGCGTCGGCAGCGCTTGATAGATGTTCAGACGGACCTGAAATGGCCTCGGTGGTGCGGGCTGGTGACTCAGCAATATTTATTACGATTTTGTGACGTGATTTTTGCGCAACGCAGCATCGGAAACCGAACTCAAATTTCGCCACCGAGCACCAATTGATAAGGCGTCAAAACTATTAATTGCTAAGAAGCTCCTAGAACGAGAGTCGACGCACTCTGTTCGCCCTGGCGGATTACGAACATTAGGTGATGGGAAGGCGCGCAACCCCACGTGGCCCTACCACACACCTTTCGATTGGAGCGAGTAAATTGAACATTATAACCCTTCTTCTTGGCTCGGCCGCTGCCCTCTCGGTCGTGTCCGGTGTCCATGCAGCTGACGCCATTGTCGCGGCTGAACCTGAGCCATTGGAATACGTTCGCATTTGCGATGCTTACGGTGCTGGCTACTTCTATATACCAGGTACGGAAACCTGCCTGAAGATCGGCGGCCGCGTTCGCGAAGACATCGGCGTCTACAACGCTTATCGCGTGGGACAGGATGCATCTGCTCGCGGCACCTATTGGAAGACTCGCGCTGAACTTTCTGTCGATACAGCGACCGACACCGAGTACGGCGCTCTGAAGACCGATACCGTCTTCCGCTTTGAATCGCAGGAAGGCAACAACACCAACAAGCTTCTCTGGGCCAACATCAGCCTCGGTGGTTTCCTCGTTGGTAAGGCCGACTCGGTCTACTCTGCGTGGATGGGCTACGCTGGCGACGTCGTAAACGACGACGTGATCGAATATGGCATCAAGGGCCAGGATGAACTCAACCAGCTTACCTACAGCTACGATGCCGGCAACGGGTTCACGGCGGTGGCTTCGATCGAAGACAGCTACAACGGCACGACGGCTGGCTCGAACAAGGAAGACAGCTCGGACCACTACGCTCCGGACGGTGTTCTCGGTTTCGGCTACAAGGCCGGTGCCTTCAACTTTCGCGTTGTCGGCGGCTACGACTCGATCGTCGAAGAAGGCGCTGTAAAAGCCCGTATCGATGCCAAGTTCGGCGGCTTCACGGCCTTCCTCATGGGTGGCTACAACACCGATGGCAACAAGCTCAACAAGTACGCTGGCGACAACGGCAACGGCATTGGCTGGGGTGATTGGGCAGTTTGGGGCGGCATTGGCGATCAGCTCAATGACAAGCTGAAGTTCAATGTTCAGCTAGCCTACGACGACAACAAGACTTTTGCCGCCACTACCAACCTGAAGTTCTATCCAGTCAAGGACCTCGTTATCCAGCCGGAAGTTAGCTACACGAAGTACGATAGCGCTCCTGGTGACAACGACAACTGGGCAGGCATCCTGCGCATTCAGCGTACGTTCTAATATTAAGCCGATCTGACCTCAGATCATACAAGTGGCCCGGTATCCCAGCCGGGCCATTCACGTTTGGTCCGTTTCACTCGAATCGAGCCATGGAGGCCCAGCAATAAGTCTGATCTAACCACGTCCGCTGGCAAACACATAAAACTTGCACAGAAACTGAAAATGGCAGCGTGAATTTTACGATGAAGCCACGCTGCAAACGGAGATACGGGACGAACTGCCGACTTTCCACATCGGCATCGAGTTTTCAGTTCCCCTTCTGCTTTTCGACTACTACTGCCAGGGCATTCAACGCGTCGTGGCATGCTCGTTCGGGTCGGAACCCGTAGGAGAAACCCGTCAAGTCGCCTTTGTTGGTGGCGTTCAGCACCATGACGGTTGCCCGGTGAACGATCTTGTCTTCCAAGGCAGCCAACCGAAATCGATGTCGTCATCATATTGCACAATCCACGCCCCCGATCCAAACCGTTGACAGAGTAACGCGACCTGAGATTAAACATAGTCGTCGCCTACCCTGAAAACCTTGAAGGAGTTACAGATGGGCAAGAAACTGGATCGCGTCTACCACGCCCTGATAGAGGGTGCCACGGAAGGTCTTCAAGATGATGGCCTTTACCAATACGTTGTCGAGCACTGCCCGAAGACCTCGAGCAAGCGGATCGTCAAGGCCTCGCTTTTTGCCCTATCCGATCCTGATATTACCGACAAGAATATTCTCGATACCATCTATGCCTTAGCAATCAAATACAGGCTCGCCTCACTCGGCGTCGATGACGACGCTCATGAGGAAGACGAAGATCGACCGGAGGCGCCCCGGACAACGAAGAAAGTCAAAAAGGAATTGTCAAGCGAGACGGCTGACATCTTGACGTAATGGAAGTCAGCTATGGATAGCGAACGAGATGGTCCCCCTCCATTCCCCTCTATCTCGAGTACCTTACTGACCCGCCCTCGCGCGGGTCTTTTCTTTTTTGGGCAAGGGATCAGGCGACCGGTCGGATCACAGACGCCGCAACCCAGCGACACCGTCCTCGCGTGGAAGCATACGACGCAGCTCGGCAAGCAGATTGATCGTTCGGTGCGTGGAGACAAGGTCGACAGCGGCTGTGATCGCCTTGCGTCGCTGCGCGCTGTCGATGCGCTCGCCGCGTTCGTCGCAGTAGGCGGTCACAGCCGCGATAACGGCTTCAATTTCAAAGTCTGCAAGGCTGACAAGAGACCGGAGCATTTCGAATGCCCTCGCAACAAAACGCCGCGCGCCTGGCTTATCGATCAATGCAAGGCGCCTGCGCTGCGTGGCTGCTCTGGCGGTCCAGAAGGCGAAGACGTTCCGCGTCAAATCCGACCGCAATGAAATTGCTGCTGCCATGGAAAACGTCCCGTTTGCAACAGAGATTCCGATTCATCGCCTTTTGGGACGTCCATGAGTCAAATGCATCGGGGAGGCATATAAGCTGCACGCCTTATGAATTGCTCTCCCAAACTGTTATTCTTGTAAATTAGCAGCAGTATATTAGGAATGATTTTACGCGACGCTGTCATCCTTTATGTAGAAAATGAGGATGCCATGCCTAGTTATATGCGATTTTTTCGTTGGCTCACCTTGCACGAAGTGCAGTCCGAGCTATCAATCGCCCAATGCCGTGAGCTTCAGAGCCAGATCCCCCTACTCTATGCTCTGCTGAGCTTGAACGCCGTTGCGGTTGCCTACACTCATTTTGACGTTGCCCCCGCCTGGATGACCGTCTGGATTCCATTGGTTCTGGTATGCGCTAGCATTCTGCGCCTCATTGCTTGGTTGAAAATGCCTGATAGGGCTATGAATGGGGCCGAAGCCGTCCGGACGCTGAGAAGGACCACTCTCCTTGGCGCCGTAATGGCTTCGGTTTATATCTCGTGGTCGCTGGGATTGGGCCACTACGGGGGCGATCATCAACAGGCTCACGTTGCAATCTTTATCGCAATCACTGTCATTGGATGTATTTTTTGCCTGATGCACCTTCCCCAGGCGGCTCTAGCCGTGACCGCTATCGTCACTATTCCCTATCTTATCTATTATTTTTCGCTTGGCGATCCGGTGTACATGGCCATCGCCCTGAATATCCTGCTTGTGACCATTGTCATGATCCGCGTCCTTCTGATCAGCCATCGCGGCTTCGTTCGACTGATCCGCTCGGAGGCCGAGACGCAACGGTTGAACCGTGAGGTCACGGTTCTCGCGCACACGGATCCTCTGACCCGACTTCCAAACCGTCGGCTTTTCTTCTCGGAATTGTCGGGCCGTATCGGACTGGACGGTAACAAGGGCGGTGAAATCTGCGTGGGTATTATTGATCTTGACCGCTTCAAGGCGGTCAATGACACCTATGGACACATTGTCGGAGACCAACTGTTGGAAGCCGCCGGAGAGCGACTTCGGGTGGCTTTCGGATCTGAAGCAATGGTCGCACGTCTTGGAGGCGATGAATTTGCCTTCTTCCTGGAAATGGACGGAGAAGCAGCGACGGTCTTTGCAAACCGGTCGTGCGCAGCTCTTTTGGAGCCTTTCAAGCTTGGCGATATTACATCTCCATCGGAGCATCTTGTGGTCTTTCTACGTCGACGTACGAGGTCGTCAGCGCCATGACACTTTACGACCGAGCTGACTATGCACTCTACAGAGCGAAAAGTGAGCGACGTGGTTTTGCCGTGCTCTATTCAAGCGAGCACGAGCGACTCATTCGGTCGGAACGCGCAGTGGAAGCCGCACTACAGGCCGCCGATCTCGCTACCGAGATGGAGGTCAACCTTCAGCCAATCGTAAGTGGACCGAATTTCGAGATGATGGCAGTAGAGGCGCTCGCCAGGTGGACCAGTCCCAGCCTTGGCCCCATCCGCCCTGATATCTTCATTCCACTTGCCGAGCGTGCAGGCATCATCCACCGGCTGACGTTAACGCTCCTGCGCAAGGCGCTCGCGCATCTCACACGGCTTCCCGCCGAAATAAGGTTATCGTTCAACCTATCTGCCCATGACCTCACTTCCTCGGAGACCGTTCTGGGCATCATCGCAATGATCCTCGGATCCGGCATTGAGCCCTCTCGGATCATCATGGAACTGACGGAAACCGCCGTCATGCGCGACTTCGCTGCTGCAGAGGAATCAATCCGCCTTCTTCGCGGCCTCGGCATCAAAATCGCGCTCGATGATTTTGGTACGGGTCAATCCAGCCTGAGCTACCTTCACAGTCTACCGATCGATAAGGTGAAGATCGACCGAAGCTTCGTGATCGGGACGGCGAGCGAGTCGGGATGCGAAGTCCTGGCGGCGGTCGTTGCGCTCTGCCGATCGATGAAGATGCAATGTATCGCGGAAGGTGTCGAAGACACTAGCCAGCTTGACATTCTGCGGGGCATCGGTTGTGATACATTTCAAGGCTATCTGTTCGCCAGGCCGATGGCGATCGATAGCCTCATTGAATGGATGACGTTGCGCGTTGCAGCTTAAGTTTTACCGCTGCGGTCTCAGTACCAGAGGGTTTCGAGGACGAGCCCAATCGCTTCCCGTACACTTGAGCAAAAAGGAGATCGTCGTGACGAAAGGTAAAATCAGGATCCGATCTTCACACCTTTCCAGAAGGCCACCCGGTTTTTGATTTCCTTTGCGGCCGGTTTTGGTTCGGCATAGAATCAGGCCGCGTCCGCGTTTTTCTGACCGTCGACCTCCAGCGTACAGTAGCTCGCTTGCCCTTTCCAAGGACAGCTCGACCTGGTGTCGCTCGGCCTCAAATAATCATTCTTGATCGCACCAATCGGAAAATAATGATTGCCCTCAACGATAACCGTGTCATCGCTCTCGGCAATCGTCGTCCCATTCCACGTCGCTTTCATGCCTAAATCCCTGCATCCAGGGTCGAATTCATTAGCCAAAAGGATCTTTTTGGCTTTTTCGGAGTCAAGACCGACGCTTCTGCCTTCAGAAGTATTTGAACCTCGATTTTTCTTTTTCAACCGCAACTTAGATGCGGGATAGTTCGCATGTTTCACCGTATGGACGACGATCGCTGCGCGGTCGGGCGCACGAGATATTATGACTGGTCCGGGTGACCATGCTGTCAGATCCCTCCCCGCAGGATTGCTGAATTCATGACTGGGATCGCTCGACTGCCCGTCGAGGACGTTCTGCCATAGATGCCGGGCATATGGGTCATGACCGCCGCGCGCCATGAAGATGATCTGCTCGACGCGACTTGCGCCGACCAAAAGCCGCGACCGTCACCAGTCAGCCCGCTCCCGTCAGCACGATCGCACACTCAAAGGCCTCACTCCGTACGAATTCATCTGCAAATGCTGGACAAAAGAACCCGAACGTTTCAGATTAAATCCGATACATCAAATGCCGGGACTGAACACCTAGTGGCCGATATCGATCATGCCGGCATTGTTAAGAAGGTTGGTCAAAGCGGTGATCAATTGTGCGGCGGCAAACGGTTTTTGCAGCAGCACGCTTCCCGGCACGCCGTGAGCGCGCCACTGGTCAGCACTGTCGCCCGTCATGTAGATCACGGGGATCGACGGCTGAAGTTCCCGTGCGCGCCTGGCTACATCCCAGCCAGAGTCGTCTCCGGGCATTCTGATGTCAGTGAGCAATGCGCGGAAGCGCGATGCGTCCGCTTCCAACTCAGCGATCGCTTCGTGAGCGTCGACAACCACAAGAGGCTCGAAGCCCGCTTCGCTAAGAATATCATCCAGCGTAATGCTGATGAGGTTTTCGTCTTCAGCGACAAGAACGAGTTGTTTCTTGGAGACTTCCACAGTGACGATCCTTCAAGTTTCCACGTCTACGCAATGGATAGGCTGCCTACGACCATGATAGCGCTTTGGATCAGGGTTTACAGATCTACCCGCGAATACCACAGATCTGGTGAAGCTGTACATTACTCGGATATGCCGCAAACTAGAAGGATAGGAGCTGCCCCGTGCTAGCCCCCCTGCTCCCGAAACGAATGCCGCGGGCTCTGAATGAACAGGCATGCTTAGAGATCTTTTTTCTGCCGCAGCCGTGATTCGGAGTAACGTTGTGGAGCGCGCGTCAGCATTTGGCTTGCTACCTACGCACGCCCAATTGTTCGAAATGACGATACCCTTTTACGGGAGATTACACGGGCACCTCCATTCCGAGGGAACTGCTTTTAGCCGAGGTTTGTGGAAGCTGCCCGACAAGAGCCATACAAGGTTTGGACCCGAATTTAGTGGATAGTAAAAATCCCATTTCTTGACGTAACCTGAACTCATTCACCAGCGCTCGGTCCCAGGGGGCTTTAAACGGGCCGGCAACGGCTGAAGTGATCCCATCCGCCGTAGAACATCCTAGCCTGGGGCACGACGGGCGCATCAACGCGGTCAATTCCACCTTGCTGGCGCAAACGGGTTTCGACGAAGCGGCGCTGCAGGGCC
>CAZZZI010000234.1:0-7334 GCA_964658415.1 uncultured Sphingomonas sp. | reverse complement strand
GCTTGCGCTTGCCGATCAGCTATGGCAATAGCCGCCTCGCCCGATACGGCGCATCCATTGCGCCACGATGCTGCTATAGCTCAGGGGTAGAGCACTCCCTTGGTAAGGGAGAGGCCGGCGGTTCGATCCCGCCTAGCAGCACCATTTTCCCTTCGGATTATCCCCCTAAAGCATACACACGCCGTCATCGCGACCCGCAACGGCGGCCCCGCGTCGTGCGGCCTTTGCGAACCTCGCCGCCCCTACCGATCGACCCCCGTCGGCTCCACCACCGGTCCAGACCAGAACGATCGATCGTTCTGTGGCCGGGAGGGTGGCAGGAGGACGTAGGCGAGGCGCCGGAAGAAATCCACTGTGCGGAAAAGATGGGCCGGAAGCCGTTTCCAGGCAGTCAGCTTGGCCGCGCGGTAGTCCCGTCGCCTGCCGATCATCGTGTCGCGTTGCGCCTTGCTGAAGCCGACAAAATTGGTTCGGCTGGCGAAAACGGAAACATGCATGTCCCATCCGCGCTCGACGGCGACATCCCAGGGCAGCGACATGACCGCGAGCGAGCGGGCTATTCTCTCCGCGCCGCGCCTTGTCACGATATAGCAGGCGGTCGAGCCCTGAGGGCCGAACAGGCAGCGGCCGATGGCATCGCCGCGTTCGGTGCGCGCGTGGAAGCGGAAACCTTTCCAGCGATGGTTGACGAGCTTGATCATGTCGGCCTCGGGCACGGCAAGCAGAGCAGCCACCGCCCGTTCCATGAACGCACCGTCCAGCGCGATGTCGTCTTCGATGATGATGGCCGCTTCGTCCTCGCTTGCGATGAACCGGTGAAGGGCCAGCAGGTGGCTCCTGTAGCAGCCGTACTCCCCTGGCAGGATGCGCCTGCCATGGCGTTTTCCGAAGCGCTTCTGGTCGACATCGACCCATTGCGCCTCCGGTACCAGACGTCCATCGACCCCGTCCACACGCTCCAGCTGAATGCCGAATTCGCGGCCGCGGGACTGAACGTCTTCCAGCCTGTCCGTCGCCCTGGAAACGTTGATGAGATAGACCGGAAAAGGTTGCAAGGGCATTGAAGGCCTGAAGAATAATCGTGAAACATGTCTCGAATGACGACGAGGATGGTGGAAGGACGGCAAAAAGGCTTGCCTGATTCGCGTGATTCTAGCCGATCGGCCCCCGCCTACCGAAGGTAGAGATGGGAATTATCCTGCTGCAGCACAAGCGCGCCCGAGATGTCCTAGTGCTACACTTTCTGTTTACCGGCAAGCAGCGCCTGCTTCAACAGCGACTGGATTTGACAGGCGCCCGGGGCAAAAGGCGAAACGGGCGTTTGAACAAAGCGCTTTCCCTTTCTATAATCGCCGCAACAAGAATTCCATTCGCGCGCCTGCTGCCATCGAGCCGCAGATACGGCGACCCCCATCGAAAACGGAGGAGAAGACGATGACGAAGATGCGTGCGCTGGTTCTCGAACGCCAGCACGAGCTCGCCCTGCGCGAGATAGACCTGCCCCAGGACGTCGGTCCCGGCGAAGTGAAGATCAAGATCCACACGGTCGGCGTCTGCGGCTCGGATGTGCACTACTACACCCACGGCCGCATCGGCGGCTTCATCGTCAACGCGCCGATGGTGCTGGGCCACGAGGCAGCCGGCACGGTGGTCGAAGTCGGCGCCGATGTCACCCATCTGAAGATCGGCGACCGCGTCTGCATGGAACCCGGCATTCCGGACGCCAACTCCCGCGCCAGCCGTCTCGGCATGTACAATGTCGATCCCGCCGTCGTGTTCTGGGCAACGCCGCCGGTACACGGGGTCCTGACCCCCTATGTCGTGCATCCGGCCAACTACACCTTCAAGCTGCCCGACAATGTCTCCTTCGCGGAGGGCGCCATGGTCGAGCCCTTCGCGGTCGGCATGCAGGCCGCCACCAAGGCGAGGATTGCGCCCGGCGACACCGCTGTGGTGCTCGGCGCCGGACCGATCGGCACGATGGTGGCGATCGCAGCACTCGCCGGTGGCTGCTCGCGCGTCATCGTCGCAGACCTTGCCCAGCCGAAGCTCGACATCGCCGCGCAATACCAGGGCGTCATCCCCGTCAACATCCGCGAAACCAAGCTGATCGACGAGTTGAACCGCCTGACCGACGGCTGGGGTGCCGACGTGGTGTTCGAATGCTCCGGCTCGCCGAAGGCCTGGGAAACCATCATGGAACTGCCCCGTCCGGGCGGCTGCATCGTCGCCGTCGGCCTACCGGTGGCGCCTGTCGCCATCGACGTTTCGATTGCGACCACCAAGGAAGTGCGGATCGAGACGGTATTCCGCTATGCGCACCAGTATGACCGCGCCATCGCACTCATCGGCTCCGGCCGCGTAGACCTCAAGCCGCTGATTTCGGAAACTTTCGGTTTCGAGCAGTCGATCCAGGCTTTCGAGCGCGCCGCCGAGGGCCGGCCGAGCGACGTCAAGCTGCAGATCGTCCTCGACCAGTAGTCCGACACAAAGCAGCCCGCACCGGAGGCGCGGGCTGCTTTTTCGTTAGACGCGAAGACTGCGCTGCTATTCCGCGGCGGCTTTGACGCTGCTGGAATAGCTGCCCATGGTGAGCTGGGCGAGCAGGAACGCGATCACCGCACAGCCGGCGATCGCCGCCGACATCGGCACGGCCGTGCCATTGGCGACCAGGCTGGCGAGCACCATCGCCACGGCACCGGTCACGAACTGCAACGTTCCCATCAGCGCCGAGGCCGTGCCGGCGATAGCGCCATGCTCCTCCAGCGCCAGCACCGCCGTCGTCGGGATCACCAGGCCGAGGAAGCCGAAGCCGACGAACAGCAGGCAGACCAGCACCGGCAGCTGCTCGAAGCCGAGCCCCATCGCCGCAACCAATGCCACCATCGACGCCGCAAAGCCCGTGACAGCCACCCGCATGACCCGGACCAGGCCAAACCGCTGGCCGAGCCGGCCGGTCATCTGCGAGACGGCGAAGAACGACACGGCATTGACCGAGAAGGCAAAGCTATATTGCGTCGGTGTCAGGCCGTAGTGGTTGATCAGCACGAAGGGCGAATTGGCGAGATAGACGAGAAAGCTGGAGATGCCGAAGCTGCCGATGAAGGAGAGCGTCATGAAGTTCCGGTCGGCGAGCAGATAGCGATAGGCCGCCATGGCGCTGCGGAAACTGCTGCCTGCACGATCTTCCTTCGAGCGGGTTTCCTTCAATTGCGTCGACAGCAGGATGAGGCCGATGAAGGCGGCGATGGTCACCGCCCAGAAGACGCCGCGCCAGCCATAGAAGGCAATGACGGCACTGCCGGTCAGAGGCGCAAGGATTGGCGAGATGCTGAACACCAGCATCAGCAACGACATCAGCCGGGCCGCCTGGACGCCGGTATGCATGTCGCGGACGATCGCGCGCGGCACCACCATGCCGGCCGCACCGCCGATGCCCTGCAGGAAGCGGAACGCGATCAGCGTATCGATGTCGTTGGCCAGCGCGCAGCCGACGCTCGCCACCGCGAACAGGCCGATGCCGATATAAAGCGGCAGCTTGCGACCGTACATGTCGGCGATCGGGCCATAGAGCAGCTGGAAGATGGCGAAGGGAATGAAGAACGCGAGCAGGCTCATCTGCACCAGATTATCCGGCGCATTGAGATCATGACCGATGGACGGCAATGCCGGCAGGTACATGTCGATGGCGAAGGGACCGATGGCGGACAAGAGGCCAAGGATCAGCGCGATACGAGAGAAGGGCGTCATGGGTCGAACACTTTCAGGGATTGAACATGGATCGATTGCGTTTTGAGCGCGAGAGCAGATGCCCGAGACTGCTTAGTCCGGTCAATTTGGACACACGTGTCAAATTAGACATACTTGTCTAAAACGTCAATGCGCCATACTCTCGCAGGATGACAAATGCGCGAACCCGCCCATCCGAAACCATTCCAGACAGCAGGCGCGGGCTTTCCCAGAAGCGCGTCTCCATCCTGACGGCAGCCGCCGAAGTCTTCTGTCGCGAGGGTTTCTCGGGCGCCTGCATCGACGAAATCGCCGAAGAGGCCGGCGTGTCGCGGCAGACCATCTACAACCACTACCGCGACAAGGAAGCGCTGTTTGTGGCCATCGTCGAAGACATCACGGCGCGCACCAGTGCTGCTCTGACATCCACCATCGCCTCATTCCCGGCTATACCGGGCGATATCCAGACGGCGATGACGGAATTCGCATCCCGGTTGGTGCGCAACTGTCTCTGCAGCCACGACGGCCGCTTCCTGCGCAAGCTGCTACAATCCGAAGGCGCGCGTTACCCGCATCTGTTCGAAGCACTGCGCCAGAAAGGTGCCGGCCTGCCGGCCGATGCGGTCTCCGTCCTTTTCCTGCGTCTGAAGACCACGGGCGTGCTGGAAATCGACGATGCCGATGTCGCAGCCCGGCAGTTGGTTGCGCTTATCCATGCCGACCTGCAGATGACCATGCTGTTCGGCAGCGCGCCGGAAGAGGACGACGTGGCGCGCGCGGCCGACAACGCCGTGCGGACATTTCTGAAAGCCTATCCTGCTGTCGCAAAAGACAGCGCAAAATAGAAATCTGCGAGCCCTCGCCCCAGGCGTGCCGGGTTTGAAGGCGGCGGCAGGGTAACCGGAATCAGGCGTCGGGCAGCTCGATCTTCAGCGCCGAGGCAATGCGCTTGATCTTCGTCGGGTCGGCATCGGTGCCGGCCTCGATGGCAGCGATTTCGTCGACCGTCAGTCCAACCGTTTCGGCCAGGTCATCGACGCTGTAGCCGAACGAACCACGCGTGGTGCGGATACGGGTGCCGATGTCGGCAAGCGAATCGGAAGGGGCGGCGTTTATTTCGTGGACGGAATTGGACATGGAATTCTCCTTCGCCTTCGGTGATCGAACTCGACCGCTGGAGGCATCGTTTACCAATGTCGCACCTCTTTATTGGCGCAATTGCGAATCGGCAAGCAGAATTGCTGCAAAGCACAAAAGGATTGCCGACCCCTTAAGAAAATCGCGACCCTGCCGGATATCGCGGGCTTTTTCGCTAAACCGGAGGACGAAAGGAGGCGCCTCGCCCGCCCGCCTTGCGGTCTGCCGAATGACGGCCATGCAGACGCGGCGTCGAGCAGTTGCAGTTTCACGGCGATGCCAGCTATGACTGCTGATGATGGGCGCAGAAATGTTGTGATCCGGGTAGAGGCCGTGCCGCGCTAATGGCGGGCTCGGCGGCGTGCCGGACCGTTCGCCGGTCCGACACGTCTGGCAATGCGGTGTTAGGAAAACTGCACTTCGAGCGTGATCGGCACGGCGGCGAGCGCCTTGGAGACCGGGCAGCCGGCCTTGGCCTGTTCAGCCAGCTCCGTGAATTTCGCCGCGTCGGTGCCGGGTACGGAGGCCACCAGCGTCAGGGCGATCGCCGTGATGCCGAAGCCGCCTTCGACGCTCTCGAGCGTCACCTTGGCAGTCGTCTGCATGCTCGTCGCCTTCAGGCCGGCGCCGTCGAGGATGCCCGACAAGGCCATGGTGAAGCAGCCGGCATGGGCAGCGCCGATGAGTTCTTCAGGATTGGTGCCGGCAACGCCTTCGAAGCGGGCGGCATATCCATAAGGGTACTCCTTCAGCGCGCCGCTCTGGGTGCTGATCTCGCCCTTGCCGTCCTTGATACCGCCAGCCCAATGGGCCGAACCCGTGCGTGAAATCTTCATGTGGTGCTCCTTTTGATTGGTTTCGGGAGACGGTTTGAACCGCTCCGGACAATCGATCGGTAAGCCACGCGGCTTCCACTCGGAGATATAAGGTCCGATCCGCAAAAGACGACACCGGCAGGACAAAACATCGCACAAGGCGATCGGACGCCTCACGTTTTCAAGAAGAAGCCTCGCGATCCGGTTGGACCGCGAGGCCTGACTGGGCAGTGCTGGAAGTGCCGGTTACTTGTTCAGCGTCGCCTGCAGCTTGTTGACGTCATCCGTCGACATTTCGCCGTCGGTGACGACCTTGCCGTCGGCGATCTTCCAGAGGCGGAACGGGCCGGTGATGTCGCCATACTTGTCGAAGGCCACGGGCCCGATGACGCCTTCGTAGCGGATCGGCTTGCCGTCCTTGATGAGGCCCAGCGCCTTGGTGAACTCCTCCTTGCCAGCATAGATCGGCGTGCCCGAGGGATCGACGGTCTTGAAGACGGCATCCTTGATCTTCGCCGGATCTTCCGAGCCGGCAATGGCGATGGCAAGCCCGGCAATGGCACCGGCATCATAGGACCGGTCGGCCGCCGGATTGGACGGCTCGATGCCGGAGAATGCCTTGTAGTTCTTCATGAAATAGTCGGTCGAGGCCGTCGGGCTGGTGCCGGAGGACGTGCCATAGGCTTCCTTCAGGTAGTCGGCACCGACCGACTCGATGAAATCCGGGCTGTTCATGCCGTCGTTGAGCAGGAATTTCTGCACCCCGCCCTGCGAGACCCAGGTACGGGCGATGGTCGCGCCGTCGACCGGCGTGCTGATGAGATAGAGGCCATCGGGGCTGCCCGACATGGCGGCGGTGACTTCGGAGGCGTAGCTCGACTGCTTCTCGTTGTAGGGCGTGTCGGAGACGATCGTGCCGCCGAGCGCCTTGTAGGCGCGCGAGAACTCGGCCGACATGTTGACGCCGAAGTCGCTGTTGACATGGATGATGGCGAGCTTCTTGAAGCCCTTGTCGACAGCGTATTTAGCAGCGGCAACGCCCTGCAGCGCGTCCGAGGTGATGGTGCGGAAGAAGATGCCGTTGGTCTTGCCGTCGCGGCCGAGTGCCGTCAGCGTCGGCGACGAGGAGGCCGGCGAGATCTGCACGACCTTGGCAGGGGCCGTCACCGAGGTCAGGATCGGGATCGACACGGACGAGATGATGCCGCCGATGACGACAGGCACCTTCTTGACCTGGACGAGCTGGGTCGCGGCATCGACGGCGACGTTGCCCTGGCTCTGGCTGTCGCGGGTATCGGTGACCAGATCGCAGCCGCGCACGCCGCCGGCGGCATTGAGGTCGCGGAAGGCCATCTCGACCGACTTGGCACCGGCCTGGCCGTATTCGCCGGCAGGGCCGGTCAGTTCCATGACGAGGCCGACGGTGATCTTGCAATCGGCGGCATTGGCGATGCCCGCAGCCATGATCAGGCCGAGGGCGGTGGTGACGGAAAGAAGCGCATTTTTCATGATTGTTCCCCTTGTTAGGTACGACTTCTATTTTCGTTCAGTAATCCTGTCAGGTCTCCGGTGTCTGCAGCCAGGTCTCCTGCAGATGCCGCCATTGCACGCCCCACGGCGCCGATGAACTGGTGGTAAAGAGCGCGCTGGCCT
>CAZZZI010000233.1:0-7367 GCA_964658415.1 uncultured Sphingomonas sp. | reverse complement strand
ACCTGGCCCATAGCGCTTCCCTCCATTCCAAGGAAAATATTGCACCATCAAACCCCGGGATCAAACATCTATACGGTGAAGCAGATGTCCTCTGCCCACGAGTCTTCTGTGTAACTGAGGGCGAGTAGACTGATCGCAGCAGCGACATAGCTGCAGGATTCAGTTTTGCAGTATAATTCGGAATGTCTTCCGTCTGCCCGACGGCTTGCTGCCCAGAGTCGTCAAATCGTCATTCAAGTTCAGACATTCCTTTAAGCCTTTCGGCGCAGATCTGCGCGACGATGTCCTGAAGCTGTTTGATGTGGTGAACAAGCCAACCAAGCTCTTCTGTAGTGATTTCGTAATTGGCGGAGTAGCGAGCATCGACATAAGCGCGGTCAAGACGGGTGAAGCACCGCCGGGCAAATTTCGTATCACGCGGCCAAATCTCAATGAGTCGGGGCTCAATTCGCTCGGCGTGTGTTCGCAACATGCTCAGCCGGTGGGATTTTGGGCTGTAGAGAGTCATTACGAGAAGCAGGCAATGATAGGCCCTTTCTGTAGTTTGGTGGAGCATAAATGCACCGTCGCGCCAGATACCGTTCGTGATACTAAACTCAGCGACGGTCATCGCTTCTGTCGAGAGCGGAAACCACTGTTCGAAATGTCGTTGCGCCTCTTGGCGCTCAGCCTCTGGTGTCAGAGCCTTCGGCTCAGTCATCGGATGCCCCGGGGCCTCATAAAGCATGATGCCATCACGGGCGATGTCGACAAAGAAGGGCAGGCCGCGGGCAAGTTTATCATTCACGTCCGGCAAGCTATGAACAATGACTTTCGCCGGCGTCTGGAGGCGCTGTGTGACGGTGAAGTCCTGTGTCAGGTGTTCGTCTATCCTATGCCAGACTTCGTTTTCCTCAGCAAATCTGTTGGTGTCGACGATGGCCAGAAGGTCGTAGTCGGAGCGATAACCGCTGTCGTGATCTTCGACCCAGTCGCCCCGGGCATAGGAGCCAAACAGGATCAGCTTCAGAATCCGTCCCGCGCGAGCTTTTTCCGAAAGTTTGGTTTTCTGGGCGTGCTCGAACTCCTCAAAGATGATCTGCACGACGTGAGAAAGCTCGCGGCGTTTTGTGGCGGGCAGGTGATCGAGTTGCTCGGGGAAGATCAAAACGGCCTCATAAAAAGTTTCTTTGGAACTGCAGACCTCGCGATAGATCGATTCTGTGACGCAAGCAGCAAAAAAGCAAGCGCTGACGCACTGCTATTGAGCTGTGCCATCCGTGCTTCTCCACCATTGAGCTAACGCCGTCTTTCGGCATACTCGGCCAGAGGACCGTGTTGCGGATGATTATATGATCACTACGATACCCTTACGGCGGATCACATTGAGCAATGCCAACGCTGGGCCCGTCGGCCGCTTCAATCCGCGTTCTCCCTGCGAGAGATGCCCGGCCGTATTTCGTAACTACAGCCCGGCTGATGTGTGCACCTTTTCGCAATGCCGTGATATCTTCGGCCGAAAGCGGAGCGGCCGTCGGGGCGGCATCGGCGAATTCAGGCAAAGTAATTTTGCGGAAACCATCCTCACTCAGTGCTTCGTTTTCATCCATTTAATTGGCCAGCTTAACGATTTCAAGTCTGAGCTTGGATGGCATCTTAGCCTTCGTCGTCATGGCGTACCTCATTTGAGGGCGGTCCGGCCGTCTATCCCCAAGCGGCGCTTCGTAGTGTTCTGGGCGACGTGAGGCGTCACCTTTGCGTCCCTCAAAGCGGCCACTAAGTCGGCCGTATCGTAAGCTTTTTCGGCG
This sequence comes from uncultured Sphingomonas sp., assembly GCA_964658415.1. Taxonomy (GTDB): domain Bacteria; phylum Pseudomonadota; class Alphaproteobacteria; order Rhizobiales; family Rhizobiaceae; genus Rhizobium. The sequence goes on along the minus strand of CAZZZI010000233.1, from coordinate 5,580 downwards.
TCCAGTGTGATGCGATGACGTCCATCCGTGCGGCCCGCCATATCCAGAGCTGCTTCGCGCCATGCGGTTCCTCTCGCATGCATCAGCGTGGCGTCAACAACCAGGCCGGTACGGTTTTACATTATGACATGAAACCTGGCAGAGCTTGGCCACCTGACCGCGGGCCTTCTTGTAAAGCTTGGTGTCCGGCCAGGTGGTCGACGCGTGAGCTGCGGCCCTAGGTGGCTCTTTCCCTTCGCGCAGAGCTGCTGCCGTCATGTCGCCCTGGGTTTGTAGCTTTTCATGTTCGGCCAGGCTTGGATCAAGGCGCCGTCTACCGAGAACTACACGTCAGACAGCAGCAAGTTTACCTGCGGTGACTCAGCAAGGCCGCCAGGAACTTGGCAGCGATTCCGCCCGCATAGAGGCGATCGCGGTTCTTGGTGAACACGGTGACGTCCGAGATCGGTGCGCCCATCGACAAGCCGACGAACCAGCGGAAAAGAAAATCGTATTCGATCTACTCTATGAGCTGACGCTCCGAGCGGATCGTGTAAAACGCCTGCAACAACATGCCGCGCAGCAGCTTCTCCGGTAGGATCGACCGACGGTTTATGACTGAATACATCACCTCGAAATCCGGCGACAGCACTTCCAGCGCCTAGAGCGGTTCCCTGACTGATTGAATCTGTGGGGCTTTGCAAATCGGTCCGGGTCTGATTCAAACTATCTGCCGATGGAGGTCGGCGGATATGTCAAAATCCCTTTCTGTCGATCTGCGCGTTCGTGTTGTTGCTGCGGTTTCTGCTGGCGCAACGCATCGAGAAGCAGCCGAACGTTTCGGTGTGAGTGCCGCAAGCGTCAGTCGCTGGCGAAATCTGCAACTGCGGCAGGGTGATGTGCGGCCTGGCCCGCTTGGCGGGGATCGCAACTCCCGCAAAACCGAGGCGCATGGGGAACAGATCATGGCCTGGCTCGCCGAACACCGGGACGGAACCTTGTTTGAACTCCGCGACGCGTTGGCGGAGCAAGGCATCACGATCAGCAAGTCGGCCTTGCACCGCTTCCTTGTCCGGCACGGCCAGACGCGTAAAAAAAGACTGGCCACGCGATAGAGCAGAATCGGCCCGATGTCTTGGAGCAGCGCCAGCGCTGGTTCGACGACCAATTGGATCTCGATCCCGCCAAGCTCGTCTTCATCGACGAAACCTGGACTGCGACGAACATGGCGCGCACCCATGGACGCTGCAGTAAGGGAGAGCGCCTGCGAATGGGCTTTCCTCACGGCCACCGCAAGACGACGACGCTGGTGGCGGGTTTGCGCAGCACAGGAATGGTTGCGCCGCTCGTGATCGACGGGCCGATAAACGGAGACTGGTTCGAGGCCTATGTCGCACAGGTGCTGGTTCCGACATTGAAGCCTGGCGATGTTGTCATCCTCGACAATCTTTCCAGCCACAAGAGGCCGGCCGCCCGCGCGTTGATCGAGGCTGCCGGTGCTCGCATGCTGTTCTTGCCGCCCTACAGCCCCGACTTCAACCCCATAGAAAAGGCATTCTCAAAGCTGAAAGCACTCCTGCGCAAGGCGGCAGAACGCACTGTGGCAGGACTTTGGGACAGGATTGGAAAACTGATCGACCTCATCGAACCTCAAGAAGCACAAAATTTCTTCACCTCCTGCGGATATGATCCAGCATGAAAGGGAAACGCTCTAGTCTACAATCTTGCGGATCGCCCGCAGCGGATGGCTTACCGAAACGCGGGCTTCGCAGCTCACATAGGAAAATTGGTTTGCAGTCCGAATATTACTGCAAGCAGGTACTATTTCTGCCGACCGATCAATAAGGCGTGGAATAACCACAATACGCTCGCAGCAAGGGCTTTTTGTCGGTAGCGGTTGTGGATCCTAATCCTTGTCAACAATATTACCACGTACTGCAAAAAATATCCGCGTGCGCTTATAATTGTCAGGGCGAGAATGCTGTAGCCGTAGTTTTTTGTCGATATCCGCCGTATAGGAGCCGTTGCAAGGCGTTGAACACCGGGGCTGTTATGCTGACATATGATCCATCTACTGTTATCGGCGGTGCTCCGAAATCAAAACTGCCCATCGTCGTTGATCTCGATGGGACGCTGGTACTGTCTGATACGCTTCACGAAACTGCAGCAATGGCATTATTTCGTAACCCTGTAGGGTTCGGTCGCTCTCTCCTCTCCCTGACCAAGGGACGACATGCGCTCAAAGCGGCGCTGGCAAGCGAGGTCAATGTCGTTGACGAGGTGTTCCCCTTGCGCGAAGACCTGGTAAAATGGCTACGTGAGAAAGCGCAGGAAGGACATAGGTTGCATTTGTGTTCTGCCGCCGACCAAACGATTGTCGACAAAATCGCACAGCGGGTAGGGATTTTTGCATCTGCCACTGGTTCGGCGAACGTGAATTTGAAGGGCAAGGCGAAGGCGGCCTACCTTCAAAAGCAGTTTCCCAGTGGCTTCATCTATGCAGGAGACCACGATGTCGATATTCCCGTATGGGAGGCATCAGATGGCATAGTGCTCGCCGGTACCAGCCAGGATGTCAGCCAACGTGCAAAAATGCTCGGTAAGCCTGTTCTTCAGGAGTTCCATAATACTCCCTTGAAGGTCAGGGAGTTCATGAGAGCAATTCGCGTCCACCACTGGACAAAGAATATCTTGCTCTTTGTCCCGATTATCCTGGCCCACGAATGGACTAATCCTTCGTTGATTGCGCAGACAATCCTGGCATTTTTCTGCCTTTTGGCAGTTACCTCCGCCACTTATCTGCTCAATGATATCGCTGACCTTAACGCCGACCGTCACCACTGGTCTAAGCGAAGCCGTGCGTTGGCCAGTGGTCGCCTCGCCATTAGCTCCGGATTTTTTATAGCGGGCTCTCTGCTACTCGGTGGATTTTTCGTAGCACTAATATTGTCGCTTGAGTTCGCGACTGCGCTCCTGGCATACCTTCTCATCACGGGTTCCTATTCCCTGGGCCTCAAAAGGGTGCCGCTCCTAGATACGCTAATCATTGGCATTCTGTTTACCACCCGCCTGATCATGGGAATCACTTTGCTAGAAAATCAGCGGCCGGAATGGCTGTTGACATTCGCCGTTTTCTTTTTCTTCTCATTGGCAACAGCCAAACGTCACACGGAGATCGTGCGTGCCGCCTCCAGTGGAGCCGATAGCCTCACGAGTCGCGGCTACCAGCTCGAGGATGCTGCGCTAACCTTGGCGCTCGGCGTTGGTGCGGCGATCGCTTCCCTTGTGGTGTTTATGATCTTCGTATTGCAAGAGTTGACACCGGGTTTCGCCTATACGCGTCCTGAGTTGCTCAGCGGCATTTCAATTATCATGGCAATCTGGCTAGGCCGTATCTGGCTGCTGTCGCATCGTGGTCAAATGAATGACGATCCCGTTAGTTTTGCAATCCGCGACCGCGTGAGTATTGGTCTCGGTATTGTTGTGGCACTGCTTTTTTTGGTGGCGTTATGACGACCTTTAGCCGCCAAGACGATTTTCACTCCTGGGGGAACGTGCTGAAAGAAGAGCACCAGGTCGCACGGCCTGTATGGCGTGACCAGTTGAAGGCGACCGCGCTTACCGGCCGCCAGCAGGGTCTGACCTTGCTCGGAACCGGCTTACGGCGCTCTTACGGCGACAGTGGCCTTAATCCAGCAGGCGGCGTCATCGATATGGCCGGTGTCGATCGGATCATCTATTTCGACCCCACCGGGGGTATTCTGCGTGCGGAAGCCGGCCTGTCGTTCGACTCGCTTCTGCGGTTAATCGTGCGACAAGGGTTTTTTTTCCCGGTGACGCCGGGTACGAGGTATGTGACCCTAGGCGGTGCTGTCGGAAACGACATCCATGGTAAGAACCACCATAAAAGTGGTTCGATCGGACGGTGGGTTCGAAGTTTAGGCCTTTTGCGATCAGATGGCGAAGAGCTTGAGCTTTCTCCGACGCAAAACTCCGAATTGTTTACCGCGACTATTGGCGGTCTAGGGCTTACAGGCCTAATCACCTGGGTCGAACTTGAACTGATCGCCGTTGAAAGTGCGAGTATCGATGCCGAAAATATTCCTTTCGGGGATCTACATGACTTTTTTACGCTGGCTAGGGAAAGCGAACAGAACTTTGATTATACGGTCTCGTGGATCGACTGCCTCGCCAAAGGTACGTCTCTAGGCCGTGGTTTGTTTTCGCGCGGCAATCACGCCAAGACAGGCTCCACGCTGCCCGACCGAAGCAATACCATGTTCACCATGCCTATGAACCTGCCCAAATTGGCGATGAATAGATATTCGATAAGCGCTTTCAATGCACTTTATTACTGGAACGGCAGGCGCAAAAGTGGAGTAGCCCGTATTGGACTACATCCATTCTTTTACCCGTTGGACTCGATCGGTCGCTGGAACAGGCTATACAGCCGAGATGGAATGTTTCAATATCAGTCAGTTGTTCCTTTCGCAGTTCAGGAGGACGCGACCAGGGACATGTTGAAGGCCATCTCCGCGAGCGGCCAAGGGTCGTTCCTCGCTGTTCTGAAGACGTTCGGGGCCTTGAAATCGCCTGGCCTACTGTCGTTTCCTAAAGAGGGTACAACCCTCGCGTTGGACTTCCCAAACCATGGTGGCAGAACACTTAGGCTGATGGAGCGCCTCGACGCTATCGTTCTGGAGGCCGGCGGCCGGCTTTATCCCGCCAAGGACGGCAGGATGTCAGCTCAGATGTTTCAGCAGGGTTATCCCGCTTGGCAGGAATTCGCTAAACACCTAGATACCGGGTTCAGCTCTCACTTTTGGCAGCGTGTCTCGCAAGTATGAAGGAAAGAAAATTGCGCGTCATCATTTTGGGAGCGACTTCGTCAATCGCTGCATGCACGGCCCGACTTTACGCAAAGGAGGGGGCCTCGATTCTTCTGGTAGGACGCGATGCTGGCCGGCTGTCGCAGATGGCCGTGGATCTTAAGGCACGTGGAGCGGAAATGGCCGAGGTGGCCATAAGCGATCTTGCGGCTGCAACCGACGCTGACACGCAGTTTGCCGATTTCGTCCAGCAAATAGGTGGTGTCGACCATGTGTTGATCGCCTACGGCATTCTCGGTGATCAAGGTGCAGCCGAGCGTGACTTGGTCGCAGCCGAAGAGATCCTGTGCGTCAACTTCAATTCGGCTGCCGCATGGTGCCTGACGGCGGCCAATACGCTCGAAACCCAGGGACGCGGCAGTCTCGTCGTCATCGGTTCCGTTGCTGGCGACCGCGGGCGGCGCGCCAATTTCATCTATGGCGCGGCCAAGGCTGGCCTCGAAACGCTGGTTCAGGGTATCGCCCACCGCTTCGCCGACAAGGGGCCACGCGTTGTTCTGGTTAAGCCAGGCCCAACAGTCACGCCGATGACCGAAGGAATGAACCGCAAGGGCGCGCTCTGGGCGCAGCCTGAACAGATTGCAGAAATCACCCACGCCCGCGCCTACCGCGGGGGATCTGTTGCCTATGCGCCTGGCTTTTGGCGATACATTATGCTGATCATTCGCAACCTACCTGCGGCGATATTCAACCGGATGGAAATCTAGTGGAA
>CAZZZI010000232.1:0-7422 GCA_964658415.1 uncultured Sphingomonas sp. | reverse complement strand
GGCAACAGGCTCTCGTAATGGAACCTCTCAACAGAAGGCCTGCTCGGCAGAACCGGCCTGCCGGTGAAAATCAGCGCGGACTTTTGAATTCGGGATTGACTCGCCGGAGAACTAGAACAAAATAGGAACATATTCCAATTCACGGATTCAGATCCTAGTTATCGGAGAGCGAATTGACCGCCCTGACCAATCATGCCGAAGCTTGGCCGACCGAGGGCGACCTCGCCCGCGCGCTGCTCGACTCGTATGGCCGCAATGCCATGGATGCTCTGCGCAGCGTGATCGCCGATGCGACATCCCGGCACGAAGACGTGCGTACGGCGCCGGGTTCGATCGGAAGCGGCGTTGCTTCCGGATGGACACCGAAGTTTCAGCGGGGGGACTGACGGTGAAGCACCGTCGCAGCATCAACCTGACAGCGCCCTTCCGGCCAGCGTCGTTCCGCGAGCACGACGGTCAGCAATACGAGACGCTGAAGGGTCTCAGGGAGTGGGAGGTGCTGGGGGCGAAGTGCAGCAAGTGCGAGCATGTATCCTGGTTGGACAAGGTGGCAGTCGAACGGATAGTCGGTGACCACTATCTCCTGAACCTCCGCCATATGCTCCGCTGCGGATGCGGCAACCGGGAGGGCAACAAGGTTCTGATCGGGATGCTGGGACGGGACTAGATGTGATGTCCGTGCCGTTGCTCGAGTTGCCCCTCACGAGGGCAATGCCATGCGCAGGGGTGGGGCGCTCACCGGCATCGGGCAAAAACCGGACGTTGCACAACGAATACGACAGGTTGCGGATCGCGGCGATATACGGTCCCGTCACTTTTCGTCCAGATATTTCCGGCCAACAACAGCGCTTGCGTAGCGGCTGCGCGCCGTGCTGTCAGCGGCTATTCCTTCGGCAACACACCACTCGGAGAATTCGTCCGCATCGATATAGACCCGCTCAACAGCGTGTCCTGCAGTGATAAATTGGACGACGGCTGTCTCTGCTGACGTTAGCCACTCTGCATAGGTCTCATGCAAATCGTCTCCATCGACAAACACGGAGTTGCGGAGCCTGTCGTAATCCTCGGGACGAAACCAAGATATTCCGATGATTCCTACCGGTAGTTTACCCATGCTGGTCCCGTCCGGATTGCCAGGCAGCACCGCTGCTCTGCCGCCAACCAAAGCATTTTCAGCGCTCGCATTTCCTGTGATGCCGCGGCGAAAGTCGTTGCCGGGCATGAGAGCCGCAAAAACAAGACATGTTATCCCGCGAGGTTAGCATTCAGAGAGATTAATTGAAAACGCGACGAAGTCGAGGGGGGGGCATCCCGTAACTTCGTGATCGGGGATTTGCGAACAGAACCGCTATTCATTGGCCCATCGCATCGAACGTTGGCTAAAGCGTCATAGCGGAAGAGTTCTGAGCTTTGTCGTTCGGTTGATGGGAATTTCATGCATCGAAGGCGCTGCCAAAATTTCCGTAAGTTTGAGCATTTCCGGCCAATGCCAGAGGAGTGACGCAGCAACTTGGTTGTGAGCCGTCTTCTGATAAGCAGGCGCTAGTACGAAACCATGAAGTCCCGACGAGCGAAGGGCACGCCTTTCAGGCGGGTTTTTCAAGATTCTTCCATCTCCCGTTACGAACGACCAAACCAGTGGGGACGCTCGCAGATACTCAATCCATTCCACGTCCGATGAGTTTCTGCCATTGGGGAGCGCCTCGACATCGCGGATGTGCACGGCGGAGTGGCCGTAGTGACTTATGAAGCCATTCAAAGTTGAGGCTAAAAGTGGAGGCGTGCAGTTGTCGAAGAAAATCTTCAATCTTCTGCTCGCTCAATTTAGAGAGTGTTCAAATTCTAAAGCACGGCGAACTGCCGCCTCAGACACATCATATGCGATAGCCGCTTCCTCAATACCCAATTCAGCGGCACTGGTGGATAATATGAAGGTTGGGACGCTCGACGCGCCATCAATAGGCTGGCCGAAAGCTCGAGCCGGATCGACAATGATATTCACTTTTCGGCCTGCGGGGTACCACAGCTTGGGTGAACCGGAATCATCGAAATCAACAGTCTTCAGTAGCGGCTCGATAATTTCTCTGAATTCGTATTGCCTTTTGAAGAGGTTAAGCAGACGCTCACTCTTGACGCCCTCCGCGTCCTCTTCAAAAACGCGCAACATGATGTTGCGACCGTCTGTTATGAATTGCTGTGTCGCCAGTGGGTAGTCGCGTCCCATCACCTCCCGCGCATATTCTATCGCGGCCCGCACTTGGATAGCAGGGACCCCCACACGAATAAATGCATCGGCAACCCTTATTTCCATCAGGTCGCGGAAAGCGAGGTAGGTGCGGTCGTCGCCGTCAAACTTGATCGAAGAACGCCACAAGCCAGGGTAAGACTTATCCTTGATCGAATGACCACGCAGCCAACGAGAAATTTTTGCTGGAGCGACATGAAGAAGCCGACCCGCTTCCGCAGGGGTGTAGAGGCCCACTCCTATCAGGTCATCCATTGTCGTCTCCATCGGACTGTAGTTCCAGTGCAGTCGACTTCTGTCAAGAAAGTAAATTGGAATTGATACCGGCAATCACGGCCTCGGTCACATCCCATGTTGCACGCATTCGCCGGTGGCCGCAGGGAATACCGCGAAACGAAGGAAAAAGCGGGCGTAATAAATAGCCGCGTTCTTGCGAAAATGCCCAAATAGCTCAGTGATTTGTTTGGCGAGACGTTGGCTGGGGAACCTGGATTCGAACCAAGATTAACGGAGTCAGAGTCCGTCGTTCTACCGTTGAACTATTCCCCAATAGAGATCCCTGTGGCATGCCTCAGGTCTTCGCCGGTGCGTCGTCATATAAAGGATTCTCTTGGCGATGCAACCCCCTGCCCGCAGCTGTTTTGCCTGAACATGCATTTTTATCGGCGTCGCGGGCGAGTGCCTTGTTTCGGCTCGTCAATATGGTTTTGGCGGAGGCGAAGGAGACGTATTTTCCTGTGTGTCGCGATTGCTCCGCGCGGTTCCGGCGGCTAATCTTGGTTCTCCGGGAGGCCGGATCGCAACCAACGAAGCAGATGTCCGATGGCCGCAAAGACGACCCTGAATGCGAAGAACCTGGAGGCGCTCGGGGCCGAGCGGCTTTCCGAGCTGCTGATCGAGATCAGCACGGGCAATGCCGCCCACAAGCGGCGGCTGCGGCTGGAGCTCGCCGGTGCGCAGAGCACGGCCGAGGTGGCGCGCGAGGTGCGCAAGCGGCTGGCGTCGATCGACCGGGCAAGGACGATCATCGACTGGCGCAAGATCAAGGCGTTGAAGAGCGACCTGGAAACCCAGCGCACGATGATTTCCGGAACTATCGCCGCTGGCGATCCCGACGAGGCCATGGACCTGCTGTGGCACTTCCTCGAACTGGCCGGCTCCATCTTTGCGCGCTGCGACGACAGCAACGGCCTGATCATCGGCAGCTTCCATGCCGCGTGCCTCGATCTAGGTACCATCGCCCCACGAGTTTCGCACCGAAAACGGCTGGCCGACGAGGCGTTTGCCGCAATCAAGCGCAACGCCTATGGCGAATGCGATCCGCTGATCCCGGCGCTGGCGCCCGCATTGGGCAAGGACGGGCTGGCACGGCTGAAAGACCTCTTGGCCGCGTGGCGCGCGGAAGAGGTGGAGATACCGACGGAGCGCGTCAAGGTCGGCTGGAGCATGAATGGCCCCATCTATGGCGACGAGATCGATCGCCGTCACCGGGAGTCCGCAGTCCGCATCGCGCTCGAGCAAATCGCCGATGCCGAGGGCGATGTCGATGCCTTCATTCGCCAGCAGAGCGAGAAGTCGCAGACCGTTCCCGCCATCGCTGCCGAGATCGCCGGTCGGCTGCTGAAGGCGGGCCGTGCGTCGGAGGCGCTGGCGGCCCTCGACAAGGCACCGCCGACGGGCTGCCCGACGGTGGATGCCGAATGGCAGGACGCGCGCGTCGAGACGCTGGAGGCGCTGGGACAGCAGGCGGACGCCCAGGCCTTTCGCTGGCGGTGTTTCGAGCGGGATCTCAATGCCGAACACCTTCGGGCCTTCATCCGGCGGCTCCCCGATTTCGACGACGTCGAGGCCGAGGAGAAAGCCTTTGCCCATGCGGCGGGCTTCGAGGATGTGCATCGCGCGCTGATGTTCTTTGCCGCCTGGCCGGCGCCATCGCTGGCGGCAAAGCTGGTGCTTGCCCGCGCAAAGGAGATCGACGGAGACCAATACGACATCCTGACGGGTGCCGCCGAGTGGCTGCAGGACAATCATCCCCTGGCGGCCACCGTCCTTCTGCGCGCCATGATCGACTTCTCGCTGGATAACGGGCGGTCCAGCCGCTATCGCCACGCCGCACGGCACCTTGCCACTTCGGCGGCGCTCGCCCCCCACATCGCCGATTTCGGCACCTTTGCGGACCACGCGAGCTATGTGGCGCGTCTGAAGCGAAGCCACGGCAAGAAGTACGGCTTCTGGAGCGCTGTGGGATGACCGGCGTCGCTCCCATCAGCCGCAGGATGACCTGCGTCCCGCGCCGGGTTATGACATGAGACCGCGCGGAGCCTCATGATGTATCCTGGACGCAAACTTCCGTTCGCAGTTCAATTTGGGAAGCCCGGGGAACCACCGCCCCTGACGGTGTCTCATCTATCGAATGGCTGCATCGTCCTCATCGGGCCCAGACGTCTGTGGGGACAGGATCAAGACACCCAGGAAATTGCCTTTGCCGATGAAGGGAATGTCTGGGAAAACGAAGACCTCTATTCCAAGCTGTCTGATCTCAATGCGCGCGGGCTACCGTTTCAATACAATCCGAGATCGATGGAGCCTCCGGATACCCTGATGGCTTGGTGGCAAGAGATCGGAAAGCTCAAAGTCAGCTTCCGGGAGATTTCCTGGCACAACACCGAGGAATGGCTCATCACAACGATCGAGCCACCCGTGATAGGAACACTCGGCTGGACCGGCGCCCGACCATTCGGAAGCTATGTCCGCTGAGGAGCCGGTCGTGGAGCCGACGGATGCGGATGCGCGATCCGCGTCGTCTCCGGCAACCCCATCCGCTGGCAAGACGCTCGACAGGGAAAGGCAAGTTGTTGCCCCACCCCTTCGTCGATCTCTTCTGTTCGATGCCTACCGGCTGTCCTTGCCGTGGGTCTTGCAGCGACAGCACTTGGGAAGTCGAGATCGGCGCCGGTGGCGGCATCCGTGGCAAGGCAGCGCAGCTTTCACCTGCGATCGCTGTGTCCGCTTGGCGCCGCCTGGCCTATCCCGTCCGCTCCGCAGTGATCATTCATGGGAATGGCGGTGGTGCAGGTCCGGAAAATGGGCGTGCCTGTGCTTCAGCGGCTCGTGTCGATGCCAGTGAGAATGGGGCTCGGTGACCGGTCCGTCATGGGCATGCTGGTGGTGCTCGTCGTGGACATGGGCGTGCTCGTGTTCCAGCGCCTCGTGGACATGGTCGTGGTCATGACGCTCGGCCAGATGGATCCACAGGCCGATGCCCATGAGAACGCCCGCTGCCACGAGTTGAACGGTCACCGCCTCGCCAAAAATGACCACCGCGAGCATTGCGCCGATGAACGGAGCCAGCGAGAAGTAGGCGCCTGTCCGGGCTGTGCCGAGATGGCGAAGCCCGAGCATGAACATCACCAGGCTCACGCCGACGCCGAGAAATCCGATCACTGCACCCGCCAGGACGAGAGTGACAGCCGGCATCGTCGCGCCGAAGACGATCGCCAACACGAGGTTGGTCGTGCCTGCGACAAGACCCTTGATCATCGCGATCTGAACGGGGTCGGCCGACGATAACTTGCGGGTGAGGTTGTTGTCGATTCCCCACGACAGGCAAGCGGCGGCAATCAGCAGTCCGCCGATGTCGAGGCGAAACGCACCGCCGCTCCAGGACAGGACGACAGCCCCGGCGAGGATGGCCATGGCGCCAAGCAACAGGCGACGGTCGACGTTCTCGCGAAAGACAAGCCAGGCGATACCCATGGTCGCCAAGCCCTCCAGATTGAGGAGCAGCGATCCCGAGGATGCAGAGGTGCGCGACAGGCCGAGCATGAGCAACAGCGGGCCGAGCACGCCACCGAACAGAACAACGAGGACCAGCCAGGGAATATCGGCTTTTTGCAGTGCGGCCTCGACGCTCGGCAGCCCGGTCAGGCGGCGCGCGCCACCGACAGCAGCAAGTCCAAGTCCGGCTCCGGCATAGAGAATGCCTGCCAGCAGCCAGGGATCGACCGATCCGAGCAGCAACTTGGAGAGCGGCGCCGACGCTCCGAAGAGAACCGCTGAACCGAGCGCGAGCGGAACGCCGGGCCAAAGATGTCGATGCTTGTCGTTCATGCCCATGAACTATCACGATTTGCGAACCGTCTGCCACAACCTTTATGCGACGAGATGGGGCAGGCTGGGCGGGAGAACGACAGGCGACCCTGAGGCTTGCGCACCCGGCAAGCCGCCTCGCCTGTTGCGACCGGGAGGTTTTGGCGCCGCCGAAAAGGAAAAGGCGGAGCTATCGGCCCCGCCTTCCCATTCAGATCCGGTGTCCTGTGCCGCCTAGTGGCTGTCTTTGCCGACGGCGCTGCCGCGACAGCCCTTGAGGAAGTCGAGGTCGGCGCCGGTGTCGGCACCTTCGACATGCTGTTGGTGCAGGAAGGCATAGCCAGAGGTCGGCAGGTCGTGCTGCGGCTGCCAATCGGCCAGGCGCTGCGCCAGCTCGGCATCGGAAATGTCGAGATGCAGGCGGCGGTTCGGCACGTCGAGCTCGATCATGTCGCCGTTGCGCACGACGGCCAGCGGTCCGCCGACGGCGGCTTCCGGCGAGGTGTGCAGCACGACGGTGCCGTAGGCAGTGCCGGACATGCGGGCATCCGAGATGCGCACCATGTCTGTGATGCCCTTCTTCAGCACCTTCGGCGGCAGGCCCATGTTGCCCACTTCGGCCATGCCGGGATAGCCCTTCGGGCCGCAGTTCTTCATGACCATGATGCAGGTCTCATCGATGTCGAGCGCGTCGTCGTTGATCTTCGCCTTGTAGTCGTCGATGTCTTCAAACACGACCGCCCGGCCCCGGTGCGACAACAGATGCGGCGATGCGGCCGATGGCTTCAGGACTGCGCCCTTGGGTGCCAGGTTGCCGCGCACGACGACGATGCCGCCCGACTGCGTCAAAGCCTTTTCCGTCGGCAGGATGACGTCTTCGTTCCAGTTGACGACGTCCTTGACCTCGTCCCAGATCGTCTCGCCCGAGACCGTCAATGCGTCCTTGTGGAGCAGGCCGGCTTCACCGAGACGCTTGATGACGACAGGCAGTCCGCCGGCGTAGAAGAACTCTTCCATCAGGTATTTGCCCGAGGGCATCAGGTTGACGATGGTCGGCACGTCGCGGCCGCAACGGTCCCAGTCGTCCA